>JBLGAM010000222.1:0-3263 GCA_047612305.1 Planctomycetota bacterium | reverse complement strand
TCTGTATCGTTTGGGAGTGCAAATATCTCCCTTTTATTTCTTCTGGCAAGGAATGGTTTAGACAAAACTTCATATTTATTCTAATTAGCTGATAGAGAAGCTGAAGAATTTCAAAAAACAAAGGCCTTTGGGAAACTTGAATTCCCAAAGGCCTTGACACAATAGAATATGTCCTCTACAACTTTTTCAAAACAATGTTCCTCCAATAGACCTTAATTCCTCCACCATCATGAATTTGAAGTAATACCCCTCCTTTACCTTCTCCGATTTTCGCGTCGGAAAAGTTCACCATTTCAGTTCCATTCAAATAGGAAGTGACATTATCTCCTTTTACCACGATTCGCATTTTATTCCATTCACCAAACTTTAACGCTTTATCCTTTTCAGGATCAGGCTTAATCAACCAGCCTCTGCCGTAAGACTCATAGATCCCACCAGTATCTGAACCCGGAGGAGCTACCTCCACTTGCCAGCCTGAAACTTTTGTCCCGTCCACGGTAGATCTAATAAATACCCCCGAATTCCCGTTGGCTTCTTGCTTAAATTCTAATGTGATCTCAAAGTCATCAAACTCTTCTTCTGTGCCTAAATAGCCATATCCTTTGTCTGGTCCACTTTCAGATATCATCAAACCATCTTCTACATACCATTTCTCCGTTCCATAAATGACCCAACCGTCTAGATTTTTGCCATTAAACAACTTTTCTTTCTTTTGGGCAAAAGTTACTTGAGCCAAAAGAAGTAGCACTCCTAGTAAAACCACTTTTTTCATAATTTCTTTATCTTAATATTTTTAAACCATACTGGATCTCCATGATCCTGAAGCGCAATCAAACCTTTTCTCGCAATTTTATAGTCGGGAAAATCATTCCATTTTCCTGAATTTCTTTTTGCCATCCAATCTTCTGAATAGGGCACAAAGGAAACAGTCTGCTTTCCATTCAACCAATAGCTTGATCCTGCCTCAGAAAATATAATTTTCGAAGTATTCCATTCACCTGCTGGCTTCACCACTCCTTCATAATCAGGCTCTGTCATGGCATAATCTGCGCCTAAAGATTGCCAAGCCTCAAGTGGCTCGGGAAAACCAAGCTGATCAATGACTTGATATTCCGGTCCTGTATAATAAGGTGCTTTATATTTCGGATCTTCTACCACATGATAAAAGACCCCACTATTGCCCCCTGGAGAAATCTTCCAAGTGAACTCCATTTCAAACTCTTCGAATTCCATCGGCCCAAAAACAATGTCCCCACCAAAATCTGAACCACCTGTTGCGCCAAGGCCTTTCAACACCCCTTCTTCTATGATCCAATTGGAAGGCAAAGTGTCTCCATTAAATGCTCTCCAACCATCTGCGCTTTGTCCATCAAATAATAACATCCAACCATCCGATTTTTCATCTTCAGTGAGACTATTATCTGGCACTATCGCCTCTACCCCCACTAGCTCCTCCATAGAATCTTCCGAAGCTTTCGGTCCGCAAGACCATGCAATTACCAGAATTGCTAGAAATGCAATTTTTGAATTTTTCATTTTATTGATTTGATTTAAAGTTTCTGACTGTATTTCCAACATTTCAAATCTCTGTTGATGATCTAGAGTTTGAAATTAAAATATAGTCCTATGATCAGGATCAAAAGTTAATTGAAATTTTTAGAAAAGTATTTGATAAAACCTGAATTTTTCACCAGCGGTAAGCGGACTAGTCACTTGCTATATTGTTGAAAAATATTCTTTTGCTCCTAACAATCTTGATCCATACCATGAAAACATCTCTCCATCCACTAAAACAATTTTGGCCTGGGGCAAAAAATTCTCGAATTCTTTCAAATGTTTAGATTTAAATGGAAATGGCTCTGAGCTCAATAGTAAATATTCTGGATTAAGTTGTTGGAGTTCTTCTATTGAAATTTCAGGATAACGGCTTTCTTTAATCAAGTTCTCAAATCCTGCGTAAGGCATCATTCCATCTATAAACGTATCAGTACCGGCCGCCATCATTGGCGTATTCCAAATCAAATAAACAGCCGTCCCCTTCAATTTTACCTTTTCCAGGAAATCATCTTGGATTTGATCTGAAATTGATTTTGCCTTTTTTTCAACCTTAAATATTTCGCCTAATCGCACTATCATATCCAAACTATCCTCCAAAGAATAGATGTCACTCATCCAGACTGGGTAGTTATTCATTAATGTTTCAATCCCAGTTTGATCATTTTCCTCTTTATTTCCAATAATCAAATCAGGCTTTAATTGATCAATCAACTCCAAACGGTAGTTTTTTGTCCCACCCACTATCGCCTTTCCCTTTCGAAGGGATTTGGGGTGTACACAGAATTTAGTCACTCCAACGATATTCTCTTCCAAACCTAAATCCACCAATAATTCAGTCTGGGATGGCACAAGTGAAATGATTCGCTTAGGAATAGCCGGAATAAAAATGGAGCGATGGAGTTGGTCAAAAAAATTCATATTCGCTTTTTTAAATTTCAAAAGAGCACGACCGAATATAGATTCGCCCGTGCTCCACAGATAGGAATTTATTTTATGTATCGAAAATCAAAGCTAGGATCGAACTCGATCAAAAACTCATACATCAAATTGATCACTTGCTCGATGTCGTCTTTGCTAGCAGTCTCTACAGTAGTATGCATGTATTTAAGGGGCAATGAAATCAATGCAGAAGGTACACCTCCATTGGAATAGGCAAATGCATCTGTATCTGTACCAGTACTACGAGAAGCGGCGGATCGCTGAAACGGAATCTCTTTTTTCTTTGCAGTATCAATAATCAAATCAAGCAGTTTCTTATGTACAGAGGCCCCGTAGGTCAAAACCGGCCCTTTACCGGCAGTTTGATCTCCACTTGCAATTTTGCTATACATTGGCGCAGTGGTATCGTGACATACATCAGTAATGATTGCTACATTCGGTTTGATCCTTTCAGCGATCATTTCCGCACCTCTCAGTCCGATTTCTTCTTGGACTGCATTTACCACATATAATCCAAAAGGTAATTTATTGCCGGACTCCTTGATCCGACGAGCTACCTGAGCGATCATGTATCCGCCGATTCTGTTATCTAACGCTCTGCCTGAATAAAATTTTCCGTTCAACTCAATTAATTCGTCTTGAAAGGTGATTACACAGCCAACATGAATCCCCATTTCCTCTACTTCCGCCTTGGTCCTAGCACCCACATCAATAAAGATGTTATCTAAGGTTGGAGCATCCTCTTTCCCGTCTTTTCTTACGTGAAT
>JBLGAM010000221.1:0-3293 GCA_047612305.1 Planctomycetota bacterium | reverse complement strand
CAAAAGCTTATTCCACTTTTTCGGTGATCGCAGTAGTCATCGCTGCCATTGGATTAATTGGATTGACAACCTTCCTCATGTCTAAAAAACTCAAGGAAATCAGTGTCAGAAAGGTTTTCGGAAGCTCAACGGGAGCTTTGATTTTACTGATTTACAAAGATTATATGAAAGTGACCATTACGGCTGTTCTACTTGCCTGGATTGCTGGGTATTTTTGGATGGATCAATGGCTCAGTGAGTTTGCATTTCAGATTAACCCACATGCTGGACACTTTTTGATTCCTGCTACGATTATGGTTTCAATTCTATTGATCAGTACTGGCTTACAAATAGTAAAAGCAACCCAGGTCAATCCCGTAAGTAACCTTAAAGAAAATTAGCAGTTTACCCCTTGGGAATTAATCTAATTTGGAACCTCACCCAACTGTCATAAACATCAAGAAAGTTAGAATCCCGATTACTAAACCAAGAATAAAGATATTGTATGCATGTCGGAGCAGACTGTATTTTTGGTTTAATACTTTCCCTTGATAATAAAGTGAAATCCCCATGTGCTCATGGATTTCTGCTTTAGACGGAAGGATTCGCTCGATTTCCACCAGATATTCATCCAAAGTATAGGTGGAGCTTTCCCCAAAAAAGAGCATACTTGATTTTGGCTTTACAGCAGAAGGAGGAGTTTTGCCCATAATCTTTGGCTTCGCAGCCTGAACCGCCAAAATTGTTGAAGCCAAACAAGTTGATAGTAAAAGTAAAATAGGGATTAAAGTAAGTGGATTTTTAATATCCAATCCATGAGAAATCGAGCCGTATCCGATGATGGCAATCGTTGAAGAAATCACAAGAGCATTGATACTTATAATTATATTTGCCTTGTTATCAGCAATCTGAAGCAGATTACAATTATTTTTAAAAGTCACTCTAAAAAATGTCTGACGTTCACGATCAGTTTTTTCTTTTTTGACTTTGATTACCTCTTCTTCCATGTCTGGATTATTTCGAGTTAAGTTAAAGAATAATTTGTCCTAAAAATAGAACCTTTAGACTAGAGATCAATGCAAATTGGAGCTCAATATTTTAATCAGCTATCCCAAAACCGAAACCCTCACCGGCAATCGCTTACAGATTAAATTCATCTAGTTTTTATTCCAATCTTCAAAATTTTTGCTTTTGTACCATTCATTTTAAATAAATTGAAGAGTCGATTTTTTAAAAAAAACAAAACTAAATTAATTTTAATCATGAGCTATCTTAAGAAAGAAGAAATCAAGCAGGAGGTTTTTGACCTCTATGATGCATACGCACACAATCAAATTGACCGTAGGACTTTTGTGGAAAAGCTCTCCATCTATGCCGTAGGTGGTATTACAGTGGCTTCGCTAATGAGCGCTATGATGCCTGACTATGTCAGCACAAGAACTATTTCGAAGGATGACGAGCGATTGAGTTCAGACTATGTGATGTACAATTCTCCAAAAGGAGGCGGATCAATCAAAGGCCTCCTTTCAATTCCTGCAGATAAGAAAGGGAAAGTGCCGGGGATTGTTGTGGTACATGAAAACCGCGGATTAAATCCTTACATCGAAGATGTGGGAAGAAGGGCGGCGGTAGCGGGTTTTATTTCTATTGCTCCAGATGCTTTGACACCACTGGGTGGATATCCTGGAAATGACGATGATGGCAGAGCCATGCAATCCAAGCGAGATCGGGATGAAATGCTCGAAGACTTTATCGCTGCCTATGAATATTTGAAAAACCATCCCGATTGCACAGGAGAGGTAGGTGTAGTTGGATTTTGCTTTGGAGGTTGGATCTCCAATATGATGGCTGTTCGAATCCCTGAACTGGGAGCTTCTGTCCCCTATTATGGTGGTCAGCCCACTGCCGAAGAAGCTGCTAAAATCAAAGCTCCATTAATGCTGCAATATGCCGGTCTGGACGAGCGTGTTAATGCTGGCTGGCCAGCTTATGAAGTAGCACTTAAGGCTAATGGTGTAGAAAATACTGCTTATTTCTACCCCGAGACCAATCATGGTTTTCATAACAATACCACTTCCCGGTACGATGAAGCGGCGGCAAATTTATCTTGGGAACGGACCATTAAATTTTTCAACGATAAGCTAAAAGGATAGCAATTCTTCTTCAATAGTTTATGTATATCCGCAATTGCACCAGTAAAAGGTAAAAAGCGACTTAGTATATGGTAAGCAATGGCAATGCTGTTACTTCCGTCACCCGTCATCGGTCTTCCAGCCAGATAGCCAAAGAAGAAAAGGTCACTAGCATCATTGCGGATAATCAGATAATAGTTTATCCAAACTTCAATAGAAAAATCTCTCATGGATTTTATTGACTATTACAAATCTCTTGGGCTGGCAAAAACAGCCAGCCCTGAAAAAATCAAAAAAGCGTATCGGAAGTTAGCCAGAAAATATCACCCTGATGTCAATCCGGATGACAAGGAATCTGAGCGCAAGTTCAAAGAAATCAACGAAGCTAATGAAGTTCTGAGCAATCCGGAGAACCGTACCAAGTATGACAAATATGGTAAGGATTGGAAGCATGGGGAAGAATATGAGTGCAAACAAAAGCAACGAAGAAGTACGCAAGGTCAAGGTGGTAGACCACAAGGATCTTCAGGTCAAAGCTTTTCTGAGGGTGACTTTTCAGAATACTTCGAATCAATGTTTGGAAGTGGTGGATCAAGTTTTCGGCAAGGGGGCAGAAGCGTAAAATACAAAGGCCAAGATCTGAATGCTGAGCTGAACTTGAATTTACGGGATGTCTATGAAGACTTTCCCCAAGTCTTAGATGTGGGTGGGAATAAAATCCGAGTGACCATAGCTGCCGGTATATAGAATGGACAAACAATAAAGATCTCTGGGAAAGGCGGCCCAGGAGCGAATGGAGGACCAAATGGTGACCTTTACATCAAAATTCAATTGAAGAACGAAACCGCTTTTCACCGGATGGGAAATAACCTCCATAAAAATATTGAGCTGGATTTATACACGGCGATACTAGGAGGGGATTTGTTGACAGATACTTTTGACAGCAAAGTAAAATTGAAAATCGCTCCCGAAACTCAAAATGACACAAAGGTGAAGCTGAAAGGGAAGGGATTTCCTATCTATGAAAAGAAAGGGGAATTCGGAGACTTGATTCTTACTTATTCAATTAAACTTCCCGAAAATCTAACCGAAAAAGAGAGGGAATTATTCAAAGAACTTAAAGCCATGAGATGAAATGGAAAATCAAAAATTAGTCTTGGTCGAAACCTTATGTATCCACTA
>JBLGAM010000220.1:0-3314 GCA_047612305.1 Planctomycetota bacterium | reverse complement strand
TCGGACAATCTCAAACCATAGGCAAAAAGGAAATGGGCTTCAGGCCTCCTGCGGGAATAGACCCAATCCAATGGAGACGTGAAAATGCAAACCGGGCAAACGTACCAATCCAACCTACTCAAGGCTTTCAAGACGTTTACTTTATCTTCAAAAATCCAAAATCTAAAGGAGATGAGATTTTGATGAGTATCTCAGAGATTCAGTTTATGAATGAGGTGCCTGCTGAAGTCAAATAAATGATTTTAATATGTATTGCTCTAAGGATTCTAACCAACGAATCTCAAGTGAAAAGAAAAATCTAAAAAGAGTCTCCACAAATTCTCAAAAAAGGCTGCAGACCTTTCTATAGATGGCAGGTCTGCAGAATTATTGTCGATAATAGGTAAGAAGACCTTCTCCAACTTGTAAACCATAGTGATTCAGAAAATATCGACCGTGCCTTTTAGCAACTAATGAAAGCATACGCTGGAAAGGAATAGTGAATGCATCCCAACATATAGCGATGTACCCTACACAAAATGTCGGGCAAGTCATTTTGGGATTGAACTTGAAATGTGCTTCCTGTCATGACAGCTTTATAAGTGCTTGTAAACTCTAGAAACCTAATGCTTTTGAAAAAAATTGCAGACTCCATACTGGAAGAAAGCCGATGCGAACAGCCGAAAGGCAAGATTCTCAAAACGAGAATCCTTTGGGAAGAATTTAATGAAATCGATAGAAACGCTAACAAATCTGAAATGCTGAGACAATTAGCAGATCGGCTCACCCAATCTGCAAATGCTCGGGTATATTGAACCATCTTAAACAGAGTCTGAAAATAATGATGGGTGGAGATATCGTCGAGCCTATCGATGAAATGGACAGTGAACCTGAAGTCAAGATTTAATAGATTGACTGACAGTTGATTTTGACAAAAATTACGACGACCTCAAGCGTTTGATTTACTGAGAGGAGGTAAGGATTGAGAATGCCTTGATGGGAAAATCTTTGGCCTAGCCAAAAAAGAATAAATATTTAGTACTTCTTCGAGTAAAGACCGAATAACTCAAAAATTTTTTGACTCTTTTAATTCTTGTTATCTTATCGCTTGCTTAAAATTTAAACCTTATTTCCATCCAAATTCAAAATGAAGAAATTGATTTTTCTACTCCTTGCAACGCTCTGTTTCGATTCGTTTGCTCAGCAAACTAATCAGGCAAAAATCGAAGAGCTCACTGAAAAAAACTGGCAAAATGGACTTTCCCTATTAACCGATATCGTCTCTATGCCAAACGATGCATTCTATCCAGAACAAATTGAGGTAAATCTTGCTTGGTGCGAAAATCAATTTGCGAAACGAGGATATACTGTAGAGCGACTAGAGACAGCTGGAATTCCGCTTATGTTGGTTGAAAAAAAACAGGCCGGAGCTACCAAAACAGCCCTTTTTTATTTTCATGTAGATGGGCAGGCAGTTGATCGCAGCAAATGGTTTCAGCCCGACCCATATACTCCAGTGCTTAAAACACAAAATACCAAAGGCGATTGGGAAATCATCCCGATGGAAAAATTGAAGACGGAATACAATCCAGACTGGCGAATCTATGCTCGATCCAGCTCAGATGACAAAGGACCCATTGCTATGTTTTTAACCGCTTGGGATGCACTAGCAGAAAGTGGATTGGCGCCGAATTATAATGTGAAAATCATCCTCGATTTCGAAGAAGAGCAAGGATCACCTCTATTGCCGAAGGCGGTAATTGACTATAAAGCCAAACTTGCAGCTGATATAATGTTGATTATGGATGGTCCAAGACACACTAGCAATGAGCCAACTCTAAGCTACGGAGCCCGAGGAATCAGCGAAATAACCCTCACTACTTACGGGCCAAAACTTCCACAGCACAGCGGTCACTATGGCAACTATGCCCCAAATCCAGGGTTTCTTTTGGCGCAAATCTTAGCTTCCATGAAGGATGGGGAGGGCCGGGTAACTATTCCTGGCTATTATGACGGAATTGAATTCACTGACTCTGAAAAGGCAATTTTAGCAGCTGTACCAGATGATGAGGCTGCAATAAAAAAGCGACTCGGACTAGGTAGAACAGACCAAGTTGGTAAAACCTATCAGGAAAGTATTCAATATCCTTCTATGAATATTAAAGGAATGCGCTCAGCCTGGGTAGGCCCAGAAGCGAGAACGATAGTACCTGATATAGCTTTGGCGGAATTAGACATTAGATTGGTTCCTGAGTCTGATCCCAATCGCCTATTTGCTCTGATCGAAAAACATATTCAAGGTCAAGGATTCACCGTGCTAGATCATGACCCTTCCGATGAGGAACGTGCTAAATACCCTAAAATCGTGAAAATGACGAAATCTATTTCATATCAGGCTTTCCGAACTTCTATGGATTCAGATGCTGGAGCTTGGCTGCGTAAAGCCATGGTTCGCGCTTACGGGAAAGATCCAGTTCAAATCCGTATTTCCGGTGGATCCATTCCTATTTCTCCGTTTGTGGATGCCTTGGGAATCCCCGCAGTAACTATTCCAACTGTAAACTCTGATAATAATCAACACAGCCCGAATGAGAATTTGAGGTTAGGGAATTACAAAGAAGGAATTCATGCGGTAATCTCCATTTTGACACAACCTTTAAACTGATTTAACTATCAGATCTCCCTTTTCTGAAGCTATATAAAAAAGGAGCCTTGTGAGAACCGCCTGAATAAAGCTTCTCGTGGCGCTCCAAAACCCCTGAACCGAGCATCTTTCTTTGGAAATTTGCTCGGTTTTGATTTTCGCCCAAAATTGCTTCATAGACTTGCTGCAAGTCTTTCATCGTGAAAAATTCGGGAAGTAAGTTAAAACTCAAAAGTTTTTGATCGAGGTGATCGCGAAGATGTTCAAGGGCTTTCTCTACAATCTGATTGTGATCTTGCATCAATTCCGGTAGCGAGTCAAAATTGTACCATCCGATAGAATCGGATAAGGCGTCAGGTTTGGGGCTAACCGTATCATAGTTGATCAATGCATAATATCCCACCGTGACAAATCGCCCAAGCATCCATTGATTATCTGCACGAATTCCTTGAGCTTCAAAAATTCTCCGCATAACTTCAGGATTTGATCGCTCTAATGAGCCAAACGTATGAAATTGTTCCAAGTATATTTCATCGATTCCTGTCCGTTCGGATAAGCCTCTTTTGACAGCTATGTCTAGCGGCTCATCTTTTCGGATAAATCCACCAGGAAGTGCAAAAGTGCCAGTATTATGGTATTCCAAAATCAGAATCTTTAGCTTTTCTCCCGAAAAACCAAAAATTACCGAATC
>JBLGAM010000219.1:0-3341 GCA_047612305.1 Planctomycetota bacterium | reverse complement strand
AGTAATTCCTTTGGAAGTAAATACCTGACTCAGGAATTGGAATTGGGCTATCAATACAAGCTGGAAAAATTGCAAGTTCAGGTTGAAGGTCAATTTCAACATGCTAGACTGGACAATAGTCAACTGTTCCCCGCACCTTTTCAGTTAGATCGAGTATTCAAAAGTTTTTTACCTACCGTCAGATTTGATTATCAGTTTACTGAGTTTACCAATATGGAAATCGACTACGATACAAATGTAGACGCACCATCAGTTCAGCAGTTGCAAACTGCTATTAATAATTCAAATCCGTTGCAACTCAGAACTGGAAATCCAAATTTGAATCAGTCCTATTCTAACCGAATTCGACTCCGATTAAGAAGTAGAAATCCTGATACCGATCGATCTTGGTTTATTTTTGCCCAATCTCAAATCGTAGCTAATACGATCGCCAATAGCTCATTTATAGCGGAAGAACCAACAGAACTTCCAGGTGGAATCATTCTTGAAAAAGGATCTCAACTTTTCAGACCAGTGAATCTGGATGGTTATCAAGACTTCAGATCTTGGGTGAGTTATGGAATGCCGCTGGGCTTTATCAAATCCAATATGAATGTGTATGGCGGTTTGAGCTACAACAAGCGTCCGGGGGAAGTCAATAGCCAATTGAGTTTCAATAATTCGAATCGAATCAGCACGGGTGTATCAATAGGTAGTAACATCAGCGATAAAATTGACTTCAATGTTTCCACTCGTTTTTCCTGGAATAATGTCAACAATACACTGAATCCAGCGCTAGATAATAAGTTTTTTAATCAGCGTACGCGTTTGAACTTGAGCTGGATTATTTGGGAAGGTTTGATTTACCGACTAGACTTAAATCACCAAGTCAATACTGGGCTATCTGCCGGATTTGACAATAATTTTCTTTTGATGAATATGAGTGTGGGAAAGAAAATTTTCAAAAATCAGCGCGGTGAGATATCCTTAAACGTCTATGACCTGTTGGGGCAAAATGCAAATGTTAGAAGAAATGTGACCGATATCTACATTGAGGATGTGGAGACCAATGTACTCAGTCGCTATTTTATGTTGAGTTTTTCTTACAACCTGAGGAGATTCAGCAAAGGAATGGATATGGACGACTACAATGAGCTAGTCAATACCGCGGGAGATGATCGGGACTAATTCGATCTTATCGTACACTTAGTTTCTTTCAGACTTGTCTTTAACTATAAGTCTAGAAACTTTTTTAAGCGAAGAATTCGCAGAAATTCTCCGCGACAATAAGCTTTTCCTATTTTTTTAACTGATTAAAACTTACATTTAATAACCTAGTGGTTATCCGTAGGCTTAATTTTTTAGAAATATGGGCGAAAACTTGATTTCAATCCAGGTCATTGGCAGGAAAATTCTACTCGAAATGCCGAAAAATGAGAAGGACATCTCTCTAGTTAGAACTATCCCCTATGTAAGATGGAATAAACAAACTTTTCTTTGGGAGATTCCTCACTATCCTGGGAATATAGAAAGGCTCCTCGCCTGTTTCGGGAATCGGGTTCATTCGATCACCAAATCCGGAGATATTCCTATCAATTTAAAAGGACATTCTTTGCTCCAGAAAGATCATGATTTGGTGACCCAAACCAATTCAGAGCGGATTAAACTGCTTTTTGGCTACCTCACAGAGCTAATCAAGCATATTAAGACTATTCCCTATCACCACTGGGATGCAAAAAATAAATGGTGGACGATACCCTATTCTGAGCAGTTTGAAGGTGAGATGGAAAAGTTTTGCAGTAGCAATGGCTTGAAGTTGCTCAAAGAAGAGGAAGCTCCAAAACGAGATTGGATTTCAAGACTTTCCTCTAAAAATGGTATTCATTATAAATCACGCCCTATTGCCTATAAAGACACGCTAACGGATTTAAGGTATAGCCCCAAAACCATCAAGTCTTATGTCCCGCTATTCAAAGAATTTATCAATCACTTCCCAAGGAGGATTTGGATAGTCTCTCAGAGCATCATGTGGTGAAATTCTCAAGGTTTTTGGTTACCGAGCGCAAAGAATCTACCTCACATCAAAATTCAGCAATCAATGCAATAAAATTTTATTTTGAAAAAGTTTTAGGTGGACGGAGAAAACTTTACTTTGTGGAACGTCCGCCTGAGGAAAAAACCCTGCCGGTTGTGTGCAGTGAAGAAGAAATCCTTCAACTTTTAAAAAGCGTAGAAAACATTAAACATCGGGCAATTCTAAGCACCATCTATTCAGCTGGATTACGGATAAATGAATTGATCAATCTCAAAATAAAAGACATTGACTCTGAGCGGATGCAGATTCGAGTGGAGCAGGCAAAAGGGAAGAAGGATCGGTATGCCATACTCTCAAAAAAGCTTTTGGTACTGCTAAGGAGTTATTTTAAAGTTGAACAACCAAGTCATTGGTTATTTGAAGGCGCTGGAAGTACCAAAGAATATCCTGTCCAATATTCAGTTCTGAGCATTCAGAATATTTTAAAAGTCGCTTTGGAAAAAATGGGAATAAAAAAGCATGTGACTGTCCACACGCTGCGTTATAGTTTTGCCACTCATCTACTTGAAAATTGAACCGACCTTAGGTATATTCAAAATTTGCTGAGACATGAAAGTTCAAAGACTACAGAGATTTATACTCATATTATAACAAAGGGCTTTAATCAGATTATTAGTCCATTAGACAAGCTAGAGATATGAGAAATAGACGCAATTGAGCCTATATTATGTTGTACTTCATTAATAGAAAGAAAATAAATGGCAAGTATTGACCGAGCCGATTGGCATTATGGAGGAGATTATCCAAAGGGGTTACCAACAGAAAATGCAGGGACACATATTGGCATGATTATAAATTGTATAATTGATAATGATTTAATCGGGACTATGCACCTGTAGGATTCTAAACAAAGGATTGAGGATGTCAAGACCAAAAAAATCAACGGAAGAGATTTTCTATTTGAGCATTGTGATGAGAAATTTTGGGCTGACGATCTTAGCGAAGAAGGATTAGAATTTACCAAGAACTACTATCAAAACCCGATTGATCTTGAAGAACCTTATGGATAATATATTGATGACTATGAGAAAATTTTAGGAACTGACTTTGAATCATTATATGAAGTTCCAAACACTTGGAAAAACTACGCTGTAATGGCTAACAAGATTGATAGTGTCTATAAAAATTGGAAGGACAATGGGAACAAAAAGGCTTGGCAATTCTGGAAGAAATAAAAACGAAAGCACAACAAAACCTATACGTAATGCGGGTTTCTGGCTAAACGGAAGATTAGTGCATTTAATGAAGTCCGCCAATACTTTAATTT
>JBLGAM010000218.1:0-3400 GCA_047612305.1 Planctomycetota bacterium | reverse complement strand
ACATTGATGGCATTAAAAAGTCCGTGACATTTCTTAACATCTGATTCGACGATGCAGCTTTCGTCTGCCATTACAGGCAACTTACTTTCTGTAAAAACCTTACGCATACCTTCCAGATCATCCTTTCCAAGTGGCTGCTCCATGAATTCTACCCCAAGCTTGCTCAGCTCGCCCGAATAGGCAATCGCTTGATCTGCTGTCCAGGCACAATTGGCATCAATTCGAAATACCGAGTCGGTGTGCTTTCGAAGTTCTCGGATAATTTCCAAGTCATTTTCCGTTCCAAGCTTAATTTTATAAATCGGCCAGTCCACTTCTTTCATTTTGGAAACCATCTTCTCGATGGTATCTATTCCGATGGTAAAATTAGTCAACGGGATTTTTTTAGGATCTAAGCCTAATAAATCATACAGCTTTTTGCCCTTACGCTTCGAGTAAAGATCCCATGCCGCCATATCTAAGGCACTTTGAGCGAAAGGATTATCTTTGAAAATTTCCCTGCCCAGTTCCCACAACTGTTCAGGTGTTTCCCAAGCTCCATTTTCAACAATTGGCCTGATTTTTTCGATGCATTCAATCATATTACCAATCGTCATTCCATAGAAAGGATTGGTCGTCGACTCTCCTAAGCCATGAAAAATTGCATCTTCCAGTTTTACGATCAGCGTATCTTGTACATCACGGCTTTGATGTGCAATAGTGAAGGTGTGTTTTAAAGGAAGGTCCTTTACTATATAGGATAATTTGATGGCCATAAATACTGAATTTAACGCAAAATAAGAGGAATTTCCCTCCCAAGTTGGCTAGATTTACAAATAAATTACTGTGAAAACAAAGATTCATGAAATCAGTCCTTAAGCCTTACGTTAGTCTTTTTTTGCTGATTTTCCTAGTTAATACTGGGAATAAAACTGCAGTAGCACAGACTTTCGAGCCGCTTTCAATTTCAGCTTTGGAAGCTGCTCAGGAGCGCTATAGAGAATCCGCAATTACCCACAGAAGATTCAAACATGCTGACCTCCAACCTTTGATCCAGAAACATGCTGATGCCTTTGAGCTGGAAAAACTTGGAGAATCTATTGAAGGGCGAAGTGTTTCTTCCTTGGATTGGGGTACAGGAAAAACGAAGGTAATGCTTTGGTCTCAAATGCACGGTAACGAGAGTACCGCAACGATGTCCTTATTTGATCTTTTCAATTTCCTCAAGGGCAGCGGTGATGGGTATGATGAATTACGTGCGCTTTTGAAGGATCAGCTTAAGATTAAATTCATTCCAATGATCAACCCTGATGGAGCGGAAGCTTTTAAGCGAAGAAATGCGCTAGACATTGATCTCAACCGGGATGCAGTCTCCCAAATTTCGCCAGAGGCGCAAATCCTCAAAAATGCACGAGACAAATTCGAACCAGAATTTGGGTTCAATCTTCACGATCAGCAGATCTACTACAATATACACAACACGCCAAAGCAAGCGACTATTTCAGTTTTGGCACCAGCTTATAATGAAGCGACAGAGATCAACGATGTTCGAAAAAGAGCCATGCAGACCATCGCAGGAATGAATGAAGTGCTTCAAAAAGTAATCCCCGGACAAGTAGGCAAATACGATGACACATTCGAGCCTCGAGCTTTTGGGGATAATATCCAGAAATGGGGAACGAGCACTATCTTAATCGAGTCGGGAGGATATACTGACGATCCAGAGAAGCAATATATCCGCAAGCTGAATTTCATAATCATTCTGAATGCCCTTCATCAGATCGCAACCAAAGGCTACGAGCACTATACCACCGAGCAGTATTTCGCTATTGGTGATAATGATCTTCAGCTAATGGATTTGATACTTCAAGAAGTGGAAGTTCCGGTTAGTGGAAAATTCCATTCGGTCGATTTAGCGATTAGAAGAAGAGATGTGACTGCTGGAAGCACTTATTATATGAATTCTTCAGTGGAAGATCTTGGTGATATGCAGGTGTTTTTTGGAATCGAATGTCTGGATGCTACAGGGATGCGCTATACAGAAGGGAAAGTCTATCAGAGCACCTTTGAATCGATCGATCAAATCACAGAAGCAAAAGCGCTGGAACTTCTTAAAGATGGCTATCTAGCCGTAAAAGTGAAAAACACTGCCAAAAATACCCTCCATCAATTCCCGATAAATATTTTGGCTAGCACCGAAAAACTAAGTCGTGGTTGGATGACGGGCGCTACTCCTAATTTCTTTCTAGCGACCGATGGAAAATTAAAATATGCAGTGATCAACGGCTATTTGATTGATTTGGAGAATCCAAAATCACAGGAATTTAAGCAGCGCGTTTTGTAAATCTAATCAGGTTAAACCTTCTTAAAACCCGCCATAAAGGCGGGTTTTTTGTTTCCATGATTTCAAATTCTTATTTTCAATAGACTAATTTTTACCAAATGAAATCGAGTAAGACGCAAGCGACACACATTGGGATGTCCCGAAAGCTTTCGAGACAACCATGCGAGATTCCATGTGACAATTGAAAAGCAAATTATAATCATATGAAAAAGAACATTACAGCTATTCTATTTGCATTGGCCATTATCATTGCTGCATTTATTCTAGGAAATGCAGTCATTAATCGAAATCGCCCACAGGGGACAATAAATGTCACAGGTCTAGGTGAGAGTAATTTCACTTCTGATCTGATCGTCTGGGAGGGAAATTTTAGTAGGGAAAGCAAAGACTTAACCTCAGCCTATTCTGATCTAGAATCCGATAAAAAAGCGGTTACCACCTATTTGAAATCCAAAGGCATTCCTGAGAATCAACTCGTCTTCAATGCGGTTACCACCACTCCTCAGTATAAGCAAAACTATTCCAATGACGGTCACTTTCTCGGCCAAACTTTCACCGGATACCAACTGAATCAATCACTGAAAATTGAATCAAAAGAGGTGGAGAAAGTCGAGAAAATTTCAAGAGAAATCACTGAGCTATTGAACCAGGGAATTAAATTTTACTCCCAAACTCCACGTTATTACTACACCGAGCTTGAATCTCTCAAACTAGAAATGATCGCTAAAGCTACAGAAGATGCGACCATTCGAGCTTTGCGAATCTCAGAAAACTCCAAAGGCAGCCTTGGTGATCTGATATCTGCAAATATGGGGATCTTCCAAATCACGGGTCAAAACTCCGGCGAAGACTATTCTTGGGGAGGTACATTTAATACTGCCGACAAAAATAAAACTGCTTCGATTACGATGAAATTGATTTTCGAGGTAGACTGAGTAGTTTCAGTTGGCAGTATGAAGATAGCAGGTGTTAATGCCTAAAAAACGTTGACCGTTTTACCTAACTGTTAAACATTTATTTCAATCATATTCCGTCGTTGACTTCTCACCGTCGGATGTTTTCCCAGACTCAATATAC
>JBLGAM010000217.1:0-3553 GCA_047612305.1 Planctomycetota bacterium | reverse complement strand
CCCAGAATAAATAGGACATATTTAATTTTTCCGTAACCTTTTTAAATCACGAATGCTTTCGCTTACAGAAAAAGAGGTTGAGCAACTTGCTCACCAAACCATGAAAGGAAATATTTGCTTTTATCAGATAGATAAAAAGAAAATATACCAGATGCCAGACGATGAAGACTACTTTAACTACGATCTTACTCCAGACGAGGAAGATATTCTGGATGCAATAGAGGAAAATCCTGACAATTATATTGAATTCACTAAAATGGAGCCCGCTCAAGAGCATCAGATGATGCAGGATTTTGTGGATCGAAAAGTGAAGGAAAAAGCGTTAGCCGAAGACTTAGTCAATGTGCTGAGCAAGCCAAAACCAATCACGGGTTTTAAGTTCCAGATTGAAGAGTCAAAGTATAAAAACGACTGGATCGAATTTAGAACTTGGAAATATCAAGATTGGGTAAAGGAGCAAGTTGACAGCTTCAACTATACTGAAGATTAATCAAAAACCGCCTTAGTGCGGTTTTTTTGTTTTATACAGTTTTCCAGTCTTCAGGTTTTTTTATTAAACTAAAAGAAACGAACTAACTTAAACATTATGGCGCGACCATTAAAATCGATTCGGAAAGCGATTAATCACTGGTATCTGGGGACTGTTATCGGAGTGATTTTCGTTCTTCTTGGAATTTGGGTCTTCTGAACCCCAATAGCTTCATACCTCGTTTTGGCCACATTTTTCAGTATTTCATTCCTCGCAGCAGGAATTACAGAAATTGCTTTCGCACTTAGTAATCGAAAAGAGCTGGACCATTGGGGCTGGTTTTTTGGCTCCGGCATACTCAGTACCTTGATAGGATTCTTGCTTATTTCTAATCCTACACTTTCAATGATTATACTGCCTCTTTATGTTGGTTTTGGAGTGATGTTCAGATCAATTTCAGGAATCAGTTTTGCTTCTAAGTTTAAAGAAATGGGCTCGGAATATCATTCCATTCTGTACCTGAGTTTGGTTGGATTGGTACTTTCTTTTCTTTTGATTTGGAATCCAGGTTTTGTGGGAATGACCTTGGTGACGATTACCGCTTTGATTTTCATTTTATTGGGAGTGATTGCCATTCTACTTTCTATGAAAATGAAAAAACTTCATGATCTTCCGGGGAAATTGAAGAACCGAACTGCCAACCAGTAATCCATTGGGCCCAAGAGATTGGGTTTTTTATCCTTGGTTTCATTTAAATCAAAATAACCTCCATGCGAAATATTCTCTTTACAACGCTTATTTTAACTAGTCTAGTGTCAGTTGGATTTGCACAAAATTGGGATTGGGGTGGTCCGATCAACTCTGTGCAGGCAAAGTTTGAGGTGAAGCATTACAGATTGGAATTGGAGCTTTTTCCTGAAACCCAATCGATCAAAGGGAAAAGTACTGTGACTTTCACTGCGATGGAAAAATTGGACTTGCTTCGATTGGATCTTATTGATGAATATCAGGTGAGCAGTGTGCAGATGAATGGTACTGAAGTTGAATTTTCCCATGAAAATGACCTCTTAGATATTCGAGTGATTGATTGTACCTGTGATGCTGTCGATATTTTCTATGAGGGAAAAACTCCAATCGCTCCCAATCCGCCTTGGGAAGGTGGATTTACCTGGGAAATAGATCAATTGGGGAATAATTGGATGGGGCTTTCCTCTCAGGGAGAAGGCGCAAAGATTTTTATGCCTGCTTTGGATCATCCCTCCTCTGAAGCATCAGAAGGAGTAGATCTGTTTATTACTGTCCCCAAACCCTACTTCGTCGCGGCTAATGGGCGCCTGGATGAGATAAAGCGGGAGGGGGAAAAGCTGACGTATTATTGGAGGACAGATTATCCGATCAATAACTACGGGATCAATTTCACCATGGGGATATTTCATGAAGAGCAGTTGAACTTCAAATCAGTTTCTGGTGTGGAGGTTCCAATGCATGTTTGGGTATTACAAGAAAATAAAGCCAAAGCACAGGAAATTCTAGAAGTACTAAAGGTGTCCACCGAAACTCATGAGAAATACTTTGGCGCATATCCCTGGCCAAACGATAAAATCGCCATAGTCGAAACTCCTTACCTCGGAATGGAACATCAGACCATCAATGCGTATGGAAATGACTACCGATTTGTCAAAATGGGTTCGGTCAATTATGATAATTTATTGCACCACGAGCTAGGCCATGAATGGTTTGGCAATAATGTCTCAGTAGGGGATTGGGCGGATTTCTGGATTCATGAAGGGATTACTGCTTTCGGAGATTGGATGTTTTATTGGGAGCACGGAGGGGAAGATGCGTATTTTAAGAATGCCAAAAATACCTTGAGTCAAATCACACATTCCAAACCGGTAGTAAGTCCAATAAACAGCACCGAAGAGGAAGCCTATCATTCAGAAATTTATACCAAAGGAGCTTTTGTGATGCATTCTTTGCGCTGGGTACTCGGTGACGATGTGTTCTTTCCGATGCTGAAAGCTTTCGCTAGGGACGCAAAATTTACCTACAAAAACCAAGTCAATACCCGTGATTTTATCGATTTTGTCAAATCATATTCTGGAAAGGACCTTGAAGGTTTTTTCGAACTATATCTTTATACGACTGATATTCCTGAAGTGAAAATTTCAAAAAAGGGAAAGAAAGGCTTCGAAGTTTCTCTAGAGGGAATTGACTTCCAGTTGCCTGTTGAACTGAAAACAGAAAAGGGTATAAAAACAGTGATGTTGGGTGAAAAACCACTTTTGATCAATAGCAAAAGCGTGCCAATCGTCGATCCTCGGGGCTGGTTAATGCTGAAAAAGTGAAGCTCCAGATAGGACTTACCAAGAATTAATTACGATTTAAAAATAGAATAAAATATTAGTTTTCGATCCTTTTGTTTTTCTATTCAGTCTGTTGCCCAATCCTATGCAGGCTTCAATGTAGATCGCTACGCAGACGTCTATGGCATTTCCCTAAATCCAGCAAGCGCAACGGGTTCAGCCTATCGAATAGATTTTAGTATAATCTCAGGCAATGCTTATTTGGCTACGGACCATTTGGCATTGGATATTCAAAGTGTCCTAAAAGGGGGATGAGGATTTAGCTCTGATGATGATTAGGAGCGTTTTCCTTCGGATAATAATAATTTTCCGGACCATTAACTAAGGACCATTTTACATATTATAAAATGAATGACTTTATTTTAGCGCTTTTTTAGTGATTAAATCAGGTTTTACCGTGCCCCTTTAGATTATTTTTATAATTTTGACCCAATTTGGACTCAAGTAAAAAATTCTCTACAACCTCTCTCTCTAATGCCTAAAGACAGTAGCATCAAGCACGTTCTCCTAATTGGTTCTGGTCCCATCGTTATCGGTCAAGCTTGCGAATTTGATTACGCAGGTTCACAAGCGGCTCGTTCTCTTCGTGAGGAAGGAGTAAAAGTCACACTGATTAACTCCAATCCGGCGACGATCATGACGGACCCAGTGACAGCGGATAATGTGTATTTACTTCCTCTGGAAAAGAAATCAATTATTAAAATCTTGACCGATCATC
>JBLGAM010000216.1:0-3585 GCA_047612305.1 Planctomycetota bacterium | reverse complement strand
AGGAATTTACAAAAGTAACTGAAATCACTTCTTTGGCCATCACAAAACTAGATGGAACTGCAAAGGGTGGCGTCGTAATAGGAATCTCTGATCAATTTAAAATCCCGGTAAAGTACATTGGAGTAGGTGAAAAAATGACAGATTTACAGATTTTCAACCGAAAAGAATTTGTGGATTCCCTCTTCAAAAAGAAAAAATAAAATGATATTTTTCAAAAAGTCCTGAGCTCTCAGGACTTTTTTTTTGAAAGAAGTTGAATGTTTAAAATTAAATCCCGTAATTCAATATGATATCATTATAACATCATATTGACATGGAAAAAATAATCAAACCACTCTCTGGATATATTCTTGTCCTAATAATCCTAGGCTTAATCCCAGTTGCCATTTTCAGTTTTATTGGCGAACAACTTATAATGGGTTTTGGGGCCGTATTTCTATTCTTCCTAGGCCTACCTGGGTTCTTTATCGTCGAACCAAACAAGGCCATGGTTCTTTTACTCTTTGGGGACTACAAAGGAACCGTCAAAGCAAGTGGTTTCTTTTGGGTTAATCCATTTATGACCAAGAAAAAGATTTCACTTCGAGTACGGAATTTTGAAAACAAACCGGTTAAGGTCAATGATAAAATCGGAAATCCTGTCATGATAGGTACAATCGTGGTTTGGCAGGTGGACGATACCTTTAAATCAACATTTGATGTGGATGATTATGAGAATTTTGTTCATCTGCAATCTGACGCAGCGATTCGAAAAATGGCCGGACTGTATCCTTACGATGATTTTGAAGCAGAAAATGAAGAAATAACTCTTCGCTCAGGAGTAGAAGAAGTAAATCACTCACTTGAGCGAGAGATCAGCGATCGGTTGAATCATGCTGGGATCAAAGTCATTGAGGCTCGAATTTCCCACCTAGCTTATGCTTCTGAGATTGCATCTGCCATGCTCCAGCGTCAGCAAGCCACAGCTATAGTGGCTGCACGTCAAAAGATAGTGGAAGGCGCAGTAGGAATGGTAGAAATGGCAATATCTGATCTAAAACTAAAAAATATTATCGAATTCGACGATGAGAAAAAAGCAGTGATGGTTTCCAACCTTATGGTGGTTCTTTGTTCAGACAGAAGCGCCACACCGGTACTAAACGTAGGAACATTTCATCAATAACATGGCAAATCAAGTTTATAAAGAAGTTCAATCCTATCGGGGTACTTGGGTCTTATATTTAATTATACTTATCGAATTACCGACCATTATCCTATTGCTCACCCTTTATTTACAAGCAGAGGATAAAGCCGAAATGGGTTTCCCCCTTACTGTAGTTTTGGGCACGATGACTTTGATTTTTCTTTTTATTTTCAATTTGAGGCTGGAAACCCGAATAGATCAGAATGGGATTTCTTTTAAATACTTCCCATTCATTGGATCATGGAGAAAATACCCAAAGGAATCGATTAAAACTGTTACTGTAATCAATTATAGTCCGGTCATAGACTACGGTGGATGGGGAATAAAGGGGAATAAAACAACCAAAGCCTATAGCATTATAGGTGATCAGGGATTATTATTTGATGTAGGGGAGAAAAAAAAAATCATGATAGGAACTATGAGAGCTAAAGAGCTGGAAGAATACCTATCAAGCTGGAAGGAAAAATAAAATGATGAAAAAGAAAGCCTTTGCGTTACGACTAGATGAGAAAATGATGAAGGCAGTGGAGAAATGGGCTGCTGATGAATTTAGAAGTACCAATGGTCAATTGGAGTGGATTATCAAGGAAGCCTTATTGAAATCAAGCAGAATCCCAAAGTCAAACTCAACAGAGAGTTCGGACAATAAAAATTAAGACTAAAAATTATTTTTGGAGCACTCTTTTTAGGAGGATTATTCTTATTAATCCCCAGAACTACTTATGCACAAGAGGTCTTAAATGAGGCAACGACAGTAGACAAAAAGCACTTAAAGAGCATGCTAAGATTGAAAAGTCCAAGATTAAACTGGAAAATAATCGAGAGGAAATTGAAAAGTTGAAGGAAAAACATGTTAAGAATTTAGAGAAATTTCAAAACGAAAATTCTATCGGTAAGCTTAGCCCAAATGATGTAGAGAAGATGACTAAGGCGCTTGAAAAGCAGACCAAAGACATTGAAAAGCTAGAAAAATATCTAAAAGATGCAGGTCAAATAGGTTAACTAGTTTTCATCCTCTGGCACATAAAGTAATACCTGATTCTCAAAATCATATAGCGTAAGTGCTCTAAGCTCATAGTAAGCCATCCAATAATCCTTCAACGAATTGAAAAAGGCTCTTTTATTAGAGTCTTTCTCATTTTGAGCGATATTAAGATCCGTGATTGTAACATTCCCTGTCTGATACCGCTTCAACGCAATCTCATATCTTCGCTGAGCTACCTGATCTGATAACTTTGTCACCTTAAGTCTATCTTTCATCATAATGAAATTTTTAACTTTTGTAAATATTTGCTGCTCAAAATTTATAATGTCTTGCTCTACAGTGTACTCGACTAGTCGCTGATTTGCCTGAGCCTGAGACATACGTGCCTTATTTCTCCCCCAATCCAAAATAGGTACAGAGAAGCCCAAACTCACCAGCGCTTGAGTATTTGGCCGATTGTAGAGAGATGAAAAGTTGAAAGCGGCATTATTGTAACCATAGCTCGCATTAAGCTGAGCTCCGACCCGCTGTCCCTTGGCTTGGGCTACCAATGCTTCTGCTTCTAACTTTCGTCGATCAAAGGCCAATGCCTCTGATCGATTAGCAAAAGCTAATTCTATTGCTCGTTCCACATCGACATCGAAATCTGGAATAGTCAATGGAGCAAGCAACTCTATTCTTGAGAATTGATTAAGTCCAATAAATGAATTAACAGCAAATGATGAGCCTTCAAGATCCAGCCTCGCTTGAGCAAGATCCTGCCTGGCTTGAAGCGCCTGAAGCTCGATTTGAAGTAATCGATCTTCGGTAGTTGTTCCGATCTCATAGCGTTTATTTTCTATTGAGAATATTTCTTCCGTGTTTTTCAAATTGATAGTCGCAATATCAAAATTGACTTGAGCGATCAAAAAATCAAAAAACAACTGTGTAGTGAAATACGAAACCTCTTCAATTTCTTGTACGAATTCTCTTTTACTTTCTTCAAAAACCAAAGGCTGAATTTTTTTGTCCCATTTATAAGGATTGTAGGCGAAAAAAGGCTGCTGTAATCTGACATTAACCGGTACTCCTGAAAACCTGGTTTGTGGCTGGCCAGGACCAGCTAGGAAGTTATCAAACCGATTTGTGGAAGAATTCACCGAAACAATCCCTCCAGTAGGAGAAATCACTTGCTGAAGTCCTAGCTCCAGATCCATAAAGTTCTGCCGTACCTGCAAAAACTCAATCGAACCATCCGGCTGAGTGATACTGTTGAATGCTTGCGAATAACTGGGAATTGTGCCATTTAGACGCAATTGAGGATTGTAATTGGATTTAAATAGTCTGTATTGCCAATAGCTATTTTCCTTACGAGTAAGAGCCCTCAAAGCCGAAGGAGAACGATCTTTTGCCCGTTTAACCATTTCTTCTAAGGTAA
>JBLGAM010000215.1:0-3613 GCA_047612305.1 Planctomycetota bacterium | reverse complement strand
ACTTTGCATTCAAAAGCAATGTGAGCTTCTTTTATCCGAGGAGGTTTAACTTCAAGCGAGGGTACCGGCGTAAGTCCAGCCTTTTCAAATTCGCTCACCCCTTTTCCATACTCCGTACTAGCTAAGGACATCTGCTCCACCATACCGTAATGAACCACATGAATGACTACCTCAGGTACTTCTAATACATTTTCCAACGTGTGCTTAGTCGTATTGTCTCTAACTCTTCTGGAAGGAGAAAAAATCAAAATAGCCGGATTAGTGCTAAAGAGGTTAAAAAAGCTAAATGGACTAAGGTTGACATTTCCGGCTTTATCGATGGTGCTGGCAAACGCAATTGGCCTAGGCGCAATACTTCCTTGAAGCAATCCGTGAAATTCCTGAGTGGAAAGGTCTTTGGGATAAAAGGTTTTCATGTGTTTAGAATTGTTCTTTAATTGTCACACGAAATCTTGCATCTGTCGGCCGAAAGCCAACTTAGATATGCCTATAAATATTGGGACATCTAAGTATTTGACCTTTTAGTCTTGCCCGATTTCATTTGATGAAATTAGAACTCAATTTTAATTACTTAAACCAATTCCCAAGATTTAGTTTAGCCCACTCACCTATGAATCGACTTAAATTACTACAGATCAAGAGTTTAATTCTTATCTTTTTTATTTCAAGCTCTGTAGCTTTCGCCCAAAATCATCAAGTAGCGACTTTCAACATTCGTTGGGACAATCCCAATGATGTCGGAAATCTCTGGAAGGATCGCCTTCCCCATGTGGTAAATCTGATCAAATTCCACCAAATCGATCTAATAGGTGTACAGGAAGCACTTCAGCATCAGCTCACCGAAATGAGCAAAAGTTTGGACTACGAGTATATCGGCGTGGGAAGGGATGATGGGAAGGACAAAGGGGAGTTTTCAGCCATTCTTTACAATTCAAAAAAGTACCAGCTATTGAATCAAGGCACCTTTTGGCTTTCGCCAACTCCCGAAAAACCGAGTAAAGGCTGGGATGCTGCCCTAAATCGGATATCAACTTATGGGAAATTTGCAGATCAAAACGGAACCGAATTCTACGTCTTTAACATCCACTACGATCACATTGGTCAGCAAGCTCGAGAAGAAAGCAGCAAACTCGTCCTTCGCCAAATCGAAAAAATCAATGCTGAGAACTTACCTGTAATCTGGATGGGAGATTTTAATGTGACCCCAGATAACCTTGCATATACCGTGATTACCTCCCAACCGCAATGGAAGGATGCCCGATTGGTTTCGACAATGAGCTATGGGCCGGCGGGGACTTTTACTGGATTTGACTGGGATAAACTACCCGATGGAATCATCGATCACATCTTCGTCTCCGGTCCGATCCAAGTCATTCGTCATGGAATCTTAACTGATAATTATGGTAAAAAATACCCCTCAGATCATTTTCCAGTAATGGTAGAAGTAGCCTTCTAACTCCAAAAATCAGCATTCGCCTTTCGAAATTCATTATTGTTAATCTTTAAGGCCTTATTTTGACCTCGAAGTTCTATTCATTTAGTGAGCTTCAATTTTCATTGTAGCCAAATCTTTTAGATTGTAATATTTGTTTCCACCAATTTTCCCTTGCGATAATAATTAAATCGTCGGTTGTGGATTTGTATATGTCTAAAATTGAAAACCTAAAATTATCCTGAATATGAATAAAGTTTATCGGTATTAATCCGATATTTCCACCGTGCCCATTTCTAATATAAGATCGCCAGCGCCCTAAAATCATGCTTTCTCCATACGCTGATCCTACATATTGTTTACCGTTAGATATATCTGTAAGTAAATAAACTCCTTTTTGATTTTCTAAGGCAGTTTTCCAAGTGTCTTTTTCGATTACTCTTTTTAATTCTTTCCAAGAAACATTCACCTTATCATAGCCTGGGAAAAGATCGTTGTCAAAAGTATCAGACAATAATTGTGATACTTCACATTCATCTATTACCGATGCTGCATTCCGAATCATCATTTGAGATTTGTTCTTAAATCTTATAATTAATCTCCCAAAGTATTTTCTGTATTCCTTCAATGGCTCATACTCGTATCCTATTCCATTGAAGATATTTAAGTCCTTAGTCACTTTTCCTATATGGAACAGCAACCAATAATTTTCTTTAGGATGTATCTTGATAAATGCAATAGTCGTCTGTCCTTCTTTATAAGATCGTTTATTGGGGTAATTATGATAATGCCCTTCGAACATCACTTCAAGGTTACCATTTTTAAAGTCTTCTATTGGGTTCCAATTATCTCTAAACATCAAATTGAACCTTATCTTCACGTTTGACAAATCCTTGATTTGCAAAATCTCATTTAGATTTATTTTGTCCATCTTTCAATGTATTGGTTAAAAGTCAACTTCAATAAGTTTGATTAATATTACTCACACAATGCCTGAAGGCACAGCAAAAAGACGCTATAATCTATTAGCTGCCTATGGTTGCCCTGATGGGGAAAGTAGTCTCAACAATTAGAGACAGTCATATTATCAATAAGAAAGTGTCAGTGCTCTTTGCGCCTTCCTTTGCGCACTTTGTGGTTAAAAAAAAATCTAAAAAAAGACCCTTGGGGTTTTGAAAACCCAAAGGGTCTGAAATATTTAAGGCTCAAGCGCCGCAACACCCGGAAGAACTTTCCCTTCCATATGCTCTAGCAATGCTCCTCCACCTGTAGACACAAAAGAAACATCATATCCAAAGCCGAATTTATTTACCGCAGCAGCGGAGTCTCCTCCCCCTATCAATGAATAAGCACCTGCTTTGGTGGCTGCCACTACTGCTTCGGCTACTGCCTTGGTTCCTTTATCAAATGAGTCCATCTCGAATACACCCATCGGGCCATTCCAGAGAATAGTTTTTGATTTCAAGATTGTCGCTGCAAAAATTTCCCTAGTTTTTGGGCCGATATCCAATCCCATCCAGCCATCAGGGATTTCTCCTTTATTGGCTATTCCTTGCTCCGCATCATTGGCAAAAGCTTTGGAGATAACCGTATCCTCAGGCAAAAAGAGATTGACACCCTTAGCCTTTGCTTTTTCCATCAGTTCCAATGCGAAATCTAACTTATCTTCTTCCACTAGCGAATCCCCGATAGTTCCTCCCAGTGCTTTCGCAAAAGTATAGGACATGCCCCCTCCAATAATCAAATTATCCACCTTATCGAGTAGCTTCTCAATGATTAGAATCTTATCCGCAATTTTGGCACCTCCCATGATCGCCGTATAAGGGCGATCAGGGTTATCAAGAACTTTTTCCGCATTTTTTAATTCTGAACGCATCAAGTACCCACAAACTTTCTCTAAGAAAAACTGAGCAATAACTGCTGTAGAAGCATGTGCCCGGTGTGCGGTACCAAAGGCATCATTTACATAGATTTCACCAAGTTTGGCAAGTTTCTTTGCAAAGTCCTTGTCTCCTTTCTCTTCCTCTTTGTGAAATCGTAAGTTTTCTAAAAGTAGTACCTCGCCCGGTTTTAATTCCAAAGCAATAAGTTCCGCTTCTGCACCAATACAATCTTGAGCAAACTTCACAGGACGACCCAATGCTTTTTCCAATGTCACTAGAATATGTCGAAGGGAGTATT
>JBLGAM010000214.1:0-3665 GCA_047612305.1 Planctomycetota bacterium | reverse complement strand
CTCAGCTTTCTGAGTATTCTTGGGCCTTTGGGTGTGACCTTGCCTTTAGATGTTGAATTTCCTGAAATGTTTCCTGGCTTAGCAATTCCAATGCACTTTTTTCCAGCTATGATTTTCTTTGGTTTATATCCATTTTTCACAAATTCTACACTTGATGAGCGTTAAAAAAAAATGGTTTAAAATTCTGGATAATCATGAATCTATCGAAGAAGGGAAAATCTTAAAAGTGCAGGCAGGGAAGAAAACATTAGCCATTTCTAAAGTGCAGGGACAAATTGGTGCTGTAGACAACGCTTGTCCTCATATGGGTGGTCCTTTGAATGAAGGCACGATAGAAAATGGCTTTATTAAATGTCCTTGGCATGGATATGAATTTCATACCTGCACAGGAGAGTCTCCAGAGGGATTTGATGATAGGGTTCAGGCCTATAAATTAGAACCTAAAGATGATGGTGTTTATGTGGAAGTTGAAGAAGAGACGGATCATGAGGTGACTATTTCTGATGTAATGGTTGAAACAATGGTGAATTGGGGGGTCGATACCGTTTTCGGAATGGTAGGCCACTCTAATTTGGGATTGGCAGACGCTATGCGTTTGCAAGAAGAAAAGGGGAACCTGAAATTCATAGGAATAAGACACGAAGGAGCTGCCGCTTTTGCTGCCTCTGCTTATGGAAAGCTTACCGGTACACCAGCTGCCTGCTTAACGATTGCAGGACCAGGAGCAACCAATTTATTTACCGGAATGTGGGATGCAAAAGTTGACAGGGCTCCCCTATTGGCTCTCACCGGACAAGTCGCGACTCAAGTAGTAGGTACAGGTAATTTTCAGGAAGTGGACTTAGTTTCTGCCTTTAGTTCGGTTGCTGATTTTAATCATAGAGTGCAAGCTGACAGTCCACATGCTGAGTTAATCGGCTTATCTATAAAACATGCGATACTCAATAAAGGCGTTTCGCACCTCACATTTCCAGACGAAATACAGGTACTTCCAGCTAATAATTCAACGACTTCCAATAGCGAAGGAAGAATGCCAAACCTAGCTATCTCTCCTCCAAAAGAAGAATTAGATAAAGCCACCACATTAATAAAAAAAGCAAAGAAGCCTGCTATTATTATAGGTCATGGTGCTCGAAATGCTTCCCAAGAGATATTAACTTTTGCTGAAAAAATTGGTGCACCAATAATGACAACCTTTAAAGCGAAAGGAGCTGTTTCTGATTCGCACCCACTGGTTTGTGGTGTATTGGGTAAAAGTGGCACACCGGTTGCCGCGCATTTTATGAGTTCTGCCGATTTACTTATTGTATTTGGTGCTTCGTTTGCGCGTCACACAGGTATTTCAGAAAGTATTCCTACCATACAAGTAGATCACGATCCGTTGGCTCTTGCCAAATTTAATGCTATATCTGTGCGTGTTTTAGGAGATATAGAGACCACCGCATCGCTCTTAAATAAAACTTTAGATAAGAGCACAACCGCTCGACAACCAGAAAAAGAAATTAAGACAAGATGGGCGGATTGGAGAAAAGAAAAAGAAAGCAGAGCAAATGAAACTTCTGATAGCGTTACACCTTCCAAAATATTTCTGGAGTTAAACAAACAGGTTCCTGATAAGGGTATTATGTGCGTAGATGTAGGAAATAATGCCTACAGTTTTGGTCGCTATTTTGAAAGTAAAGATCATCGTTTTCTATTATCAGGGTACCTAGGTTCAATAGGATTCGCATTACCTGCTTCTATAGGTGCTTGGGCCGCAACTAAGGGAAAATTACCCATAGTTGCTGTAGCAGGTGACGGAGGTTTTGGTCAGTATATGGCCGAGCTAACGACATTAGTTCAATACAATATTCCAGTCAAATTAATCATCATCAACAACAACCAGCTGGCAAAGATTAGTAAGGAGCAAAGAGCTGGAGAATTTGATGTTTGGAAAACTGATTTATCAAATCCAAAATTTAGTGACTTTGCTCAATCCTGTGGAATGATAGGATTAAGAGCAGAAAATAATATGGAAGTTGAAGCTAAAATGAAGGAGTTATTTCAAACAGAAGGTCCTGCTTTATTAGAAATCATAACGGATCCCGATAAATTATAGAACATTGAAAATAACGTTTTTGGTATTTCCGCTAATTTTTGGAGGAAAATTTACTAATGCACAGGAACTCGAACCCATGTCGGAGCCAATTAGGTCAGAAGTTTTTGGTGGACATCTAGCAACGGCTTTTCAAATGATTGTTTCCAAATCAATGTTTGAGAACAAGAAATTTGACTTTTTTTACATCACCTCCACAGAGGTTCCCTACAAATCTGGTAAACCGATACCTGTTTTGACTCACCCAATCCGCCACTAAGCCAATACGTTGGTTTAGCGGCGGATTGGGTGGCTCGTACACAGCCTTTGGTGGTTTTAGCCCTATCGCCGCGGTTGCCTTCTCACATATTAGGGAAAGTTTCAAAATTCTGGCTCAACCCACGATCGAATTAAAGAAACAGGGCCTGAGACAATTCTTGGGGATTTTTGAATGGAGTCCGATTAATGAAAGGATAATACGTCCTTATTTCCTTGATCATTCCATGACCCAACACAGATGGCGCCTTAGAATTCAATATAAATATTTGAGATTTTGGGGAGTCGTGAATCTTTATCACTTCGCAGCGAAACCAGTAAATGAATATAACGCAGGATTATTTATTCTCCTCCTAATTAAAAATTAAAATCATGAAAGTAAGTAAGAGGGTGTATGGATTAATAGAAGGAGTAGCAATAGTTGTTTTGATGTCTATCCTAATGTCCTTTTTTATGATGTGGATTAACAATGGGTTTTTCCCTGGATTCATGTTTGCATGGTTAAAAAGCATTGGTATTGGAATAATGATTGGGCTGCCAGCTGGGATAGTTGGAATTCCTTTTATTCAAAAGACAATACATAAATATTTCACAGTGAAATAATGCAATAGAGCTTTTTATTTCAAAGAACCTTTGATAACTTGATCTTGACTCTATCATAAGAATTGAAATAAATAGTTCAAAGGAAGAAATGATGCGTTTCATGAAGTCATTACTGATCGGATAAAATTTAGCATTTAAAAAAATACATTAGCATGGAATATCAATTAATTGATAATGAGAAAGCAAAGCAATACGAGTTTCATATTGAAGGGGTAATAACCAAAATAGAATACATAAAGGCACAAAGCAAAATCTATCTAACCCATACTGAGGTACCAAAAAAACTAGAAGGAAGAGGGATAGGCTCATCTTTGGTAAAGATGGCATTAGAAGATATAAAGAAAAAAGAATTAATACTTGTCCCCTTATGTCCGTTTGTGGCACTCTATATCAAGCGACATCCGGAATGGAATGAACTTGTATTGAAAGGAATCAACATTATATGAGGCAAAATTAATCAATAATGATAGCAGAAATTAAAACAGAATGCACGAACGATGAATAACAGCAGATGGAGGCCATAGGCAACTACTAAATGGACAAAATGGGGTTTCTATCTTAAAAAAACTTTAATACATGAAAATTAAAAAGACAATAACAAGAAACATTCTGACAGGAATGCTTCTTGTTATTCTGCTATTGACCCCTGATTTTGGGTTCTCGCAATCTGAACAAGTTAACCCGAAAGACTCATTAGGCTTCAACTATAAAT
>JBLGAM010000213.1:0-3673 GCA_047612305.1 Planctomycetota bacterium | reverse complement strand
TGGTGGCAATGTCCGTGTAGCTTCACTTTTTGGCTTTTGCTGGTAAATAAATCCGACTTGATATTCCCCGAAGCGATCTCTTGTCCCAAGAATTCATCAATCAACTTCACATGAAACTTCAATTTCTTAGCCGCAGGTACCAAATCAGCAGATACGATTTTAGGATACTCATCCCGAAAACTCAAAATCGCCGAAGGTTCCAAGCCGATCAGTGGCGTGTTTCCATCAATCAGTTTGTCAAAGATCCGAACATTGGCCTCTGCATGCTTTTTGGCTTTGAGCAAGAGTCCCTTCGATAGCGCAGATCGACCGCTTTCTTCGTGATCGACTACTCTTACCTCGTAGCCAAGTTTTTTCAAAAGTGAAATTGCCTTGATTCCGATTTGAGTGTCATTGTGATTGGTGAATTCATCCACGAAGAAATAAACAGACTTTATCGTCTTCGCTGTTCCTGCCAATGATTCATAATTCTTTTTGTACCACTTTCGCAAACTAACAGTACTGATTTCAGGCAAATTTCGACTAGGCGCTACTCCTAGAAATGACTTCATTAGTCCACCCGTGAAAGAATTGCTCAGAAAGAAATTAGCTATTCCCGGTACGATCGAACCCAGCTGATTCAACTCATTGATGTAGGCAAAAGCCCTAGATCGGAGGGGAATCCCATGCGTTTTCTGGTATTGATACAGAAACTCCGCCTTCATGCTGGCCATATCTACATTAGACGGACACTCGGAAGTGCAGCCTTTGCAAGACAAACAAAGGTCCATCGCTTCCTTGATCTCCGGATGATCAAAAGCGTTTTCTTTCTTATCCAAAGTCAAAAATTCTCGAAGGACATTAGCTCGACCTCGAGTAGTATCTTTTTCATTTCGAGTGGCCATGTAGCTTGGGCACATAGTTCCACCCGATTCAGGGAGCTTTCTACAATCCCCAGTTCCATTACATTTCTCAGCCAATCGAAGGATTCCTCCTGCGGCAGAAAAATCCAAAACAGTTTCATGTTCAGGAGTCTTCATTTCTGGTTCGTAGCGCAAAAACTGATTCATTGGCGCTGCATCTACAATTTTGCCCGGATTGAAAATATTTTTTGGATCCCAAGTGGCCTTGATCCTGCGGAAAAGCTCATAATTCTTCTCCCCTACCATCATGGGAATAAAAGCCGCACGAACTCGCCCGTCGCCATGCTCTCCGGAGAGCGAACCTTGATATTTCTTCACCAACTCAGCAGAGGCTTTGGAGATTTGATAAAACTGCTCCACATCTTCAGATTTTTTTAAGTCAAGGATTGGTCGAAGGTGGATTTCTCCTGCACCAGCGTGTGCATAATGCACCGGCTTTTGATTAAAGCCATCCATCATCGCATCTACTTCATCTATGTAATCAGCCAGGTCTTCGATGTCCACTGCAGTATCCTCAATACACGCAACCGCTTTTGGATCGCCGGGAATATTTGCCAATAATCCTAAACCTGCTGCACGAAGAGCCCAAGCTGAAGAAACCATGGCCGGCTCAATGATGGGATAGGCGTAGCCATAGCCTCCTGTCTTCAAATCAGCAATCAGCGCTTCCCCTTTAGCCATTGCCTCTTCAAATGTTTTTCCCCGAAACTCAATCATCAACAAAGCTTCAGGATCACCCTCAACAAAATATCGATTTTTAGAATACTCAATACTTTCCTTAGTGCAGTCCAGGATGATTTTATCCATGAGTTCCACTGCAGTTGCCGGGTGCTTCATAGCAACCTGAGCAGATTTCATGCTTTCATGAATACTTTCAAAGTGCGCTGCCACTACGATCTCAAACGGCTCTGGAAGTGGATCCAAGCTGATTTTTATTTCGGTGGTAAAGGCAAGCGTCCCTTCTGAGCCAGCCAAAAGTTTACAAAAGTTGAATTTTTCTTTCCCCTCAAAAAACTCTGATTTCAACAATTCATCTACCGCATAACCTGTATTTCGGCGGTGAATGGATTTTTTTGGAAATTGAGCATGAATCTCAGCTCTAGCAGCAGGATCATTAAATTCATCAAAAAGTTGCCGATAAACTTTTCCTTCTAAAGTATTTAAGGTACACTTTCGATCAAAATCATCTTGAGAAATATCCCCAAAAACCACTTCGTTTCCATCACTTAAGATCGTATTCAAAGAAATCACCTTATCACGGGTCACACCATAGACGATCGAAGTCGTCCCGGAAGAGTTATTTCCTACCATTCCGCCAATCATCGCACGGTTGGCGGTAGAAGTGATAGGACTAAAAAACAATCCATGTGGTTTCAGAAAGCGATTGAGTTCGTCTCGAACTACTCCCGGCTGCACCCGCACCCAGCGTTCTTCTTTGTTGAATTCCAAGATTTTCGTGAAATGCTTGGACACATCCACCACAATCCCATTGCCGACACATTGTCCGGCAAGGGAAGTTCCAGCCGTACGGGGAATCAGCGAAGTGCCATGTTCAGTTGCAAAGTGAATCAGTTTTTGGATATCAGACTCATTTTTTGGAAAAGCTACCGCCAAAGGCATCTCCCGATAAACGGAAGCATCGGTGGCATAGAGCGTTTTTGTTAAAGAATCGAATTGCAATGTGCCTTCCAACTGAGTAGTAAATTCTTGAAGTAAAGGCAATAGGTTAGGCTTTTTTGAAGGCATAGTCAAAAATAAACCTTGATGTTGGAATTAAAGAGAATAAGGAGAAAAGAATTTGAGATTATAGCTCTTCGAGATTGGAATCTCGAAGCCCGATCCGAAGATTTGAAATCTTCAATTACTACATCCAAATCTAAACCTCGATTAATTCGGATTAAAATCCGATGATACAGGTTCAGGATTGCTGCCGATTCCCATCGGTGCCTGAACAGCGAGAAATCTAAAGCAATTCCCAAACCTATTTTTTTGAAAAATAGGGAGTGGCCTCTTTAAACAAGGTCATGCCTACTCTTGAAATATGCGATTTCAGATCTTTATTTTTGATATCCCCCCAAACCTGAAGATCCACTGTCAATGGGAAGTCACTGGAATTAATTTCCATCCAAATCTCTCCCAAGATCTTTCGGTCAATATCATCCATAATCACCAAGTCCAAATCACTCCGATCATCAAAATTGCCTTTTGCCCTGGAACCATAAACTAGCACACGAGATACTTCTGGATAATTATTAAAAATATTCCTAAGAATTGCCGTTCCTTTTTGATCTATTCCAAAATTTGAGTTCATAGCAATTCTTTCATTTTGTCACAAGTCGCCATCAATAGAGGCGAATATTTCTTTTTGATATCCGGTATCACAGCCTCAAAAGTCTTCAAATCATAGCTATGACTGAGTAGATTCCGATCATTGATCATTTCCAACCAAAGATCAATCTGATCGATATACTTGGCTTGAAAAGCTTCCTTGATCACGACTTTAGGAGAAATCCGATCAATCAGCAGTCCATCAAATTCCATTTTATCCTTAAGGGTCTTCCAGCCCAATTCTAACGTGTATTCAAAACGCTGAATAATCCTCTCTTTTTCCAATTGTGAAAGGGAATTCAAATCCAAGCTTTGGACTTCCTGCAAAAGCTTAACAGCCTTGGAGAAATTATCCAATCGTTGTTTCCACCTAATATCCTCATTCATTGATTTTGGGCTTTGATTGATCCAATTTACCATAAAATCCTACTTGAAAAAAATAG
>JBLGAM010000212.1:0-3697 GCA_047612305.1 Planctomycetota bacterium | reverse complement strand
TGAAAAAACATTCTAAAAAAATTCTATTCTGCTTGAGTAAACTAGTTCCGGCTATTATCTTACAGCTAAACTTTTCGAAACCCAAAAGCCATGAATACAAGTCTAAATGAACAAATAAGCAAGCAGGGAATGAGCCCTGAGGTCGCTGCCACCCAGATTGAAAACTTCAAAAATGGATTCCCTTTTTTAAACATCACTGCTCCTGCTACTCCAGGGGATGGAATTAAAGTATTGGATTCAAGTGATGTGGAACATTACGTATCGACTTACCCAAAGCAGGCAGAATCAGTTGAAGTTGTAAAATTTGTGCCTGCAAGTGGGGCTGCATCCCGAATGTTTAAGGATTTATTCGGTTTTCTGGAAGGTGATGGAGATTTGAGCAAAAGTACCTTTGTCCAAAAGTTCATGAACAACATTGAGAAATTTGCTTTCTATGACGATCTCAATGAAGTGCTAAAAAGTCAAAATAGCAGTATTAATCAAGCGCTGGACACCAAAGACTATAAAGGGATTTTGGCAGCGCTACTAGTTGATGATGGTTTAGGCTATGGAAATTTACCAAAAGGACTCCTGCGCTTTCACTCCTATCCAGACAAGCGAAGAACACCTGCTCATGAGCATTTGATAGAGGGAGTTCAATACGCATTAGGTTCTGGCAACAAAGTGAAGATTCACTTTACTGTTTCTCCTGAACATGAATCCAAATTCAAATCCGAGATCGATGCGATAGTACCTGGCCTTTCTAAAGAAGCTGGGGTAGCATTTGAAATCACTTATTCTACCCAGAAGAAAAGAACAGATACAATAGCGGTAGACTCGAATAATGATCCGTTTTTGGAAGAAGATGGAAGCATCCTGTTTCGACCTGCAGGTCATGGTGCTTTACTAGAAAATCTTAATGACATTTCCGCTGACCTGATATTTATTAAGAATATAGACAATGTCTTACCTGATCGGCTTAAAGAAGAAACCAAAAATTATAAAATGGCCATTGGAGGATTGCTTTTAGAAATCCAATCCAAGGTATTTGAGGCAGTACGCACTCTTGAAAATTCCTATAGCAAAGATGCTGTGAGTTTAGGTAAATCAGTTTTCACAAATGAGTTGGGTGCAAAACTGCCAGAAAATTTTAATACAAATTCGATAGAATATCAAGGTGCTTACCTTAAGGGCAAACTAAACAGACCAATTCGAGTATGCGGGATGGTGAAAAATACCGGCGAACCAGGTGGAGGCCCTTTTTGGATCAAAGAATCTGATGGTTTACAATCACTTCAAATTCTAGAAACTGCACAAGTTGATTTGAATGATCCTGAATCGCAGGCCCAAATGAATGCTTCCACTCACTTCAATCCAGTTGACTTGGTTTGCGGCACTAGAAATCACAAAGGTGAATCTTTTGACTTGTTGGAATACAGAGACATGAAAACCGGCTTTATCACGGAGAAATCAAAAAGTGGTCGAGAATTAAAAGCTTTAGAGCTCCCAGGCCTTTGGAATGGCTCCATGTCAGGCTGGAATACCATCTTTGTAGAAGTTCCGCTAATCACCTTCAATCCGGTGAAAACCGTAAATGATTTACTGAGAGACGAACACCAGTAAATTCGAAAATCTAAATTCAGAAGTCTAAAAATTCTTAGACTTCTGAATCTATTCTTCTAATTTTTTCCCTTCGTACATATCATATCGAAACAGTCGGCAATCAATCGTACCGTTCCAAAACTCGATTCTTCGACTGGCTTTTAGTCCTATCTTTTTGGCCAACTCCATATTTCCAGTAAAAATATATCCCCGATATCCGGCACATTGCTGCTTCATGAAGTCCCCCATTCGCTTGTAGGTAAGTTCCAATTCATCATTCTCCCCGAGTCGCTCACCATATTCTGGATTGAACATAATCACTCCTCTAGGTCGCTCAGGAATCTCTGTTTCTGCAAAATCGCAAACTTGAAAATCAATCATATGATCAACTCCTGCGGTTATGGCATTCTCTTTTGCAAAAGCGATGGCCTGAAGGGAAATATCGGAGGCGATAATTTTTAACTCAGGAATCTCTCGAATCTTATCTTCCAGCTTTTTCTTTTTTGCCAAAAAAGCCTGCTCATCATAGCCGAGCAAATGCTGAAAAGAATAATGGTCTCGGAACAAGCCCGGATAACGGTTGGTCGCCATCAAGGCAGCCTCAATAGCCAAAGTGCCCGATCCGCACATAGGATTAATGAAAGGCACTCTGGTATTCCATTCTGTAGCATAGATCGTGGCAGCAGCTAAAGCTTCCATCATTGGAGCTTTTCCTGGGATCTTGCGGTATCCATGTTTGCCAAGGGTCTCGCCAGTAGTATTAATATAGACAGAAGCTTGTGTCTCTTTCCAGTATACTTGAAAAACCAAGCCATTGAAGTCTGAGCCTGAATCCGGTCTTCGCCCTTTCAATTCTCGAAATCGATCGACGATAGCGTCTTTTACCTTGACATTGACAATCAGTGGAGTAGTGACGCTTTCATTATCTGCTACAGCACCAACTGAGAAATAGCCATCTACATCGAGGTAGTCTTCCCATGGAATAGCTTTAAATTTTCGATAGATGTCATCGGCATTTTGCAGGTAAAAGGACTTGATCTCATAAAGGACTTGAGAAGCTGTCCGCAAATGGAGGTTTAGATCCATGCATTCCTCTAGTGTAGCTTGTAATTCTACTCCAGTACGGGTAACTGATTCAGGAACGAACCCTAATTCACGAACTTCTTTTTCCAGGTAAGCAACAGAGCGGTCTTTGCAGGTGATAAAGACTTTTCCTTTGAGGTTAAAATCAAGCATGTGCAAAAGTAAGCAATCGAGCAGGACTAAAAAGTCATCCGGAGAAATGTCCCGATAATTATCGGGATCACTTTTCAAGATTGCTCCTGATAGCGACCTTGTTTTGTTTAATTGAAAAACATAATCAGCTGAAAGATCAACGGATTCTTTTCCGCTCTTCCCTGCTGCTTCGTGATTCATCAATTATTCAAGTATAAACTCGCAAACGATTGCGTAACTTAAAACAATTCCTTTTGGTGCAATGCACCTAAATCTTGAATTTTATGGTAAACAATAATACCTGCACATTATGAAATCGAGCGTCACTTAAAAATCATTCACTACGATAATTTTAATCTGCGAGATTCCATATGACCATTAAAAAAACAATTATAAACCTATGAAATACACCCGAAACATACTCGCGGTCTTACTCACATTTATAGCACTTGTAAGCTGTGCTGGGGAACAAAAAACAGACGATGGCTGGACTGATTTATTCAACGGAAAAGACCTTACCGGATGGAAACCAGTAGCCGGAACTGCCACATTTGAAGTAGTCGATGGTGAAATAGTGGGTACAGCAGTGGCTGGTTCCCCAAATACATTTTTGATTACTGAGGAAATTTTTGGAGACTTTATCCTTGAATTGGACCTTAAGGTTGAGCACCTATCCAGTAATTCTGGAGTAATGGCTCGAGGTCAATTTGACCCAAATGGGAAAGAAGGAAAAGGCCTAGTTTTTGGCTATCAGATCGAAGCAGATCCAAGCGAGCGAGCATGGTCAGCAGGAATTTATGATGAGGCAAGAAGAGGTTGGTTATATCCATTGGATTTGAATCCTTCAGCAAGGACAGCCTTCAAAATGGGTGAATTCAATCATTACCGAATCGAAGCCATT
>JBLGAM010000211.1:0-3721 GCA_047612305.1 Planctomycetota bacterium | reverse complement strand
AAATACCCAGAAAGAATACCTCTAAAAAACTAGGTTTCAAAGGACTGGCTTCGTCGGCCTACGGCCTCCTCTGCCAGTCCTTTGAAACATAAATTTAAACCTAGACACAGTTTAATGAACTATCCCACGAAAATTGACAAATTTACGATCGGGTTTTTATAATTCGGTCGTATTTACTTTTTTATGAATGTACGCTAATTTGCCAGTAAGGGCATTTAGCATTTAACAAATGAGGTTTAAAGCTGAGTTTGGCGCACATCGGTCATCGGACACCTGTCACCCGTCTAGTAAAGCAAAGGAAATAAGGTTACTGGCAGAATTCCGTATAACCATATACTTTTTTTATACAATCATGCATATACGTAAAATCCTCTTTTTCTTACTTTTCTTTTTCCAGTCTTTTATTTCCTTTAGCCAAAGTCTGGAATACCTGAATCATCTGCGATATCCAGTATTAGATACCAGCAAATACGATTATGAGTATTTGCGAATTGTCACAGAAAAGAACGGCGTAATTCATACCCAAATTTTCAATTTGGATACCATTAAAGTTTATCATGCCTCAGCTCTAATTGACGAAGATCGAAATAAAATCAGTGAACGAATTCTGAGTTATTATTCCAATAGCCAGATGGAGTATAATAAGCGGATCAATTTTCAAAAAGAAGAATCAGAGGAGAAATATTACTATCCAAGTGGAGTTCTGAAAAGTGAAACCTCCAATCATTCAGGCGAATTGATTTCTGAGATTTACTATGCTGAAAACGGAGAGAAAATTCTCAAGCCGCTCATAGAAGAAGCCTCTCCAAAAGGTGCGATAAAGGGCTGGAATTTTTATTTAGCAGGATCATTAAGATATCCACCAGAAGCGAGGGCTGTAGGGGCTGAAGGAATGGTGATTCTTTCGATTGATTTAAGTGAAATGGGAGAGATTCAAAATGTGCATGTTGCAAATGCTGAATTTATTCATGAAGCACTCTGGAAAGAGGCCGTAAGAGTCGTCATGGCTTATCCTCATAAATGGGAGCCTCAAAAAGAAAACGGGAATCCCGTCTTAACAACGATAAAACTTCCATTACGCTTTAAATTGAGTTAGAAAATCAAATTAAGCCGTTTAGTTAATGATAAGTTCCAGGTCTGAAAATTCACTGCTCATATAATACCATTTTTTGGGCCTTGCTTTTATTCTTAATTTAGGGAAATGATTAAACTAATAGAATGCCCACGGGATGCGATGCAGGGCATTCCCGAGTTTATAGATACTGCGATTAAGGCTGCGTATATCAATCAGCTGCTTGAAGTTGGCTTCGATACAATTGACTTTGGGAGCTTCGTGAGTCCTAAAGCTATTCCTCAAATGCGAGATACTGCAGAGGTTTTAAGTCTCTTGGATCTGCATCATTCGAAAAGCAAATTACTTACGATAGTCGCTAATGTCCGTGGGGCAGAAGAGGCCCTGTCATTTCCAGAGATAGACTATTTAGGCTTTCCCCTTTCACTTTCTGAGACTTTCCAGCAACGGAATACGAATGCGAGTATTGCTGAAGCCCTTAATTCCGTCGAGGAGATACAAAATCATTGTGAAATTAGTGGTAAGACGCTAGTGACTTACCTAAGTATGGGTTTTGGTAATCCTTACGGAGATCCCTATTCCCCAGAGTTGGTGGCTGAGTTTGCGGAAAAATTGGAGCAGCTTGGCGTTAAAATTATATCGCTTTCTGATACGATTGGTGTGGCGACTCCTGAATTGATCACCTCACTTTTTGATGTCAATGTTAGCTCATTCCCAGCTATCGAGTTTGGAGCACATCTTCATAGCACTAAAGAAACCATAGCAGATAAAGTTTTGGCAGGTTTAAAAGGAGGTTGTATGCGATTTGATGGAGCCTTGAAAGGTTATGGTGGTTGCCCGATGGCGAAAGATGAACTTGTTGGTAACATGGCTACAGAGCTGATGATTGAAACCTTGGAGCATGCTGGGGGAAATTTAAATCTGAATAAAACGGAGCTCTCTGAGGCAATGAAGCTTGCCAATTATGTGTTTAATCCTCTTTCTTAATGTCGAAAAAAGAAGTTCAACAAAAAGTCAAATCACTTCGTTTTTTACGGACTTTCCATCGTTGGATGGGGATTCCACTAGTCATTTTTTTCTTTGTGATTGGGATTACTTCTCTTTTATTAGCTTGGAAAAAGAAAGCTGAGCTGCTGCCTGCCACCCTAAAAACAAAAATTGAATCTCGCGAAAACTGGATATCTCCAGATGAAATGATTGGGATAGCGATGGATGAAATGGACTCGATGGGACAATCAAATTTGGTAGATCGAATCGATATCCGGCCCGACAAGGGTGTTGCCAAAGTGACTTTTCAAACCCATTTCACCGAAGTGCAACTCGATGGGTATTCTGGTGAGGTGCTCTCGGTTGCAACTCGTCATTCAGACTGGATCGAAAAAGTCCATGATGGAAGTATTGTGGATTTTTACTTTGGCCAAACGGAAACTTCTAAGTTAATTTATTCCACAGGTACAGCCATGGGCTTGATTTTGATGAGTTTTAGTGGATTTTATTTATGGTATTTCCCTAAAGTGATTCGGAGATTGAAGAGTAACGTTTAGAGATTTGGGGATTTGAGAATTAAAGATTTTCTGCATGAGTCAGTGACGTTAAATTTTTGGAATAGTAAAGATTCAAAACCTCAAAATCAATAATTGAATTTTTTCAATAGCTTTTAAATAAGGTTCAACTATTCAATGCCTCCAAAACCCGCTCAGGAGTAAAAGGCAAATGCCTCAATTTTTTCCCCGTTAATGCCAGGAAAGCATTTGCAATCGCACAGGCAACCATTGGAGTTGCTGTTTCTCCCACTCCCTCAGGATGTGCATCTGAAGCAATCAATTCTGTTTCAATTTGATCAGGAATATCTTCCATCCGTAGTATTTGATAGTCATGGAAATTCGATTGCTGCACTTTTCCGTCTATAATGGTGATTTGTTCTTTAAGTGCACTGCTGATTCCCATCATAATTCCACCTTCAATTTGAGCCTTGACATTGTCCGGATGTACTATTACTCCAGCATCCAATGCGACCCAAAAATTATGAATGTTGATTTTGCCTGATTCTCGATTGAGTGAAATCTCACATACACCCGAACCTAAAGAACCATGTTCCACGAAGGCAACTCCTTTTGCTTTGCCAGATTCTGATGGAGTACCCCAATTAGAAAGCTTCTCGACTTTTTCTATGGTAGCCAAAGCCCGTGGGGAATTCGCCATCAAGTTTTTTCTAAATTTAATTGGATCTTTCCCTTGGTCATGTGCTATTTCATCCAGCATACATTCGATGGCAAACTTGTTGGCCCCATGACCTACTGACCTCCAATGCTTTAACCGGATGCAATTTGATGCCTCTCTCCATTCTACAAATTGATTAGGAATGTCATAGTGTGAATTGTTCGTCCCACTGGCCACCAAGTTTCCACCATCTCCAACCACCAAATGAGAAAAGCTGCTTAGATTTCCTTCTTGATCTGTACTGGCAGTGATTTGTTGCAACGATAATGGCCTATAAGCTCCGTAGGTAAGGTCATCTTCCCGAGTCCAAATAAGTTTGACTGGAGCGGGTGCCATCTCTTTTGCGAGTATGGCGCACTCTTCCACAAAGTCATTCATACTTCTCCTGCCAAAACCGCCACCTAAATATTGTAGGTGAATAGTCACTTT
>JBLGAM010000210.1:0-3744 GCA_047612305.1 Planctomycetota bacterium | reverse complement strand
TCGAAAAGACCTTTTTTCTTCAAACTATACTTTTCAATTGACCCGTCTTTGAAGAAGTAATAATTGAATGCTAATCGATAGCCTATCATCGTAGGAGGCCCCCAAAAAGGATTCATACCCATAGAATTCATGGCTCCCATATTTCGGGAATCCGTAGCAATATATTCTCTACAAAGTAAAGCAATGTTATCTCCTTCGGTCAAAACCTCAAAGAAAATTGGGGTTTCATAATCTCCATTAAGGGAATATGGTAAGGAAAAGAATTTTCTTACACCCCCAAGAGCTTCATCAAAAATCTCGAAATTGGAGACATTTGAGGCTGTAAATGTCGTAATAGCCTGATCTTGAATCTGAACAAGATTATTAACCAAATCGTATTTTACTTGTCCTGAATATACCTGCCCATCTGTTCCGTAGATATTACCTTTATGAAAAATTTGGGAGGGGAATTTGTTTTGAGCAAAAGCAGCACTCTGTCCAATTAGGAGAAAGGCGATTAGGAATACTTTAATATTTATACTTTTCATCATTCCTTTTTCTACGTGATTCACTCAGGTCTGTTTATTCTAAACCTAAAGTAATCCTTGATTTAATCATTAAAACCAACAGTTATTTCAAAATGTTATGCCCCATTTTGTCACGCTTGGTTCTGAGATATTTTTCATTGTGGGGATTAGAAGCGATTTCAATAGGTAACTGTTCTACAATCTCTAAACCATAGCCTATCAGGCCAACGCGCTTCTGTGGGTTATTTGAAATCAATCGGATTTTAGCTACTCCCAAATCCCGAAGAATCTGCGCACCAACTCCATAATCTCTACTGTCCATCGGAAGACCGAGTGCCAAATTAGCTTGGACAGTATCCATTCCCTCTTCTTGAAGCTTGTAGGCTTTCAACTTATTGATCAAGCCAATTCCTCGGCCTTCTTGATTCATATACAAGATTACACCTTTGCCTTCCTCTTCTACCATTCTCATAGCATGCTGCAATTGTGGACCACAATCACATCTACAGGAACCGAAGATATCTCCAGTTACACAAGAAGAATGTACTCTTACCATGAGCGGCTCATCAGGAGCCCAAGTTCCTTTGATCAGGGCCAAGTGAATTTCATCTGTATTGGTTTGCTTAAACGCAATCAATTCAAAATTACCATAAGTGGTAGGAAGTTCTACACCAATCTCACGCTTGATCAGTGATTCGTGCTTTAATCTATAAGCAATCAAATCTTTAATAGAAATTAGTTTCAGATTAAATCGCTTAGCTACTACTATCAAATCTGGTAGTCGAGCCATAGTTCCATCCTCATTCATAATTTCCACTAGAACCCCAGCAGGAGAAAAGCCTGCTAACCGCGCCAAATCAATTGCTGCTTCGGTATGACCTGCTCTTCGTAAAACTCCACCACGCTTTGCTTTCAAAGGAAAAATATGACCTGGTTTTCCCAATTCGTTTGGATTAATCGAATCATCCACCAAAGCTTTTATTGTTTTTGCACGATCAGAAGTGGAAATACCTGTGGTACATCCATGACCTATGAGATCTACAGATACTGTAAATGGAGTTTCGAATGCAGCGGTATTTGAGCCCACCATCAATTCCAATCCCAATTTTTCGCAACGATCCTCTACCAAAGGAGCACAAATCAACCCTCTACCATGCGTGGCCATGAAATTGATAATCTCAGGAGTGACAGTCTCTGCTGCGCACACAAAATCCCCTTCATTCTCACGATCCTCATCATCTACTACGATGATTACTTCACCTTTTTTGATGGCCGCGATTGCATCTTCAATCGGATCCAAACTAAATTTTTCCACAAAACTGGGGTTTATATTCTAATTGCAATTACAAATTTACATGCTTCTTATTGCAAAACAGGTTAGTACCAAATAAAGTTTGGTTTTAACCGATCACTATTCCAAGTTCTCGATCAATTTCTAACTGTACTTTTTTTAATTCGAAATAAAGCTCTTGAAAACCAATGATTTTATCCTCAGTCTGTCGCTCTTGTTCCGCATGCTTTAATTTTATTTTTGCTTCATCCATCATCTTGCTGACCATTTTCTTCTTAAGGCGAAGAATACTCTTATAGCCTGTAATGGACAAGTCATCAGATTCTTTATTGATAATAATCTTGTGCTTATCCTCCCAATGAACAGAAACCTCGTGTCTCATAGTCACCAAGTCAATTACCTCTTTTTGAATTTCACTATCTCCAAATCCAATGAAATAATCCACCGAAGGCACTTCTCCTTTGACTAGTGCCTCTCGATAAATTTTTAAAATCTTGGTATAAAGGGGTGTACTCATTTCCAAATCCTCTACCTCGGCCAGTAAATAATTGGAAAGTGATATTTCTTGATCTGCCAAAATCTGCAACCCGTAATTGAGCAAAAGACGAATCATTTCCCGCTCTTGGATTTTAAGAATTTCGGTAACAGTAATACCCGACTCTGCAGGAATTAATTCTTGGATAGCCTCCTCTACTTCAGCTTCTTGCTGCTGCTTATTGTAAGCTTCTTTTTGGGTTTTCAGCAGAGACTTATTAAGTTCTGCATGGATGATTTCTTCCTCGATCTCCAGTAGGCCAGAAGCTTCTTTTGCATAAACTGATCGGATGATGGGATCAGGTATCTTCCCAATACTTTGGACAATCTCACGGATCACTTCTGCTTTGCGAATCGGATTTCGCTGAAACTCATCTTGGTACAATCCAATTTTAAAACCGATAAAATCACGAGAATTTTCATCCAAGTAAGTTTGAAATGCTTGAGTCCCAACTTTTCTTGAATAGCTGTCCGGATCTTCACCTTCTGGAAAAACTACAGCTTTTACATTCAGTCCGCCTTCAAGTAACAGGTCAATTCCACGAAGTGATGCTTTAATACCGGCTGCATCCCCATCGTAAAGGACAGTAACTTGATTGGTAAATCGCTTGATGAGCTTGATTTGTCCATCTGTCAAGGAGGTTCCTGATGAAGCCACCACATTTTCTATCCCTGACAAATGCATAGATACTACGTCTGTGTAGCCTTCGACTAAAAAACAGTTGTCTTTATCCCGAATCGCCTTCTTGGCTTGAAACATCCCGTAGAGCACATCACTTTTGTGATAAACAGGTGTTTCGGGGGAATTAATGTATTTGGGCTGAGTTTTATCTTTTGTGAGAATTCTTGCCCCGAATCCAATTGGCTTTCCGCCGACATTATGAATCGTAAATGTGACACGCCCACGAAAACGGTCATAAACTCGGCTAGTATCATTTTCCTTCTGAAGAATCAGACCAGCCTTTAACATAATATCTTCTTGAAAACCAGCAGATTTAGCTGCTTTCAGTAAATGATCCCATCCGTCCAAGGCATAGCCCAAATCAAATTTTTCAAGAATGGCTGGTGAGAAACCTCTTTCTTTGAAATAACTGAGTCCTATCGATCTTCCTTCCTCAGATTGAAGGTTTTTTACAAAAAAATCTTTGGCAAATCCCAAAGCGATGTAGATACTTTCACGCTCACTTTGAGCTTGATCTTGTTCTGGTGTTCGGTCTTGATCCTCTTCGATCTCTATTCCATATTTGTTTGCGATATGTCGAATAGCTTCTTGAAAACCGATTCCCTCGATGTCCATTACAAACTGGATCGGATCTCCTGCCTTTCCACAGCCGAAGCATTTATAGATTTGTTTTGCAGGAGAAAGGGAAAAAGAGGGGGTTTTTTCACCATGAAAGGGACAGTTGGCCCAAA
>JBLGAM010000209.1:0-3779 GCA_047612305.1 Planctomycetota bacterium | reverse complement strand
ATTGTAATCCTGAAAAACAGGCCGGCCTTGGTTATTCGTCTCCACCAAAAAATAGGCAGCCATCAACTGCGCAAATCCTACCAGCAGTAAGTTGATCGGTCTGCTAATTCGAAAAAGTCCTCGGAAAGAAATCGTTCGGTCCATACTTATTTTCAGAAACGCTAAAATAGACCAAATGATTTGCAAAGTTCATTTTAAAACCGCTCGTCCGAAATAAAAATCGATTCCGTAAATCAACGAATAAAAAAAAATAGAATTACTTACCTTAGTTTTCAACAACCCGATAACCCCAAATTTCATGGATAAGAATCAAACTCAATCACGTAGAGATTTTATAGCCAAAGGAGGCTCGCTTCTAGCAGGATCATTCTTCGTTCATCCCATAGCCGAAGCATTGACCACCTGGGATCGTCCCGGTGAAAAGATGAGATTGGCATTAATCGGGACCGGAGTTCGAGGCTGTTCCATGTTTGGTCGTGATGTAATGCGTGTGTACAAAGATCAGGTTGAGTTTGTAGGCTTGAGTGATAAAAATGAAGGTAGACTCCGTTATGGTAAAGAATATATTGGCGCAGATTGCCCACTTTTTGCAGATGCGGATGAGATGCTTGCCAAGACCAAACCTGATGTATTGATTGTGACTACAATGGATTCAACTCACCATGAGTTTATTATCAAAGGGCTTAATTCTGGAATCAATGTGATTTCCGAAAAGCCAATGACCACGGACGAATTCAAATGCCAGGCGATCTTGGATGCTGAGCGAAAGTCTGGAAAGCGATTGATTGTGACATTCAACTACCGCTATTCTCCACATCGCCAGAAGTTATATGAAATTCTTCGATCAGGTGAAATTGGAACCTTGACTTCAGTGGATTTTCACTGGTACCTGGATACTTCCCATGGTGCAGATTATTTCAGAAGATGGCATGGCGATAAGGATAAGGGAGGGACGCTTTTGGTACATAAGTCTACGCACCACTTTGACTTGTTGAACTGGTGGATCGATTCGGATCCAGAGGAGGTTTTTGCTTTCGGTAAGTTGGAGTTTTATGGGAAAAATGGGCCCTATAGAGGGAATAACTGTCGTGATTGTGCCTTTGCTGATAAATGTGACTTCTATTGGGATATCACCAAAAGCACTCACTTGACCAAGCTTTACGTAGAAAATGAACAGTATGATGGCTACCAAAGAGATGGCTGTGTCTTCCGGGAGGATATCAATATTTATGATAAAATGGCGGTGCAAATCAAATACAAAAATGACGTGCAGGTGAGCTATTCGCTCACAACATACTCACCATATGAAGGCTATCGAATTGCTTTCAACGGTACTAAAGGCAGAGTAGAAGCTTGGATCAAGGAAAAACAACCTTGGGAAGAGAAGGATGAGGATGAGATCCACCTCACCAAAAATTTTGGGGAGCGAGAGATTATCGTCATCCCTCAAGGTGGTGGAGGTCATGGAGGTGGGGATACCCGATTAAAGGATAAACTTTTCAAAGATTCGACTTTGGCAGATCCTTGGCGTCAATCGGCTGGAAGTCGCGACGGAGCGATGTCCTGCTTGATTGGAATTGCAGCACGAAACAGTATTGAGTCTGGAAAACCTATCAAAATTCAAGATTTGACAGATATTCCGCTAATGCCTAGTGGGAGAGGAGCTTGATGAAAATCAGAAGTGAGAAGTATGAAATTAGAGATTTGGAGAATAGAGAATGAGAGAATAGAAATTAAGAGATTGGGAGAGTAGAAAATGAGAGGATAGCGATTGGGTAGTTTCGAACTATCAATTCAGTCTAATTAATTTTCTTGATCCTAATTTTTCAATTCTTTAATCTTCAAATTTTCTAATCTTCAATTTCAACTATCTCATTTACTCATCATACTTCACAGATCCTTGACGTTCCCGATTGACGTTCAATTGTAGTACATCTGGTCTGGAATAATGCCCAACTGCATCAAAGTTTTGGCGCTCTTCCAAGACCCGATTGAAGTCTAGGGTTTCTATCAAAAGCCCTTCTTGATCAGCCAATGGTTCGAGAATCCATTTACCATCCGGTCCTGCGATGCAGCTGCCACCATTGCCTAAGGTCTCTGGGCAATTCTTTAAGATCTCCTCCAAATGAGGCGTTTCTGTCGGAAAGTCACTTTTTCGCATCAAGCTGGAAACAGAAATCACAAATGATCGACTTTCCTGAGCAATCATTCGGGTGATATTTTCGGTATTACGTACCGCCCCTGGCCATACTGCGACATGAAGATTTTCACCTAAGCCATAGAGTGCTGTTCTTGCAAGGGGCATCCAGTTTTCCCAGCAGTTCAACCCGCCAACTGTAAATTCTTTGAGTGCATGTACTTGTAATCCATTTCCATCTCCGGGAGCCCAAGTCAAGCGCTCATCGTAAGTAGGTTGAAGCTTACGGTGGACAGATTTGATCTCCCCTGAAGAATCGATGTAGACAAGCGAGCAATAAATGCTATGTCCACCCCGATCGATTGGTCGCTCAATAATACCTAGATAGATGGCGATTTGATGCTTTTTTGCTAATTCACAGATGGTTTTCAAATCTCCAGATTCCACGCTGACGGCATTTCGTAGGTAGTGCGCGTGAATCTCCTTTTGGATTTTATTATCCCAATCTGAAGCACGAGTAACCGATAGCCACCAAGGATAGCCCGGCACCAGTCCTTCGCCAAAAATGATCAATTCACAGCTTTTGGAAGCGGCCTCTTCAATAGATGAAGCTACTTTTTCTAGTGTTTTGTCTTTATTTAGCCAGACTGGAGCAATCTGAGCGAGTGCGACTTTGAGAAGATGATTGGGCATTTGAATATTTTTTTGAAATCAAGGTAAAGAAAAAGATGTTTTCTGAAATCACAAATTCTATTGATGTGGTGAAAAAGTGTGTTTATAAAAAAACACCTTCAATTAGGACCTCTTAAACTTAGATGAAAGAATATACGAGCCTAATCTGAGGTACCGGAATAAATCCAATTTTGGCCCTAAAATAGCAGAGGAGAAGTCCTAAGACCTACCTCCTGCTGACAGGCTTGAACTAAGCTTGACATTTACTTTTCGAGCTTCTGCCTAACCCCCGGTTCCCTGTTGATTGACAGACTTTCATAAAAAAAGCGACTCAATATTAAGCCGCATTTCCTAAAAACTAAACCAACTTAATAAATTAATTCGTCACTGTTTCAGGTTCTAATTCGACCAATGCTACTGCTCCGTGAATGGCAGTCTCGTCTAGTTCTGAAAGCAAAATTTCTAACCGATCCAACACAGTGGCATACTTAAAACTAGAAAGCGTATGGTGTAAGGATTTTTTAAATAGGGGATAGGTTTTGCGGATTGATCCACCCAGCACAATTGCTTCTGGCGCTAATGCATACAAGATATGCTTGATCAATTGACCTAAATGATGTCCAAATTCGTCAAATGCTTTCAGCGCTCTTTCATCACCCGCCAAAGCCAATTTGGCCAGCGTCTTTGGTTTTGAATTGTAATATTTGACAAAAAATTTACCGCTGCAATAGTGCTCAAAATCATAATCCAAATAGGGGGCACTACACCATTCGCCTGCCGCCGAGTTCACCCCACTATAGATATGGCCATTAATCACAATACCCCCACCTACCCCAGTGCCAAGTGTAATCCCAACAAGGTTTTTGAATTTTCGGCCTACTCCAAATTTATGAACACCCAAGGCAAAGCAATTTGCATCATTGTTTATGAAAACTGGTTTTGCAAAGCGATTAATAAGGAATTTTTTGAG
>JBLGAM010000208.1:0-3821 GCA_047612305.1 Planctomycetota bacterium | reverse complement strand
CCTGCTACCAAGAAAAAATGACGTTGATTTTTAGAATGAAAATCAGAAGTAAAATTTCCCATTGGGGCCAGCATATTGATGGTTTTCCCTGGGAAGATTTTTTCATTGAGGAAATTCGAAAACAATCCTCCGTCTACCCGTTTTACAGAAATACCAGGATAGGGATCTACAAAAGGAGATGTACAAAGACTGTAGGATCGACGTTGCTCTTTTCCATCAAGGTCAAGAATCACAGTCAAGAACTGACCTGGCTTGTACTCCAAAAATGGCTCCGGCTGCTCAAAATACAGCGTCACTGTATCTGCTGTTTCTTTGACGACCTCCCTCACTTTCAGTGGTAAATACGAATTGGTCTTTACCTCCTCTTTCTTTTTCTTGAATAAATTAAACATTCGGAATCTGAGCTTTATCTTTTTAAATTGTTTGCAAAATTAACCCCCAAGTTGAGATAATCGATCTTGGACTTAATTATTTGATATCATTAACTACTGGAAGTCCAAGGTGGTTCGGAATATTTCGGTTAAAAATCCTGATTTAGTGAATTTTCGCCCAAGTTTTAGCTTCAAAAAATTAACTTTGAAATCCTAAAAATAATAGAACCAATCAAATGGAATTAAATGCACTGACGGCAGTCACTTCTGTAGACGGTCGATACGCTGGCAAAACTGCCCCACTTCGCACTTATTTTTCTGAGTTTGCCTTGATTAAATACCGAGTGCAAGTAGAAGTAGAGTACTTTATTGCCTTGTGCGAGCTGCCCCTTCCCCAACTGAAAGCGTTTGATCACTTACTTTTCCCTACCCTTCGATCTTGGGTAACTGATTTTTCTTTGGACGACGCTCAGCAAATCAAGGACACTGAAAAGGTGACTAATCATGATGTGAAAGCAGTTGAGTATTTTCTAAAAGAAAAGTTTGAGTCATTTGGGTTGGATGCTTTTAAAGAATTCATCCACTTTGGTCTAACCTCACAGGACATCAATAATACGGCAACTCCCTTGATGCTAAAGACAGGACTTCATGAGGAGATTTTCCCGGTCATCGAAGAAGTGATGGAGATCTTGCATGATCTTGCTGAGAATTGGAAAGACATTCCAATGCTGGCAAAAACCCATGGACAGCCTGCATCCCCTACTCGTCTGGGCAAAGAAATCAATGTCTTCGTGGCTCGTCTAAAAGGTCAGATGGAATTACTGGAGCAAGTTCCTTTCTCTGCAAAATTTGGCGGTGCCACTGGGAATATGAATGCACATCACGTAGCTTATCCAAGTATTGATTGGAATGGTTTTGCCTTCAACTTTGTGGATAAATACTTGGGATTGGAAAGAAGCTATCCGACCACTCAGATTGAGCATTACGATAATATGGCTGCGATTTTTGATGGGTTAAAGCGAATCAACACGATTTTTCTAGACCTTTCCAAAGATGTTTGGCAGTATGTGTCGATGAGTTATTTCAAACAAAAAATTAAGGAAGGTGAAATCGGTTCTTCAGCCATGCCACATAAAGTAAATCCTATCGACTTCGAAAATGCAGAAGGTAATCTAGGGATAGCAAATGCTTTATTGGAGCATTTAGCTGCTAAGCTTCCGATTTCCAGACTACAGCGCGATCTAACCGACAGCACCGTCCTGCGAATTATCGGCGTACCACTGGGACACATGTTGATTTCATTGGAATCGCTAAAGAAAGGGCTGGGGAAATTAGAACTCAACGAAGCGGCAATCCATGCAGATCTGGAGGACAACTGGGCGGTAGTGGCTGAGGCAATTCAAACAGTGCTACGAAGAGAAGCATTTCCAAAGCCCTATGAAGCACTCAAAGACCTCACCCGAACTAATACCAAAATCACCGCTGAATCGATAGCTACCTTCATTTCAGGTTTGGCAGTATCAGACGCGATCAAAGAAGAGCTCCGCAAAATAACGCCTTGGAATTATACGGGGATTTAATCCCCAATTTGTTCGAGAATCGGTGGGTCAGAAAAATCTTTTATAGATTATCGACCTCAATCCCGTTACTGATACCCTGCGGCCTGAAGATTGAAAAGTTCAGCATATAGTTGATCATTTTGCATCAGTTCCTCGTGAGTTCCGATTTCAAGAACTGAACCTTCTTTCAACACCATAATCCGATCTGCAATCCGAACAGTGCTGAATCTATGCGAAATGATGACGGCGGTCTTCCCTTCGGTTAATTTGATAAATCGATTAAAAGCCTCTGTTTCTGCCCGGGCATCCAATGCGGATGTAGGTTCATCCAAGATGAGGACTTCAGCATCTTTCATATAAGCTCTGGCAATGGCGATTTTCTGCCACTGTCCGCCGGATAGATCCTTGCCTTGTTTAAATCGCTTACCCAAGGGCTGATCATAACCCAATGGCAACTGGGAAATTACCTCGTTAGCCAAACTTTTCTCCGCAGCACTGTCTATACGACTCTGATTCAGAATTTCAACTATCTCTCCCATGGCTATATTTTCGCGGAGCGTAAGTTCAAACTTTACAAAATCCTGAAAAATAACTCCAAAATATTGCTGGTACGCTTGCTGATTATATCGACTGATGGGCACTCCCTCCAGTAAAATTTCGCCCTCGGTAGGTTCATAAAAGCGCAAAAGCAATTTGATTAAGGTGGTTTTACCTGCTCCGTTTTCACCTACAAATGCCAGCTTCTCCCCCGCCCTCAGATCAAAGTTGATATTTCGTACTATCCATAATTCAGATTTAGGATATTTGAAACCTACGTTGACAAATTCAAAACCTTTTCTGATCCTTTTCGGTAACGGAAGTTTATTATCCCCTACCTCATCCACCTGCCGCATTTCCAGGAATTCAAAGTAGTCCTGAAGGTATAGCGCACTATCCGTAATCGCCGTGAATCGCGTAAAGAACCCTTGAAGTTTTGACCTCAGTCTGTTAAAAGACCCGGATAAAAAGGTGAGATCTCCCAAAGTAAAAATACCTACCACAGTCCTGAAAATAATGAGAAGATAGGCTCCATAGTAAGCTACAGTACCAATCACATTGAAAAAAGAACCCCAGCCGGCACGTTGTTTGGCTAAATTTTTACTTTGGATATAATATTTTTCAGAAAGATTTTTGAATCGGTCGGCAAGATAATCGGACAAGCCAAACAGTTTCACTTCTTTAGCTGTCACATCACTTGCCCCGGCGTATCGCAGGTAATCCAACTCCCGACGTTCCTGTGTCCAGCTCCTCGCAAGGGAATAACTGGTACCGCTGAATTTGATTTCATTGATGATCGTAGGCACAACAGATACCACCAACAGAATAATCAGCCAAGGCTCGAAAGCGACCACACCGGCCAGCAAAGAAAAAATGACAATCAAATCTTCGCCTTGAGTCAGAATATTGGACATCAGCCCCACCCGACCGGTGGTTTGCTGCCGGGCACGCTCAAGTTTATCATAAAACTCCGAATCCTCCAGCTGGTCCAGATTCAACTCAGATGTTTTTTTAATTATTTTAACAGAGGTTTGAATCGCGTATTGGTCTCCCAGCAATCCATCAGACAAGCTGATACCCCGGCTCAGTAGATCCGAAAGAATAGCGAGCCCAAATTCTATTCCTACCAATATACATAGCCGGTTCAGATCCTGATCCGCTGCAGCCATCTGTAATAACACTTCGTCGATGATCAGTTTTCCAATCCAAAGCATGATCACCGGAAGAGCGGCAGTGATGGTTCTACACAAAATATTGATAGAGAATAACAAAGGATTCACCTGTCTGATCTCCCTAAAAAACCTGGGAACGAATTTCAGAGAAGCAAAGCTTCCTTTCAAACTGATTTTATTGG
>JBLGAM010000207.1:0-3930 GCA_047612305.1 Planctomycetota bacterium | reverse complement strand
CCTGTGCTGTTAAAGTCTAGACTTAGAATTTGAGTGATATTTCTTAAGAAAATTTTATCCTGACTTGAGCCATCAATAGACCTTAATCGAAGTGTAGTTGTGCCTCTTCGAAAAGATGCTATTGCAATGTTTGCCGAGTCTTTCCAGGCGATAACTGGAGCTAAGAAGTTTGGATTCTGATCTTCCAGTATTGTTCCTCCTGTGAAAATGGTTCGTTCTTCTCCACTGGAAACCTCTCTTACTTGCACTTTGTATTTTCCTCCATTATTTAATACATATGCGATATTCAGTCCGTCAGGGCTGAACTTTACATCATTGATAGCTCCGATGACCCGGGGAGAAGTCTCCGCTACCGCAGAATTTCGGTCTATATCTTTAAATGAATTTTTGACCTGAGCATTGATTGCCAAATAATAATTCTTCCAATCATCCGTGAAGGTTTTATAATTTAAGCCGACGGTATTTGCAATGCTGTTTTCTTCGTTTCGATTGATTCGCGAAAGATTAAGAATACTGGAAATGTATCTTCTCCCGTACTTCTCAGCTACGTAGTTCCAAACAGATTGTCCGACTAAAGCGGCCTCTCTTTCCTTCAATTTCAGAATTTTAGGCTTTTCCTCATCTTGAAAAAAATGACGGATGTAATCATCCATTTCCCTACTCCAGCCTTTTGCCAAATAAAGCGCTATCCCATCCACATACCATTCTGGAAATGAATTCATCAAATTGGACTGGAAAGCGTCAGCAACCGATGACCCGTAGAGCATTTCTTCAATAATCACTTTGGCAGTAGCATAGATCAAATCATCTTTGAATCGATCCATTTGACCTTTATAGGACACTTCGGCAATCAATCGATTGAAGTTGGTCTGTCCTTCCTCATTGAACTGTTCTTTATTTAAGCCCAGATTGCTTTGAAGTAACTCTTCCGGAGAATTGTAAATGTATATTCTTGGTTTGGTGTAGGCTACGTAACCAATCATCTGCGTCAATCGATCAAATTCTGACTCCAGATATTCGATAGCTAGTTTCGCATTTGCTCCCCCCCGATCATAATAATAGACTTCGAAGTTATTTGAAGTGTAGAAATACCATTCATGCTGCTTGTGTTGAATTCTATTTTTGCCGTACCGATCCTGGTCAAACTGCGCGTTCGCCAAAAAAGAACTTAAAAATAAGCCGGTAAAAACAATAATTCGAAACAGGTTATCTCGCATTCGTTGTACTAGAAGTTGCTTTTAAATATAGTTAAAATAACGTGCTATGTCCACTTCTCTTTCCATGGACGTATCTCCCAACAAATATCCCGTCATCAATTTACTAAAATATGGCACAAGAGAAACCCCTTTAGCTCCAAAACCATTGAATATGTAAACGCTCTTCTCTTGCGGATGTTTACCTAAAAACGGCTTTCTGTCACGAGTTGCTGGCCTTATCCCTGTTTTATGACTCTTAATACTTATAATTGGCTCATTTACAAGTCCTTTAAGTCGATCAAGTATTTCCATCTTCGCTGATTCTGTTGGTCCCTGATCCAAATCATGTTTGCTATAAGTAGACCCAACTCGATGAAGATTTGGCTCAAGTCCGACTCTGAAAACTCCTCTGTTAACGATGTAGTCTGGATTAAAATCTTGTTCAACCTCTAAAATTTCACCTTTTACTGGTGCAAATGGTAAAAATTTAAAGAAGGTTGAATTCAAGGCACCCAAACCATTGCAGTAAATCAGACCATCAAATTCAAGAGTATCATAGCGCCATTGTTGGTCTTCTTTTGATAATTTCTCCTCCACAAATTGGTCGAAGATCAGCTCTTCTCGAAGCAGCTCGCTCATAGCATCTAAGAATTTCGGGATTTGAAGCCAACCCGAATTCTTTAGCATCACACCTCCAAAACTATCATAAAGTGACTGGGATTGACTTTTATTATAAATTTCATCCAAATAGGGTGTAAATCCAGGGTCAGCACTATGGCCCATCCACTCATTTTGCTCTTCAATAGATAAAAAGGGCCGGTAAATTTTCTGAATATTTAAAAAATCCTTTCCAGTGAGCTGCTCCAATTCCTGATAAAATGGAAGAATTTCTGGGAAGAGCTGATCTGCTTTCCAAGTTTTAACCATCTTTCTCCCAGTAATGGGGTTAAATAAACCTGCGGCAACTCGACTGGATTGATTTTCGTGCGGGAGATCAAAAATCCGGATAGTTTTGCCCGCCTTCTTGAGCCTATACCCGAGCGAAAGCCCGGCAATCCCTCCTCCTATTAGTAAAAAATCAATTTTCATAGCCCAAATTAAAGGTATAATTCTTTATTTTGCTTGATTATAGCTGACAATTCCAATGCTTCATATCAAGTCTTTCACATTTAATCCTTTTCAGGAAAACACCTACCTAATTTATGATGAATCAGGTGAGGCCACATTAATCGATCCTGGATGCTACGAAATAGAAGAGCAACTAGACCTCCTAGATTTTATCTCGGAAAAAAAACTAAAGGTCACCCAGTTGGTCAATACCCATTGTCATGTAGATCATGTTTTGGGAAATTTTTGGGCGAAGAAAACTTTCAGTTTGCCTTTGGGAATTCACCCTAATGAGATCCCCATATTGAAATCCGTCGAAGTCTATGGGCCTAATTATGGCTTTAAAAACTATCAAAGCACTGAAGCGGATTATTTTCTAAAAGAGGGCGATCAGCTAATCGTAGGGAAAGAATCGCTTGAAATCTTATTTGTTCCTGGACATGCCCCTGGACATTTAGTTTTTTATCATAAGCCTAGTAATCAAGCAATTGTTGGAGACACCATATTTCGTGGAAGCATCGGTCGGACTGATTTACCCGGTGGGAATCATCAGCTTTTATTAATAAAAATAAAATCTGAATTGCTTACACTTCCAGATGAAACAGTCCTTTTTTCAGGTCATGGGCCATCTACGACCGTTGCTTTTGAGAAAGCTTCGAATCCATTTGTAGGAAAATCAGCCATATCGTGAAAATCAAATCAAATATCCCAAATGGATTTACCCTTCTCAATCTACTCTCTGGGGTAATTGGGATAATTTGGGTTTTGCAAGGAGACATCTTATCAGGAGCTTATTTTATTTTAATTAGTACAGTTTTTGACTTTTTTGATGGTTTTGCGGCAAGAATCTTAAAAGTACCCAGCGAAATAGGCAAACAATTAGACTCCCTAGCTGACCTAGTCTCCTTTGGAGTTTTGCCTGGATTCATTCTTTTCAAAATGGCGGAGGTGCAATCTGGCTGGGAATGGCTCCCATATTTCACATTGATAGTCCCTTTACTTTCTGCTTATCGATTGGCAAAATTCAACTTGGATATCCGCCAAAGTGATCGGTTCATTGGATTACCCACACCAGCAAATGCATTATTCATTAGCACTTTACCTTATCTAGGTATTTCGGTTCCTCAAGTCGGAGTTTGGCTCAACAATCCTTTGATTTTAGTGATTGTTGCTTGGGTAATGGCAATTTTATTGGTTTTAGAAATCCCCCTAATAGCGCTGAAGTTTAAAAACTTTTTACTCAAATCAAATGTATTTAGGTATACACTCCTAGGAATGGCAGCATTACTCATTTCGTTTCTTGGGCTTGCAGGAATCCCTTGGGTCATATTAGCGTATATAAGTCTATCATTAATAGAAAATGGAATAAAGCGGCAATGACCGGAATTGGAAGAAAACTAGTATTAATATTTACTTTTTTCCTTTTGCTTTTTTCAGCAGAGGCTCAACAACAGTATTATAAATTCAAAATCGCAAAAGGAGGTGTCTATCACTTGACAGATACTCAGGCCAAACAAGTGGGTGCATCTTCCATTTCTGAGATTTCTATTTTTGGCTATCCTGGAGTACTTCCTCAAAAACTTGACAGTACAAATCTGGAACTTCAGGAAATAGCCGCTAAAGAAGA
>JBLGAM010000206.1:0-3953 GCA_047612305.1 Planctomycetota bacterium | reverse complement strand
CATTGAAAGTCCCTGGTTTTTTCCCAAGATCTTTTTCAAAAGTTCTATGGTAAAAGGCCTTACCCACCCATCTGTTATCCGCAGAAGCCAAGTTATATTCCAATCCCAAAAGGCGATTATATGCATTTGGGTCAAATAAACTTTGATATTCATCCAGCGCCAAAGATTCCCGATCGACAAAAATCATCCCAATATTTGAGCGATTGAAGATCTTCTTTTGCAAAGCCAAAACACTGAAGTTTTTTCCTGAAATCCCGGCTTCCTCATCTGAGGCAGTTTGCATATTCATCATCCCCACGCGCCAATCATCGGTGACTTTTCCTGAAAGTCTTGCTCCGTAAATGATTTTATTCTGAATGTTTTGACCCGTGTTTTCATCGCGGTCCACTCCGATTCTTCGGGAAAAAAACGGTCTTGCCAGCGGGTGACCAAAACTGGCAAAAAGATCTCCATTTTCTAGAAAGAACTGCCGGCGCTCCGGAAAGAAAATCTCAAATCTATCTAAGTTGGTCACCTGCTCATCGACTTCAACTTGAGAAAAGTCCGGGTTGACCGTGAGGTCCAAGTTCAAAGCAGGACCAATTCCAATTTTTGCATCACCTCCAATAGCTGGAGTTAGATCTTCCTGAGTTCCTTCGATAAAGTTCTTGGATGTTCTACCTGCTATATAGGGGATCAAAGAAATATTGGCAGAATTCTTCTGTAGTGGCTCTTCGAAAATAAGTTTACGTGAAAAAGCGAGCGAGATAATGGAAAAGTTTCTTGGAATAGGAGACCAGGTACTTCGCTCTGGCAAATGGCTGTCTATTCGATAGAAATTTACATTCCAGTTTTGGGCACCATCTTGAAATCGAAGCGTGGAAAGTGGAATAATGGCCTCCACTACCCAGCGGTCTTCCAGAATAGTAGCTTCTGCAAACCATTTGTTATCCCAAGCCAAACTCAGATCCTCAGATCTTGAACCGCCATTGGAAAGAAGCCCTTCCCGCTGCACGCCATAGGGATTTACTCCAAACTGAAATGCGTTGGTTTTATCATTGAAGGTGTCAAAAACAAAGGTTACCCCGTCATTGGCCTCGCCTCGGTAATCTCTCCGCAAAGAGGTAGAGATGTAATCCCTATCCTCATTGTTTTCCATGATCGCTGCCAAGTAGATGTTATTGTCATCAAAGGCGACCTTTACTCGGGTTTTTATTTTTGACTTGGAGGTATCAGATGGAAAGTACTGCATAAAATCACCATTCCAGCCTTCTGCATCCATCCAAATCGCCTCATCCAAAACCCCGTCTAATTTGATTGGTTCTTTTAGTTTGAAAGCAAAGGCATTACTCTGGGCAGAAATTTCCTTTTTTTGAGCAAATGCATCGGTAATAAAAAATAGCAGAAATAGGGTAAAAACTAGGTTTCTCATAGGTTGGAGGTACTACGCAAAGTTATTCTCCTACCTCACCAATTCACTTGCTTTTATATTAATGGTAAATTCTGCTGATAATCTCCTCGATAGATTGACTCTCAGATTCCATATGCGGTCAAAATCACGGTTCTCCCGCTTGCTCGACGCCGAAATTCACAAAGGTAAATTCCCTGCCAAATTCCCAAGTTCAGTTTTCCACCAGTAATAGGAATTTGGAGGCTGTTATCAAAAAAACTGGCTTTAATATGCGCAGGCATATCATCCGGCCCCTCGTAGGTGTGGACAAACCGTGGATAAGACTCTGGAATTAATTCATTTACAAAGGTTTGAAAATCCTTACGAACGGTGGGATCAGCATTTTCATTGATGGTGAGAGCCGCAGAAGTGTGCTGTATAAATACTTGGAGAAAGCCGACTTGGATCCTTTGAATTTCCGGGATTGCTTCTTCGACTTGATCAGTAATCAAATGATAGCCGGCTGGAAAACTTGGAAGCTTGAGTGTGTTTTGGAAAAAGTTGATCATTCTTCAAAGTTACAAACAATGAATAAAACAGCTTAATTAGGTCGATTGGAATTGGAAATCGCTTTGAAAAAAAGCTTAGGTCCATCACAAGCCTCCCAAGTACCTGCCAATTCGTTGTTCCCCAAGCTGGTTAGATATTCCTCACCACGAAAACAGCTGTGAATAAGGTCGCTATCCTGGTCCTCAAAAGTCAATGCAATTCCTTCAAAATCATCTATCTCAGGGTCTTTAAAAGTTCCTTTAGCAGTTTGAGCTCCTACTCGCTTGAGGAATGTCCCATCGTCGTTGAACTGATAATAATAAAGCGAATCAGAAATTGGTGTAAAATCCATATTTGGAGACCAAGAAGGCTGGATACCTACCAAAAAATATTGTAACGAACTCTGAGTAATGGGTTCTTCACTTTCTTTGCAAGAAAAAACTCCCAGACCTAAGACCAAAGCAAATACCAGTTCCTTTTTCATAGTTTGCTGTATTTCGTTGAAGCTTTTGAACGCTCAGATTTACGAGGAGGTTGTTAGTTGTCTTAAAATAATAGAACAAAACCAGAAAACACCCTCAGCTTCTTCCTTTACTCTTTTTAGCCAATGGATTAAATGCTAAGGCTAATTCCACCCAAAACTCCAAGTCGTCATCCAAGTCATAGCCTTCTTAATAAACAAACACAAAACCCTTCATCGGTCGACCGGTAAATTCCATAGGCCTGCAGCCAATCCGCTTGGAATACTGCGTTTCTGCTTCCTCACCAATCCGCGCCATGATCCGATCTCCATTGGTTTTTTTATCTCTTACGATTCCAATACACATCTTTTCCTCCACCATAAAAACCAAGCCTCCCATCATTGCCTTTTGGTAAAAATTGGCTTTTCGATCCATTAGAATCCGCTCAATTCGTTCGGCGAGGTAGCTATCGTAGGACATGGCTAATTTGTTGTTTCTTTGACTGGTGTATTCCCTTTTACCCTTCGCTTTTTGTCCAATGTTAGTTACCTGATTTGCTATCCGATAGCATTCCTTGTAAAAAATTTATACCTGATTAATAAGGGTGATAACGTTTGTATATCCCTCTTTTTTTTCGGTAGATATCCCCCAGTTATCAGTGACCTATTCCAATTATTTAAATCAACCCCACCGAATTCTCCAATACCCCTATTCCTTCAATCGAGATCTTCACCTGATCTCCTTCTTTTAGGGTAAATCCATCCGGGACAATTCCCGTCCCTGTCATCATCAGACATCCGATGGGAAATGTATTTGCTCGGTAAAGCCATTCGGCCAATTCCTTTGGCTTACGCTTGAGTTGGGTCAGATCGGTCTCCCCGCTTGCCACCTCTTTGCCTTCACGATGGATTTCGAGATTTATTTTTGTGCTTTCGCTGATTTCATCCTGAATCAAAATACAAGGCCCAATTGCCGCACAGCCTTCATACACTTTCGCCTGTGGCAAATAAAGTGGGTTTTCACCTTCAATGCTTCGGCTACTCATATCATTCCCGATGGTAAAACCCTGTATTTTCCCTTTTGGGGAAATCACTAAAGTGAGCTCCGGCTCAGGCACATCCCAAGTCGAATCTTTGCGGATATTTACGATTCCTCCCGGTGCAGCAACCCGAGAAGCAGTGGCTTTGAAGAATAGCTCGGGACGGTCAGCATTGTAAACTTTATCGTAAAAAGTCGCTCCTCCTGAATCTTCTGACTCTTCCATTCTTGCCGTTCGGCTTCGATAGTAGGTCACCCCAGCAGCCCATACTTCTTGGTTTCCCATTGGGGCAAGCAACTCCGATTGAATTAACTTTTGAGCCTGTAGTTCCTCAATAGATTTCCAATTTTTCGAGGCCTCTTCCAAAAAACTGGCCAAATATTCTCTCCCCAAAAGCTCATCCCAATCGTATATGGGGCCCAGTTTGAAGGATGATTTAGTATTGAGGAGTGTGCCAGATTTCAATTTGTAAAGTTTCATAGGTCTTAAGGTTTAGACAGGAAGTTAGCCAAATTCCTTTGCTGTGAAAACGAAT
>JBLGAM010000205.1:0-3955 GCA_047612305.1 Planctomycetota bacterium | reverse complement strand
CTTCCAAAGGTGAATCTTGGAATTCTGCCCTACTGGAAGCGATTGACAAGAAAACTTCTGTGGTTTTAATTTCTTCAGTTCACTGGATGAGTGGGGTCAAATTTGACTTGGAAGCTATCGGCGCAAAATGCCAGAAAATGGGCGCTGTATTTATCGTGGATGGAACACAATCCGTTGGGGCGATGCCAATAGATGTAAAAGCATGTCAAATTGATGCGTTGATTTGCGCTACTTACAAATGGTTACTCGGCCCATATTCAATTTCTATAGCTTATATAGGTGAGAAATTTCATGATGGAATCCCCCTTGAGGAATCATGGATGAATCGGGTAAATGCCAGAGATTTTGGGCGATTATCTGAATATGCTGCTGAATACAATCCAGGCGCAACGCGATACACTGTTGGGGAGGCTGCGAATTTTGTCTTAATGCCTATGCTCCAAGCTAGCTTGAATCAAATTTTAGATTGGACTCCAGCTGCAATTCAAAACTACTCCAGCTCGCTTAATCAGCCATTGATTGATTTCATTGCGCGTATCGGGGGAAGCACTGAACCCGAGCCATTTTTAGGGCAGCACCTTTTTGCTCCACTTCTACCAAAAAGTATTAATCCTGCAGATTTAAAACAAGAGCTAGAGGCAAATCAAATTTACGTCTCCATGCGTGGCGAATACCTTCGGGTTTCAATCAATGTATTTAATGAGGCGAAAGACATCACCGCATTAATGCACGTTATCGAACAGCAACTTTGATCCGTATAGCATTTAAAAACTCAACCTATGAAGGCTCAAATCTATACTCAATATGGCCCTCCATCGGTCATACACTTTGCGGAAATCGCAAAACCTTCGATTGGGAAATCTGATATTCTCATCCAAGTCATCGCAGCAACAGTAAACCGAACCGACTCGGGATTTAGAAGTGCTGAATATTTTGTCAGCCGCTTTTTTTCAGGACTCTTCAGTCCCAATCAACCAGTTTTGGGATGCGAGTTTGCAGGAATCGTGTCAGAAATCGGAAGCGAAGTATCCAAATTCAAGGTAGGCGATCAAGTATTTGGTTTCGACGATGAAGGCTTTGGCGGACATGCAGAATTCAAAGTAATTCATGAAAATAAAGGCGTGACACTGATTCCTGAAGGATTGGACTTTGAAACCGCTGCTGCATTGAGCGAAGGGTCCCATTATGCCTTGGGAAATATTCGGGCGGCAAAAGTGGATGCAAACCAGCATGTACTAGTTATTGGAGGGACCGGAGCAATCGGATCTGCAGCGATCCAACTAATCAAAGCAATAGGCTCAAAAGTAACCGCTGTATGCCTCGGAGATTATATGAATACGGTCAGGATTCTCGGAGCAGATCGGGTGGTTAATTTTCAGACAGAAGATTTTACCCAAACAGAGGAACGCTATGAATTTATTTTTGATGCGGTGGGAAAAAGCCGTTTTTCAATTTGTAAACCATTGTTAACCAAAAATGGAGTCTATATCTCTACCGAATTGGGTCCTGGATTAGAAAATATATTTTTGGCACTCAAGCATAAATTCACTTCGGGGAAAAAACTTCTTTTCCCGATACCTTCCATTTCTCAAGAAGACATCAATTTTCTAAAAAATCAATACGAACAAGGTCATTTCAAGCCTTTGATTGATCGTGTATACGAATTTGATCAAATCGTTGAAGCATATAATTATGTGGAGACCGGACAGAAAATCGGGAATGTGATTCTTCGTGTTAGTAGCCCTAATTGAATGCAGAAAGTCATGCTGAATTTTGATTCGCCAACCTGAGTAGTAACTTCGGGAATAATTGATCATTCATTTGAAAACTCCCGGCTAAGCTCCATGTTCCAATCTTTCTTACAGCTCAGTCTTCGAACACTTTTCAAGAAAAATCTCCGATTTACCCTGATCAACAGCTTTGGATTAGCTGTTGGCCTCGCAAGTTTTTTATTGGTCTCCATGTTCATCTATGACGAGTATCAATATGATGGGTACCATTCTAATTCCGATGAGATTTATCGCGTTGTGCTTGATTTCAACAGTGATGGAACACAGACCAATTGGGCTAAAACTTCTGCACCAATAGGCAAAAACTTAATTGGAGCTTTTCCAGAGGTGAAAGAAGTGATGCGCCTTCGAAAAAACCCCGGGACTGATTTGCTCAGTTTTGAGGACCGTAAATTTTATGAGGAACAGGTTTACTTTGCTGATAGTAGCCTCTTTCGAATTTTTGACATCCCCCTTTTACGAGGAAATCCCAAGGAAGCCCTCTTGGAAAAAAACTCTATTATCCTGACGGAGGAGATGGCAAAGCGATATTTTCCAACAAGCGATCCGATCGGAAAGTCCTTGCTTTTCAATAATGAAGTTGAGCTAACTATTACTGGGCTGATGGCTGAAATACCAAATAACTCTCATTTTGTAGCAGAGGCTTTTATTTCTTTTTCTTCCTTGGATGAATTGATCGGAGAAGCCCGACTCTCCAACTGGGGGCAGTTTGATCACTATACTTATGTGCTTTTGCAGGAAGGGTCAGACCCCAATTCTGTAGAATCAAAACTCCCACAAATCTTAAAAAACCATGCGCCTGAATGGGTTCAAGAAAAAGAGTCACTTTTTCTTCAACCCCTCAAATCGATTCACCTGAATTCAAATCGAAAGGATGAAATCAACCCTCCAAGTGATGCGCGCTATTCCTTTATCCTAGGCACAATTGCCCTTTTTATTTTATTGATGGCTTGTGCTAATTTCATCAATTTATCTACTGCGACGCAAGCCGCTCGGGAAAAAGAAATTTCTATTCAAAAAATTCTAGGCGCGAGCAGATTGAATTTAGTCAGCTATTTCTTTCTCGAAACCCTAGTAATCTGTTTAATCTCTTTAGTGTTAGGGTTAGGAATTGCGTTGATTTCCACACCTTATTTCAATGAAATCACGGGTAAAACTCTCAATTTATTTGTAAGTACCTGGTTGATTGCACCAGCTTTGATTTTCACACTTTTGATTGCTGTGGTTGCTAGCATTTTGCCTGCATGGCAAGCGATCCAAGCGGGAGTTGGGTCTACGAAAAAAACGAATGGAACGATTGCTATTTCAGCGATTCGGAGCGCATTAATCACCTTCCAGTTCGCCATTTCAATTTTCTTACTCATTGCCACTGGGATTGTATCTCAGCAGTTCAGTTTCCTGAAAAGTCAACGGCTGGGGTTTGATAGTGACCAAGTCATCATTATTCCAGTCAAAGATCGAAGTCAAAACGCGAGGCACGAAACCCTTTCTTCTGAACTCAATCAAATCCCTGAAGTAGCCCAAGCCAGCTTCTCCTCAAGTACGCCTGGGAATACCACCTCTCTAACCTATACATATTCTTTTGTAGGGACAGAGGCTGGAGAAAACTCCATGTCGGCATTCCTGATCGATGAGAATTTTCTTAACCTTTATAAAATCCCAATTAAAGAAGGCAGACCCATTCAACTTAATCCTCTTGATTCTATTCCTGAAGTTTTAATCAATGAAGCTACAATTCGTCAGTTTGGATTGAAAGAACCAATCGGGATGGAAGTTAAAGGCAAAGTGAACGGAAAAATTGTTGGGATCGTGGATGATTTCAACTTTTCCACACTACATGCTGGAGTCGACCCACTAATCCTTTATGGTTTTGTGCCTTCTTTCCGTTTTGTTTCCGTGAAATTAAAAGCGGGTGAAATAGAGGCAGGAATTGCCGCTTTGGAGAAAAAATGGCCAGAGCTCTATCCTGGATATCCACTAGAATTTAGTTTTTTGGATGATCAGATAGATCAACTCTACCGGTCAGAGTATCAATTAACAAAAGCTTATTCCACTTTTTCGGTGATCGCAGTAGTCATCGCTGCCATTGGATTAATTGGATTGACAACCTTCCTCATGTCTAAAAAACTCAAGGAAATCAGTGTCAGAAAGGTTTTCGGAAGCTC
>JBLGAM010000204.1:0-4007 GCA_047612305.1 Planctomycetota bacterium | reverse complement strand
GTGCCATGTCCGGCATTTCTTGCTTTATCGATGACTTTCAGAAGCTTTCGCTCTGCCGTTTCCCAAATCTTCATGGATTTATCCATTGAGCAGGTGACTAGCATATTTCCATCTTCATTGAAAGATAAATAATTAATAGCATACAAATGGGCTACAATGGACTCAACTAAGGTGAAATCGGTTGAATTCCAAAATTTTAAATTGACATCTCTTGACCCACTTGCCAGCAACATCTCATCCGGTGAATAACTTAAGGCGAAAACTGAATTTGTATGACCAACAAGATTAGCGATGGGCTGAAAATCATTTGCCAAATCAAGAATCTTGATGCTGTGATCGCTCAATCCTATGGCTAAGTGTTTTTTACCTATCGCTACAGCCATTACTCGAATACTTTTCGAACTGAGTTTGATATGCTTTTTAATCGCTCGAAGCTCAATATCGACCACAGTTAACACTCCGTCAGCTGCTCCAATATAAGCCTCATTACCAACCACTTTGATGTCAAATATGGCTTGATCAGTTAATTTCAGGGACCAAATCTCTTTATATTCATTCAAGTCAATCACATGAATCCCCTCGAAATTATGACCGATAAATAACCAATTGCGGGCATGATCTACCTGAAGCGTGTAAACTGAATTAGCGAGTTTTGCTATGAGTTTACCATCCTTGAGCAGGTCAAGATCCCATTCGACTACCATACCATCACCCGAACCTGTATAAAAAAACCTCGGGTCACTCCCTTCTGTCAGCGCATAAATGCAATCATTATGTCCAGTGAGAGTTTGTAATTTATTTACTTCAATTTTTGCCATATATTGCTCTGAGAATATGTTGCCCTTTCGGCTAATGCAAACAAAAATAGAAAAAATTGATTCCTACTCGGCCTTAGCCATCAAGATAATTGAATCTCATGAAATCATTGATCTTGATTTTCTGAGTTTTAGGGAAAAATTGTCTTTTGCAAATATCTCACATGCTGAAAAGAGAAAAGAATGGGCAAGTTCGAGACTAGCAATTGCCGCTACCTTAGAAACTCTGAATATTCCCTACCCTGGATTTTTCAAGGATGAGCATGGCAAATCTCAATCCATGAGTGGGAATGGATACGTTTCCCTGACGCATACACTTGGATTCGCAGCAGCTATTTATCATCTGGAAAATCCCGTTGGAATAGATATGGATTTCATCCGAGAAAAAATCCTTCGAATTGGGTCACGATTTCTAGACAAACGTGAATTAGATTTTCTGGAAAAAAATCCCGTCCACTACACAATGGCATGGTCTGCCAAGGAATCAATTTTCAAATGCCAAGGAAAAAAAGGGATTTCCTTTCGGGAAAACATTCTACTTGAACCTTTTAATCAGAATGCTCAAATTATCAATGGAAAAATCCACGGAACGGACTTTGCAGATAATCACTACCAAGTCAAAGCTGTGGTAGAGAATAATACCGTACTCACTTATACTGTTTGGTAATTATGAAAAAACTTACATTCTTATTTTCACTAATATTTTTGTCTTTGACCAGTATAGCACAATCCATCACAGACATTTCTTTGATCGATGCGGTAACTGGGGGAACTGTCCAGGTAGTTTCTAAAGCTGGTCCCAAAGGGCTAGTCATTATTTTTCATTCCATGAATTGTCCTTTTGCCGGAATGTATCAACAACGTGTAAAGGAACTCCGGGAAAACTTTCAAAACCAGGGAATGAACTTCATTCTCATCAATCCTGAATCCGATAATTCTCCAGCAGTTCAGGCTGAACTTCGAAAGTTTATTGATGACAGCGGGATCAATACCTCCTACTTGATAGATTCAAAACAGGAATTGGTCAAACTCTTTCAAATCTCAAAAATTCCTGAAGCTATTATTTTGGCACCGGGAGCTACTGGACTGGAAGTGAAATACAAAGGTGCAATTGACAATAATCCCCAAGCAGAATCCAGCGTATCAGAGCGTTTTTTAGAGCGGGCGATCAATCAAGTGCTAAGAGGAGAAACCACTACTCCATCTCAAGTAAGAGCAACGGGCTGCAACATTCGGACTTTCTAATCGTCCAAAATCCCAATGAGACTACGGATCTCCTCCTGTTTATCTATTTCTCCAAGCTTCTCAAAAGATTGGCCTAGATTTCGAAGCATCCGCTGAATAATGGCCAAATGAGAACAAGGATCATAAAACTCCGGCTTGGGTTCTATTTTTAGATGCTCGAGGTAATTAGTCACGTCTTTCTTACTGAAAATCAAGCCCTTATTAAACGCATTAATGTAAAAATTCACATCGACGGATTTGTAAGTCAGCACAAAAAGATTGGGCAAATTGACTCCATATACAGGCAGGCCGAGCTTCCGCGCCACTAGCAAATAAATGGAGCAAAGTGTTAATGGATTGCCCCGCTTGGAATCCAAAACCGAAGAAATCATGCTATTTGCCGGGGAATGAAAGTTCTTGGTATTTGCAGAAAACCGAAGTGTGTTGAATAACACATTATTAATAATCTTAATCTGATCCAATGGCTGCAGCTCATTGGAAAATGCAGTCCAAACTTCAAAGTAAATCTGATGCATTTCTGCGTTTAGCTTGTCAAACTCAATATCCGGATACTGATAGGTGTTAATGATCCAAAGTCCAGTAAGCAAATCTCGGTCTTCTGAATTTTTCCAATCACTCAGCCTCAATTTAAGAAGCGAAAATTGGAGATCATGGACTAGTTCCTCGATCTCCTTTTGAATATCTGGATTGAAACTATCCTCCCACTTTTTCTCTAAGAAGGGAATAATGTCTGTCCCCAAAGCGAGAATCCGATCGCGCACGTGAATTCTAACATCTGAGTCCGAATCATCCAGCAAGGAGACTAAAGCATTTAATTCGTTGGAAGTCAATTCACTCATGTTAATCTGCTAAAATCTCAATTTAATTGAATAATAAGTTACAAAAAAAACTGCTAGGTCTGAATCACTCCGACATTAAAGCGATCGGTAATCGGAGCATGATTAGCTGCTTCAATTCCCATACTGATAACTTTTCGTGTTTCTCTAGGATCGATCACTCCATCTACCCAAAGTCTCGATGCCGCATAGTAAGGGCTCAATTCTTCATTATACTTCGTCGTGATTTCATCCAGAAGCTCCTTTTCGTCTTCAGGTGAAATGACTTTCCCTTTCTTTTTTAAGGAAGCTACTTTGATCTGAAGCAAGGTTTTGGCAGCCGAGGCGCCAGACATTACCGCCATTTGAGCAGTTGGCCAAGCGTAAATCAATCGTGGATCATATGCCTTTCCGCACATGGCATAATTACCTGCGCCGTAAGAATTGCCAAGAAGTACGGTGAATTTCGGCACCACAGAATTCGCCATGGCATTGACCATTTTTGCTCCATCCTTAATGATTCCGCCATGCTCCGCCTTACTTCCTACCATGAAACCACTGACGTCCTGAAGGAAAACCAATGGAATTTTCCGTTGATTGCAATTCATAATGAATCGAGCAGCTTTGTCTGCAGAATCAGAATAGATCACACCGCCCATTTGCATTTCTCCTGAGGCTGTCTTCACGATTTTTCGCTGATTAGCAATGATTCCTACAGCCCAACCATCAATCCTGGCAGTTCCACAGATTAGGGTTTTGCCATAATCCTTTTTGTATTCCTCGAGCTCTCCACCATCAACTAGCCCGGAAATGACCTCATTCATATCATAAGGCTTCACTCGTTCCATTGGGAAAATTTCGATCAGTTTTTCAGCAGAAATACTTGGCTCTTTAGACTCAGCCCGATCAAAACCTGCCGTGGGATTGTGTCCGAGTTTATCAAAAATCTTTCTGATTGCATTCAAGCAATCTTGATCCGTATCGTATTTATTATCCGTGACTCCAGAAATTTCACAATGGGTGGTGGCTCCTCCAAGGGTTTCATTATCGATACTTTCTCCTATGGCGGCTTTGACTAAATAGGAACCTGCTAAGAAAATAGAACCTGTGCCATCAACGATCATCGCCTCAT
>JBLGAM010000203.1:0-4034 GCA_047612305.1 Planctomycetota bacterium | reverse complement strand
TTTTCTCCAGTCCCATCAATTGCCAAGTCTTGCCTGCATCTAATGATCGATAGACTCCGCCGCCCATGGTTAGTGAATTTCTTGGATTTCCCTCACCAGTTCCTACCCAGATGAGATCTGGGTTTTTTTGATGAATAGAAATAGCACCAATGGAATGGATTTTTTGATCATCAAAAATTGGATTCCAACTGATTCCACCTGAGGTAGATTTCCAAAGCCCACCAGAAGCAGCACCTGCATAGATAATTGTCGGATTAGCGTCAACAGCGTCGATGGAAGTGATCCTGCCGCTCATTCCTGCTGGGCCCACATTTCTTATTTTCATGGATTTGAATAAATCCATATCTACTTGCTGAGAATAACTTGAAAAGCTCAGGAGTAAAGCAAAAATGAGGATGTAAATTTTTCTCATAGATTGTATTTTTAGTAAAGTTCTAATTAAGCTAAAAGATCGTGTAAGCGAATAAGAATTTATTTTAGCGGAAAGGCATTCAATTCAATAATGACTTCTGGCTTTTATATCGGTGGTTTGTTAGAAAATCTCTTTTTCCTTTTCTTTAAGAAATTAAAAAAAAATATATGAATTCATCTCTGATGAAGCCTGTATTTGGGCTTTTTCTCTACCTAGTCATTTCGACGCTTGCTCATAGTCAGACGGGTAGATTTCAACAGGCGATTAACTATCAAATGGATGTCAATTTAGACGTCAAAACCAATCAATATACCGGCAGCCAAGTTATTTTCTATACGAATAATTCTCCTGACACATTGGATCGAGTTTTTTTCCATTTGTATTACAATGCCTTTCAACCTGGAAGTATGATGGATGAGCGATCTAGAAGCATTTCAGATCCGGATAAAAGAGTAGCAGATCGGATCGCTAAGCTAAAGCCGACAGAGGTGGGCTATTTGCACATCAGTCAAATTAAAATGAATGGGGAATCAGTAAAATTTACTGAGGAGGAGACTGTCTTGGTGGTTTACTTGGATAATCCCATCTTTCCAAATTCTACAGTAAAATTTGAATCCGAGTTCAACGGGCAAGTTCCACTTCAGATCAGAAGATCGGGAAGAGATGGAGCCGAGGGGGTTCGCTATTCTATATCTCAGTGGTATCCAAAACTTGCTAACTATGATGAGCAAGGCTGGCATTCTAACCCTTACATCGGCCGAGAGTTTTATGGGATTTGGGGAGATTTTGATGTGAAAATAACGTTGGACAAAACCTACGTGATAGGTGGAACTGGTTACTTACAAAATCCAAATGAAATAGGTCATGGCTATGAGGACGAAGGAGTAAAAGTTCCTGCTGTAAAAGGGAATACTTTGACATGGCATTTCAAAGCACCAATGGTTCACGATTTTATGTGGGCAGCAGATCCTAACTATCAGCATGATAAAGTGCTAATGGAAAATGGAATCACAGTTCACCATTTCTTTATTCCTGGAGAAAAAACTTCGGAAAGCTGGGGAAAATTGAAAGAATATACGCCAAAAGCAATTAACTATCTTTCCGAGCATTTTGGCCAATATCCATATAAGCAATTCTCTGTGGTGCAAGGCGGTGATGGAGGAATGGAATATGCTATGTCAACCTTGATTTCCGGGGAACGAAGCATTCGAAGTTTGGTTGGAGTAATGGTTCACGAATTAGCTCATAGCTGGTTTCATGGGGTTTTGGCTACTAATGAGTCCCTTTATCCTTGGATGGATGAGGGATTTACAAGTTATGCTTCAAGTCTTGCGATGAGTGAGATATATTCTCCCTCGGCAAACCCAACAGCTGGCTCCTATGCCGGTTATATTAAGTTGGCTAAATCTGGATTAGAGGAGCCAATGAATACACATTCGGATCATTACAATACAAATTCTGCTTATAGTTCTGCTGCTTATTCAAAAGGAGCTACGTTCATCGCTCAAATGGGCTATGTGATTGGAGATGATGTGAGAGATCGAGCGATGTTGAGGTATTTCGATACTTGGAAGTTTAGACATCCAAATGTTAATGACTTAGTTCGAATTATGGAGAAAGAAAGTGGGATGGAGTTGGATTGGTACAAAGAATACTTTGTGAACTCGACCAAGACGATTGATTATGGAATCAAAGCAGTAAATCCTCAGGGAAATGATACTGAAATCGTTCTTGAGCGTATTGGATTAATGCCCATGCCTGTTGATTTGGTAATTACTTATAAAGATGGAACCTCTGAGTTGATTTATTTGCCTTTAGTAATAATGAGAGGGGAGAAGCCGGCTGAAAAAGACATGCCTGTGAGATCTGTAACTTCAGATTGGCCATGGACAAACCTGACCAAAACAATAAAAATTAATCAAAAGAAAGATAATATTAAGTCTGTTGAAATAGATCCTTCCATGCGAATGGCTGACCTAGAGCGAAAAAACAATAAAATAGAATTCTAACTAGAAAAAAAGCATAAAAAAAGGTGACTGTGAAGTCACCTTTTTATTCCAAGATCAACCTTCGTTTTTCTTGTCCTGAACTTCCTTTCGGATGTCCTGAGCAATATTTTTAAGGTCTTGCATTCCTTTTCTAACTCGTGTTCCTGCGGCTTGGTTGCCTTTGTCGTAGAACTTAACGAAATCTTCCTCCATACCGAGGATCAAATCTCTAACTTCACTAAATTTGCTCATAGTTAAAGTGTTTTTTTTAGGTTGATGATAAGTTTATTTGACTCTAATATAGATCAAATACTTGCTAGTTCAACTCTGAGGGCATTTTATTTACTTTTTTTTTTATTCGCCTACTGAAATGGCAAGTTCAGAGTTCTTGTAAATCCCACTTGTCAACTTTTCTTTGATGGCGGCAAATGCTGAAATCGTTTCTCTCACATCTTCCAAAGTATGTACTGCAGTAGGGATCAAACGCAAGATAATCATGCCTTTAGGTATTACAGGATAAATTACTACGGAGCAGAAAATAGCATAATTCTCTCTCAGATCTTTCGTTAATGCAGCTGCTTCTCCAATGGTTCCATTCAGTACAACTGGAGTCACTGGAGAATTTGATTTTCCAGTGCTAAATCCGTTCTCATGCAGTCCTTTTCGAAGTGCAGCGACGATTTTCCACAAATTGCCCTTCAATTCTGGTTGTGTTTTGAGTAACTCTAGACGTGTCAAAGCACCTTCTACCAAAAGCATTGGAAGAGACTTTGCGAAAATCTGAGAACGCATATTATATCTTAAATAAAGAATTAAATCTGGATCGCCTGCTACAAATGCACCGATACTCGCCATTGATTTAGCAAAAGTCGAGAAGTAGACGTCTACCTCGTCCTGCACTCCTTGCTCTTCGTCAGTTCCAGCACCAGTTTTGCCCATAGTTCCGAATCCATGTGCATCATCTATAAGAAGTCTAAATTCAAATTTCTTCTTTAGTTCGACGATTTCTTTTAATCTTCCCTGATCACCGGTCATTCCGAATACTCCCTCCGTTATTACCAGAATTCCTCCTCCAGTTTCATTTGCAAGTTTGGTTGCACGTTCCAATTGTTTCTCGCAGCTCTCAATATCATTGTGAGGGAAAACATATCGCTTGCCCAAGTGCATACGAAGTGCATCTATGATACAGGCGTGACACTCGGAATCATAAACCACCACATCTTTTCGATCCAGTAATGAATCAATTACAGACATGATCCCTTGATAACCGTAATTTAATAAGTAAGCTTTTTTCTTGCCTACAAATGCAGCAAGTTCATCCTCTAACTTCTCATGAAGGCTAGTTTGTCCTGACATCATTCGAGCTCCCATCGGGTAGGCTGCTCCCCATTTCGCAGCAGCGTCCGCATCGGACTTTCGTACTTCTGGGTGATTGGCTAGGCCTAGATAATTATTCAAACTCCAAGTAAGAACATCTTTCCCTTGAAATTTCATTCTTGGGGCGATTTCACCTTCTAGTTTAGGAAATGAGAAGTAGCCATCTGCAAACTCAGAATGTTTGCCCAGCGGTCCCATATTCGTCTTCAATTTTGCAAATAAATCCAAAGCGTTTGATTTTAAGTGATAAGGGTACT
>JBLGAM010000202.1:0-4175 GCA_047612305.1 Planctomycetota bacterium | reverse complement strand
AGTTCCACGCCACGATTGATCGGTCCTGGGTGCATGATGACGATCTCTTTGTCCAGTTCAGAAAGGAGCTTTTTATTAATCCCATAATAAAGGGAATATTCTCGAAGGCTTGGGAAATATTTGATTTGCTGACGTTCCAGCTGGATTCGTAATACGTTTGCCACATCACACCATTGCAGTGCTTTCTTCACGTCTAATTCTACTTTTACCCCTAGGCTTTCAATATGCTTTGGGAGTAAGGTGATCGGCCCACAAACCATAACTTCTGCTCCTAGCTTTTGAAGGCAGAAAATGTTGGATAATGCTACTCTTGAATGTAGGATATCTCCAATTATTGCGACTTTCTTCCCCGCTACCTCTCCAAATTTCTCTTTGATCGAATACGCATCCAAAAGTGCCTGAGTTGGATGCTCATGCGTACCATCACCGGCATTGACAATATTGGCCTTTACATTTCTGGAAAGAAAATGTGGTGCTCCAGGGCTAGCATGACGCATGACCACCATATCCACTTTCATCGCCAGAATATTATTAACTGTATCCACCAGCGTCTCGCCTTTTTTCACCGAGGAGTTGCTGGAAGAGAAATTTACCACATCTGCCGAAAGTCGTTTTTCTGCTAGCTCAAAGGATAAACGGGTACGTGTGGAATTTTCAAAAAATATGTTGGCAATAGTGATATCTCGAAGTGAGGGCACTTTTTTGATTGGCCTATTGATTACTTCTTTGAAATTAGCTGCTGTTTCCAAAATGAGCTGAACATCATTCTCGGTGATATTCTTGATCCCTAATAGGTGTCTGGTACTTAGTTGCGACATAGTCATGATTTTACTTTCTCAGTGAGCCAAATAGCATCTTTTTCATAGCCTTGGTCCGCCCATTCTACGACTACATATTGACTTTCTAGCGTATTAACTCTCGTACCATAGTAATCTGGCATAATTGGATAGTCTCGGGTTAATTTTCGATCTACCAGAACCATCAGCTCCACTTTCTGAGGTCTACCAAATGCAATCATAGCATCCATAGCCGCTCGAACAGATCTTCCTTTGTATAGCACATCATCTACAAGAATTACTTTTTTTCCTTCTACCAAAAAATCAATTTTGGTCTCATTGGCTTTTAAGGGAAAATCTCTTCTTCGAAAATCATCTCGATGAAAGGTAGCATCCAAATAACCTGATGGCACCTTCACTCCAGCAATTTCCTTTAAAAGATTGACGATTTTATCCAATAAAATTGGTCCGCGGGGCTGCAAACCCAATAATACGGTATTATCAAAATTATCATGATTCTCGATCAACTGATGACAGAACCTTCTGAGTATGATCTGAATCTGTCCTTCGTCTAAGACTAGTCGCTTTTGCATGGGGTAGATTTGAAGGTAAATATAAAAAATAAATCTAGTCCAAGGTCGGCATAGCCTGATACAATTCCCCATCCACAAGAATCTTTGCCAAGAAATAAACCTCACGAGTTTCCTGGCCTCCAGATTCTTTTAGATATCTAATTTTCTGTGTTCCAGAAAGTAAATAATACCGGTCATACCAATGGATCAATCGTAGGCTTGATGGATTGGTCGTTGCGATTCGCTCCTCTTGATCCGCCAACTTCAGTTCAAAATCCAAGTGTTCAAAAATCTTCTGACCATTTTTGAAATAGCTCAATTTGATCATCAGGTCACGTACATACATGTGGTAATATTCATCCCCCACAACAGCCACTTCGCCAAACGCTTCTGGATAGGTGGTGATTAATCCGTCATAAGTCGCTGCATTATCCCATATCACTTGACCTGTCTTCGCTACTTTCATGAAGTGTGCCGAGAGGTATTGATACTCCGGAATAACCTGATAAACTCCAGGAGGCCTGTTATATGGACTTGAAGTGATAAAATCCTGGATATTGGGATCATACCCTGTTCTATTCCAAGTATTGTTTCTATAACCACTTGTGGGAGAAAAAAGCGGATTAGACCCTGTAGCACTTTTGATGGTAAATTGATCAAAATAAATAAAGTAAGAGTCTACAGTTTGCTGAATGTTTCGGACCGCATAGAAATTTCTAATGGATGGAATCTTCCCTTTTTCCAGATTCGACATCACCTCTTTATCCCTTTTGTTTTTTGCACGCTCATTGAGGTAATTGAAAAAATTGGGGAAATCTCCCAAGGTATATTTTTTGAAATCATATTCTCCAAATTGATTGATATCCATAATGTACATCCCTTGATAAGAATCTCGTCGATCATCACCAAAAGAGCCTATCATCACTTTTTGGTAATCCTCCTTTTCTACCAAAACCCCATCCAAAATCTCTTGGCCAAGATCTCCGAAATTTTCTACTTTGATTTCCCGTACCAAATTTCCTTGGAAGTCATAGGTATTTATACTCACTTCACGATTTCGATAGGGAGTTTTTCTACTCAGTACCACTTCCAAAGCTTCTAATTCTGGCCGTTTTTTAATCTGTAAAATCTGAGTTTCATCATTGTAAAATCCCTGAAACGTTTGAATATTTTTATTTTTCAAATCAAACAGCTGAATTACAGGTCGATTATCTGCATTCCCCATAAAAAGTGCCTGATCACTCAGCACCAAAAACTCGACTAGCTCCATGTCCAGCAGATTTTCCACGCTGAATTCATAGCCCTGCTTGGTATCGAGATCAATCCGTAAAATATATTTTTCAGCAGAAAGCGAATTTCCTTTTCGGAAAAGAACATAAAGCTGATTTCCATCCGTGTCGTAGCCCAGCAAGTCATACGCTTCTCTGATCGGATATTCTACCAGTCCACTGGCACTAGTAAGCTGGAAATCTGAAGTAAAATATTGGAAGACTTTGTTAAAGCTCAACCCATTCGGAGAAATCGTTCGAAAAGACACGATCCCCTCTTTTGTAGGAGACATTTGAAAGCCAGGATCATATAAGCCTGAAGGGACCTCAAATCGACTAATCCACCTCACCTGAGCGAAAAGCTCACTAGAAGTGACAGCTAATAGAACAAATAAAATTATAATTCTCATAAACTCATTTTCATTAGGACGTCTGCCTCAATTTTGCTGATTGGCATCACGGAAAGTCTGGATTGCTTGATCAGTAATAATTCGGATACCAGATCAGTTGACTTGATCTCTCCTAAACTAACTAGATTTTTAAAGGGCTGTTTGGATTTGATCTTTACTGCCACGAAATCTAGATCCTTAGGATCCGGAAAAGCTTCCTCACTTACCTCTGCCAAACCAACTATTGCTTTTTCCTTCCCGCTATGGTAGAAAAATACTTGATCCCCCAATTTCATTTCCTTCATGAAATTTCGAGCTTGATAGTTTCGCACGCCATCCCAAATATCTTCCGACTTATTTCTCAAATCATTCCAAGTGTACGAATTCGGTTCTGACTTCACTAGCCAATAATTCATTTCCAATTTAATTTACTGCCTCAGTTGAAAATCTTTGATTTCAATTTTAAGTTAACCCTTAACGACTTAAATTGAAACTCAATTTGAAGACAATTGTCTTCACTCACTAACGAATACTATATATTTTGGATCACAAAACTTTACTTAAAAGCCTAAAGCTCTGCATTCAACTGATGGAACTTCATGATGAAAATTCCTTCAAAATCAGGAGTTATCAGGGTGCTCTCAACTCACTGGAGCGTGGAGATCAGGATATTATGGAGCTTTCAAGTGCAGAACTTTCTCAAATCCCCGGAGTAGGGAAAAGTATTTTGGAATCCATCGAGCAATTAAAGTCCCGCGAATCTTTTGACTTTTTGGATCAACTTTTGGAAAAAACACCAGAGGGCATCCTTGAAATACTTCAAATCAAAGGACTAGGTCCTAAAAAAGTGAAAACCATTTGGGACGAACTTGGAATCACCTCCACTCATGAATTGATGGAAGCTTGTCAATCAGGTAAAGTGGCTAAAATCAAAGGATTCGGAGAAAAAACCCAAGATACCATCATACAAAATCTGGAATTCAAAGCATCAAATGCGGGGAAATGGCTCTATGCAGATATTGAGGTAAGAATAGAAGATTTCGAAAAGGAACTCCAAGAGCTCTACCCGGAGGCAGCTATTGCTATCGTTGGGGACTTTGCCAGAAAAATGGAAATCATTTCCGAAGCTGAATTTTTGATCGGATTGGATTCTTTATTTGGCGGAAAAGA
>JBLGAM010000201.1:0-4196 GCA_047612305.1 Planctomycetota bacterium | reverse complement strand
AAACATCCAAATCTTCTCCAAATACTTTGATGGCCAAATCAGCTCTGACTCCAGTAATCAATTCGTTGAAGCGCATCTCGATAGGCTGAGTAAATTCAAATTCCAATCCGGGAATAATTTTCAATGCATCTTTAAAAGCTTCCGCCAATTCATCTTTGGTCTTCACCGTGGTCCATTCAGAGGGTGGGTGCAAAATCACAATGACATCTGTCTCTTCCATAGACATAGGATCCGTTGGAATCTCTGCCGCACCAATCCGAGTTACGATTTGATTTACTTCTGGAAATTTCTTGAGGATCGACTCAATCTGAGTCATTGTCTCCACTGTAATCGTCAGCGTAGTTCCAGTTTTCAAAAAAGGCTGAATTACAAAATCTCCCTCGTCCAATGTCGGAACAAACTCAGACCCCATTCTGGAGAATACTAATAAAGTGACAGCAAAAAGCGAAACCGCTCCAATCAAAACTGCTTTTGTATTACCTAAAGCCCATTTGATCGCAGGTTCATAGCCTTTATTTATCGTATTAATAATTCGAACAGAAACATTTTTAGGACCCGGAGGAGTAGTCTTTAGGAAAAGTGAGGAAACCACAGGCACGTAGGTCAAGCCCAAAATCATTGCCCCAACCAATGCAAAGCTGAAAACTTCTGCCATCGGACGAAACATCTTTCCCTCCACTCCACTCAAAGATAAAATAGGAATGAATACAATGATGATGATGATCTGACCGAAAATTGCAGAACGCATCATTTTGGAAGCTCCTTCAAGGGAGACCTTGTCTTTTTTCAGACTTAATTCGGCTGAGGTAAGCTGATCGGATTCTTCACCAATTTTAGTAAATCGAAATGCGATGTATTCCACGATAATCACCGCACCATCGATAATAATCCCAAAGTCAATCGCACCCAAACTCATCAGATTGGCATCGACTCCAAAGATGTACATCATTGAAATTGCGAAGAGCAAACTCAATGGGATCACGGACGCCACCACAAGACCTGAGCGAATGTTTCCCAATAGTATCACCACGACAAAAATCACAATCAAACAACCCAGAATTAGGTTTTCAGCAATTGTGAAGGTTGTACGTGAAATCAATTCCGATCGATCCAAAAACCCGTTAATGATTACTCCCTCTGGCAAGGAGGGCTCGATCTCTGCAAGTCGCTCTTTGACCCGATCGATAGTAGCTTTGGATCCCGCACCTTTGAGCATCATCACCTGCCCAAGGACTTTTTCGCCCTCGCCATTTGCAGTAACCGCACCGAATCGATTTGCATGACCAAAGTGGACTTTAGCAATGTCTTTTATATATAGTGGGGTTCCTGCTCGGACTTCAATAACAATATTCCCAATATCTTCCAGACTCTTCACTAAGCCTTCGCCACGGATAAAAAAGCTCTCGTTTGTCTTCTCAATGTAACTCCCACCAGCGATGGAATTATTTTTGCTAAGTGCATCATATACCTGCGTCAGACTTACTCGCATGGCTTTCAATCGCTCTGGATTGATGGCCACTTCATATTGCTTGAGAAATCCGCCCCAGGTGTTCACTTCCACCACTCCCTCTATTCCGGATAGCTGGCGACGTACCACCCAGTCTTGAATCGTACGTAAATCAGTAATGGAGTATTTATCTTCATAGCCCGGTTTGACATCGATTACATATTGATAAATCTCTCCCAATCCAGTTGAAATAGGCCCCATAAACGGCTGACCAAAACCATTAGGAATCTGATCTTGGGCGATCTTGATCCGCTCAGCGATTAACTGCCTAGGCAAATACGTCCCCATATCGTCCTCAAAAACGATCGTAACAACCGATAGACCAAATTTGGAAATTGATCGAATTTCTATCACTCCCGGTAGATTTGCCATCTCCAACTCAACAGGATAGGTCAGGTATTTTTCTACATCTTCGGTTGCAAGATTTCGTGAGGTGGTAATGACTTGGACCTGATTATTGGTTACGTCTGGAACTGCTCCAATAGAAATACGGGTTAATGCATAAATCCCAAAGCCTATCCAGGCAGCAATCAGCAGAAAAATGATAAGTTTATTTGAAATACTCCAATTGATAATCCGGTCTAGCATAGAATGAATCTTTGTTACGCAAAAATGCCATAATCATCTGTAAACTAGTATAAGTGTATCTTAAGGTTTTCTTAAATCTTTTCTTGAAAGATCAATCGAAAAATAGAACCTACGCCTTTTTGGCTTTGTACTTCAACCAAAATCCCAGATTCCAAAGCAAGTTTTCTCACGATTGCTAGACCCAAGCCAGTACCAAGTACAGGCTTTTCCAAAAGTTGAGTTTCTCTAAAGAATGGATCAAAAATTCGTCCCAAAGATTCTTCTTCTATACCCACTCCTTGATCCTCGACGGCGATATAAGGTGATCCTTGATGGATTCCTAACCGAATGGAAATCAAAGTATCCTCACCCGAATATTTCAGCGAATTTTGAAGGAGATTAGTCAAAATCATCTGGAGTGACTTAGTATTCACCTCAAAAATCAAAGGTAACGTGAGGTTGGTCTCGAAATGAATTTGCCTAGCGTAATCTTGAGACATTTTCTGGGCGAAGTTGTCCCCAAACTCAAGTAAATCGATTGATAAATAATCCGAGTTTGAAAATTTGCCCACGCGAGCTAAATCCAAAAGTTGCTCCATCATTTCTGCCATCCGATCAATACTCTGTAGCGCTGTCATAATTTTTGACTCATACTCTTCAACCGTCCTAGGCTTCCGAATTAGTACTTCCAAAGTCCCACGAAGAACTGCAAGAGGAGTACGGAGTTCATGCGAAGCATCTGATGTGAATTGCTTTTCTCTTGTTAGTGATTGCTCCAGTCTATAAAGCAATTCATTGATCGATCGTGAGAGCTGACCGATTTCATCCATTTGCTCAGTAAGTGGTACGCGTTCGTTTAGATTTTTTTGGGTAATCTGGTTAGTAGCTTCAATGATCTTTTGAATTGGGGCAATACTTTTCCCCACGAAATATCGCATTGCCAGAAAAAGTGAAATTAAAATGGCGGGGTAAAGAAAAAGTAGAATATTCAAAAGATTATGAAGCAAATGGCGAGAATCCTCAAATGAGGTAGCGACAAGCATAAATCCTTCAATTTCTCCCTCATGATTGAGTGGGATTTGCATTTGCCGCACTTCCTCATTACCAATCTCCAAAGTGAAGGCATCCTCTCTTGAAGTTCGATCAGGTAAAAAAATCAAATGATTTCTAAGGAGGTTTGGAGACCGATCCATGGTATTACCTTGGACATCTACAATTTCGATAAAAATCGGATTTAGCTGAATGATGGAATGCTCTGCCTCTGCCCATTCATTTTTATGGGAAAAAATCAACTCGCCATCTATCAGGGATATTTCTCGAAGATGCCCCTCCACTTCTGCTAAAAGTGCCTTATCACTATTTTGAATAACCGAATAATTCACAACCAGATAAATAATCACGAAGACTACTAGCACAATCATGGCTATCACGCCAGTCAGCCTACGTGCGATCCGCTCTCGATATGAATTTCTTTTGTTCATAGTTCCTTAGCCATATATCCAACTCCCCGCACTGTTTGAATATATCCCTCCTCATCATGAAGATCTAGCTTTTTACGAAGTGCATTAATAAAAACATCAATCACTCCTGTGTTATACTCAAAGTGGATGTCCCATACCTTCTCAATAATCAGCGTACGTCGGCATACTTTATTTTTATTTCTGACTAGATATTCAAGAAGAGCAAACTCCTTTTGTGTCAGCGGAATCTCCACATTATCTTTTAATACTTGGTGCCTTTCTGGAAATATAGAAATCGCTCCTAAGGTGAAAAAATTCGGCTCGCCAACTTTCGCTCGAAGCTGTACGCGAACACGCTCTAGCAATTCTTCGAAATGAAAGGGCTTTTTGATGTAATCATTTGCCCCTGCCTGCAAGCCAAAGACGGTTTCGTCAGTAGTATCTTTAGCAGTGAGAAATATAATCGGGGTGTCCTTATGTTCTTTTCTAAACTGCCTGCAGATATCAATACCATTTAAACCAGGAAGCATCCAGTCTAAGAGCAAAAGATCATAATTACCCGAAAGTGCTAAATCCAAGCCCTTTTTTCCATTATCAGCAACGTCCACTGCATACGATTCCTCTTCCAGTCCTTGCTTTAAGAAACCGGAAATCCCTGGCTC
>JBLGAM010000200.1:0-4220 GCA_047612305.1 Planctomycetota bacterium | reverse complement strand
GTTTGAGCAGTATTCGCTTGTATTTCATCTGTTTGTGTATTGATATAAGGTCTATAAAATTCAGATTTTCTTAAGTGCTTTCGAAGCATGCTATCCACTGAAAAATTGTCGAAGACAGGCTATTGAACAAAATAATCTCCCAAATATAATTTCTTCAAGCCATTATGCTAGGCAAAAAATCAAAATTGAATCAGCACTTGATTTTTTTCTACACTATCCTTGAGATTCACTTTAACCGATTTCACGATGCCGTCTCCAGGTGATTTTATACTATTCTCCATTTTCATAGCTTCTAGAATTAGAACAACATCTCCCTTTTTTACTTCATCTCCTGGTTTAACTTTTAGATCTAAAATCAAACCAGGCATCGGAGCCTTTATTTCCTTTAATGTGTTGGAAGCTGAAAGATTCAGGCCTAGTTTTTCTAGGAGTAAATCATGGCGATCCTGAATGACCAGGGAGGAGATTTTATTTCCAAATCGAATTTCCAGTGTTTTAGACTCTCTTTCGAAGGAAATTAATTCAGCTTCTAGTGATTTATTTTGAAGCAAAAAATGAATCTTCGTGGGTGAGATCCATTGCAGATCCCAAGCGATTGGGCTACCGTTAACACTGATGGAATCGTCTGATTTCTCGACCAGAAATTTCTTATTTTGGGTTTTTACTATAAACATTCCTTTTAATTTGAATTCGAATATACAATTTCCTCTCTAAGGTGATTGTTTTCTTAATGTATGATGACAATACTAATTTCTTCCCGCAGCTCAATTTCAATAAATCGCTTTATTTCTTATTCTCTTTTAGTTTGTTTGTTTTTGGTTTGGTCGTGCAAGTCCGCGGAGTTGTCTGATCAAATCCGAAATTATCCTAGTCAGGAAATCGAGACGATTAATGAGGAAAACTTAGATTCAATTGATAAACATACTCTTTTACGATTAAATGTCGCAAAGGAAAAGGGGATTGAATCCTATCGGAACTCTAAAAAGCGTGTCTTTGACATCCTTCATATGGACTTGGATTTGAGCTTTGATTATGAAGCTCAAACCGTGATTGGTCATGTGGATCTCCGAATTAAGCCTTTTAAATACCCGCAAAAAATCATGCAGATAGATGCGCAGGATTTCGAGTTAGGTAAAATATTTTTCAGTCAAAAAGGAAAGTTGAGTGATTTAGCTTACTCATATGATGAGCAATTAATCCAAATATATCTTCCTAGAGAATTGGATGAGCTTGATACTTTTAATCTGGTTTTTGATTACAGGGCATTTCCAAACAAAAATCCAAGTGGAGGAAGTGAGGCAATTCAGGATACTAAAGGGCTTTATTTTATCGATCCCCTTGACACTATTGTGGGTAAACCAAGGATGATCTGGACCCAAGGCGAGACCATGCATAATTCCAAATGGTTTCCAACCATCGATCATCCAAATGAACGATTCACCCAGCGTCTTAATCTGAGGTTGGCTGACTCATTAGTATCAATTAGTAATGGAGAGTTAGTCGCTCAAAAGAAAGTAGAAAATGGAATGAGAATTGATTCCTGGGAAATGAAAATGACTCACGCGCCATATTTGGTTGCTTTTTCGATCGGAGATTTTGAGAAAGTAAATGCTGTGTGGGAGGATATTCCGCTGGGGTATTATGTCGAAAAAGGGTACAAAAATGGAGCAGCGAAAGTGTTTCAAAATACGCCTGAAATGATAGGTTTTTTCTCGGATATTTTGGGCGTAAGATATCCTTGGCCAAAGTATGATCAAGTGGTTGTTCGAGACTTTGTCTCAGGTGCAATGGAAAATACCACGGCCTCTATTTTCATGGAAGAACTTAGACTCACTGAGCGAGAAGCCATTGATGGAGAGTGGGATTACATCATTGCGCATGAGTTATTTCACCAATGGTTTGGGGATTATGTGACCGCAGAGTCTTGGTCAAATCTGCCACTAAATGAGGCTTTTGCGAACTACAGTGAGTTTTTATGGAATGAATACAAATATGGCCCTGATGAAGCGAAATTAAAGTTGATAGCTGAGACTGAAAATTACTTTGCCGAGGTAGAAATCAAGATTGAGAATTTAATCAGATTTGAATATTCAGATTCAGAGGATATGTTCGATTCTCATAGCTATTCAAAGGGAGGCGTAATCCTTCACATGCTTCGGGAATACCTAGGGAAAGAGGTCTTCTATGAGGGTTTAAATTATTATCTAAATAAACATGCATTCCAAAGTGTGGAGGTACATGATCTTAGGCTGGCATTTGAAAAAGTTAGTGGAGAGGATTTGAATTGGTTTTTCAATCAATGGTTCCTAGACAAAGGACATCCTGAATTAGGGATTGAGATAGATTATTCAGAGCCTGAAAATATTTTAGTATCCATCACCCAGCGGCAGGATTTGACCGTATTTCCATTGTATCAAATTCCTTTTGAAATCAGCTGGTATGTAGATGGTGAAAGAGAAAAAAAGATGTTCTTTTTGAATAAAGGATTCCAACAGTTTGCCTTGGATAATAAAATGCCGGTAGATCAAATTTATTTCGATGAGGAAAAAAATCTTTTGGCAAAAATCAATATCGTCCGGGATGCAGAATCTTACCGGAAACAATTTCTAACTTCTAAAATCGGAATTGCCCGATATGAAGCGCTAGATAGTCTTGTTTCTATGGAGGCTAACGAGGAACTGAAAGTCGTTATAAACGATGCATTATCTGACAGTTTCTGGGCTATTAGAGAATCTGCTCTACGGATAATTCAGGGCAATACAAGTTGGCTTTCAGAGGATGAAAACCTTGAAAATAAGGTGTTTGGACTAGTAGAAGATGATTTGAAGAACTCTGTTAGAGCTGGTGCTATTGATGTGCTGGCCAGCTATGATGCGGTCAAATATCAGCAAACCTTCAAGCGTTTGGCAAATCATCCTTCCTATTTAATTTCTGGATCCGCTTTGATGGGCTTAATGGAAGAAGGAATTGATATAGAGATAGACTTTATAGCTCAATTTGCAGTAGAGCAAAATTTCAGGATTGTAATTCCGGTGGCAGATTTCTATATCACAAAACCTATTTCTGGAAAAGGCGCTTGGTTTCACTCGCAGATAAAAACACTTTCGGGAGAGGGGTTATATTTTTATTTGGGATACTACGCAGAGTATTTTAGCCGTTTTCCTGAGGAGGGAAGTGAAGAAGCGATTTCAAATTTGTTCACAATTTTAAATGGGGATGAAAAAAGTTTCATCAGACTAGGAGCATTTCAAGCCTTGTTGGCATTTTCTGATGAAGAGGTGGTGATAGACCGTTTGGTCAAAAGTACGGCGTCAGAAAGCGACCCAGAATTGAAAATGTATTATCAATACTTCATGGAAGTAATAAAAGGAGAAAATTAAACAGTTGAAAGCTAGAGGTTTGTAAATAAATATTGCAAAAACTCATCAAATTTGAAATGCACGTTTTGAATCTTTAGGAAAAGCCTATAATTTTGCCATCCGTTAGAGAATAAAATGCTCTTACAAGAAGAGTAGTACGGATGTGATAAGGGGGAATACCAAAGCGGCCAACTGGGACGGACTGTAAATCCGTTGACTTATGTCTTCACAGGTTCGAATCCTGTTTCCCCCACATTAATTGCTCAAATGCAAAATTTTTTTTCTAATTTTGTAGGGCTAAAAAAATTCGGCTTAGCCGGATATAAGCGGGAGTAGCTCAGTTGGTAGAGCGGCAGCCTTCCAAGCTGCAGGTCGCGGGTTCGAGCCTCGTCTCCCGCTCTGTGTTTTTTCTAGTAATGGAAAAAGCATAAGGGTCTAAGCCGACGTAGCTCAGGGGTAGAGTACTTCCTTGGTAAGGAAGGGGTCACGGGTTCAATTCCCGTCGTTGGCTCAAATCGGCTTTAATAACAAACTAAATATATCTTTAAACTTAAACTGAGGATTTTCACGCATGGCAAAAGCACAATTCGACCGTTCCAAGCCGCACGTTAACATCGGTACGATTGGACACGTAGACCATGGCAAAACCACTTTGACTGCCGCTATTACAACAGTATTGGCTGCAAAGGGTCTGTCTGAATTAAGAGATTTCTCTTCTATCGACAACGCGCCGGAAGAAAAAGAAAGAGGAATTACTATTAATACCTCTCACGTAGAATATTCAACCGAAAAGAGACACTACGCACACGTAGATTGCCCTGGACACGCTGATTACGTTAAAAACATGGTAACTGGTGCCGC
>JBLGAM010000199.1:0-4258 GCA_047612305.1 Planctomycetota bacterium | reverse complement strand
CCAATTTTAAATAATGTGCCCACTTACCTCTGCCGAGAGGAAGCTGATCGTCAGTACGTCTTAGATCATATCGACCAATTAGTGGTCAAAGAAACGAACGCTGCAGGAGGTTATGGGATGTTGATCGGACCAAAATCAACCAAAGAAGAGCACGACAAATTCAGGGAATTGATCAAGAATAATCCAACCAATTACATTGCTCAGCCTACGCTCTCGCTTTCCACCGTACCTACCCTGACTGACGAAGGAATCGAAGGAAGACACGTAGATCTCCGGCCTTATATTTTGTACGGAAAGGAAATCGAAGTAATCCCTGGTGCCTTAACCCGAGTAGCCTTGAAAAAAGGCTCCCTTGTAGTGAATAGCTCCCAAGGTGGAGGAAGTAAGGATACTTGGGTTTTGTATTAGCAAACTTGATGCTCTGGGTGTCCGATGTTTGGTTGTAGCGTGAGTTAGAGTATGGCCAAATTTCGATTGCCTACTGATTTGTTATTGGTAGATTACTCAGTTTAGGAATAATAAATCCGATGTTGCTTTTCCATTTTCAAGAAAAGCGAGAATTCATTTTAAATTTAAAAATAATGCTAAGCAGAGTAGCAAACCATATATATTGGCTAGGAAGATACCTAGAACGGGCAGAGAATTATGCGAGATTCATCGATGTGAATTTCAATTTGATGCAGGATCTCCCCATCGATATGAAGGAGCAATGGAAGCCACTCGTGGCAGCGACGGGAGATTTGGATTTATACAATGCCCACAACCATGGATTTGATAGCAAAAAAGTATTGTTCTTTTTAACTTTTGATGAGAAGAATCCGAATTCAATGCTTTCAGCTGTTCGAAGTGCCCGGGAAAACGCCAGGATCATTCGTGAAAATCTCAGTAAAGAAACTTGGGAGAAGTGCAACGAGTTGCACTACATGATGCAAGAAGGGCTGGAAAAGAAAATTTGGAAAAAGGAAGACCCTCGAGCTTTCTATGAAAAAGTTAAAAATCAAATCCTCTTACTTTATGGAATAGCAGATAGCAGTTTGGCTCGAACCGAGGGCTGGTATTTCCGGCAGTTGGGTCAGTTCCTCGAGCGGGCCGACAAAACTTCCAGAATCTTGGACGTGAAGTATCATATTCTCTTGCCTTCAGAAGAGGAGGTAGGTACACCATTGGATTTCCTGCACTGGATGGCTTTGCTTAAGTCAGTCACAGCTTTCAATACGTATCGAAGGACCTATGGAAATATTGCCCCCTCCAGTGTCGTGGAGTTTTTGGTTTTAAATAAATATTTTCCCAGATCGATTTATTATTGCATTAAGGAGGCTGAAAAATGCTTGCACTATATTTCGGGTAATTTAGGAGAAGGATATAAAAATAATGCCGAAAGGTCTATTGGGGAGCTTAGATCCAAACTGGAATTTGCTGAAGTGGGTGAAATAATCAAGTATGGACTTCACGAATACCTGGATGAAATGCAATTTAAGATGAATGCCATATCCCAACAAATTAATAGTAATTTCTTCACCTTAAGAGATAACTTTAGTTCACCATCAATGACTCAAGAATGACTTTTTGCCTCGGCATAAAAACAAAAGATGGGATTGTCGGACTCTCCGATACTCGCATCACCTCTGGAAGTGAGACTACCTCATCCAAAAAAGTTTATACAGTCAATCGAGAGAAGCATTCATTTTTCATTATGACTTCTGGTCTGAGGTCTGTCCGTGATAAGGCGATAACTTATTTCTCAGAAGTGATTGAACGCTCCGATGAGTCATTTACTAAATTGTATCACGCTGTAAATGAATTTGGCAACCAAGTCCGAGCAGTAGCCAAAGAAGATAAAGAGTTTTTGGAAGCAGCTGGATTGAATTTTAACGTGTACTCCATTATTGGTGGGCAACTTCAGGAAGATGAAGAACCTAAGCTTTATCTACTTTATCCTCAGGGTAACTGGATCGAAATCCGTAAAGGAACTCCTTTCGTAATAATTGGAAATACCGGTTTCGGCAATCCGGTTCTTCGGCGATCTCTCAGTTATGAAAATTCACTTGATTATGCCTTGAAATGTGCATTCTTAGCTTTTGATGCAACCCGAATTTGTGCTAACGATGTTGATTTTCCGATTGATACAGTAGTGTTGGAAAACGATAGTTTCCACACTATTGAAAAGCGATTCGAGCAAAAAGAACTTGAGCACATCTCCGCTTTTTGGAATGAGCGCTTAAGAAATGCTATCAATGAGCTTCCGGCTGATACTTTAAAGAAAGCTTTTGAACCAGACTTATTGTCTATTTCTTCGGAATAGGCCTGCGGATGAAAATAAAAATAAAACATAGTACTACTTATTACTATTCTGATCACGTAAGTCTTGGGGCTCATCGCCTCTACCTCTTACCGCAATTCCAAGAGTTTCAAAGAATCCTTGAATCGCAGCTAACGATTAATCCCAATCCAAATGGAAAGGGGAACAAGATTGATTTGGTTGGAAATTCATTTGTACAAGTTTGGTTTGCTGATCCTACAGATCGACTGATGATCCAAAGCGAAATGATTATTGACTGTATTGAAATCAATCCTTTTGGCTTTATTATCGATCCTTATTTTATTTCAGATTTCAACTCTCCCGATTTTAACGAATTCACTTATAGAGACGATTCGGCGCAATTAATTCAGCCATATATTCATCGTGAATTCACAGCGGACTTAAGTGAATTCACTAGAACGATACTGTTGAAAGCTGATTCGTTTTTGGATTTTCTAGTGAAGTTGACAGCTTCTATTCACGCGAATTGGATGCATATCATTCGGGAAGAGGAAGATTTATGGGCAGCGGACAATACGTTTAGGTTCCAGAAAGGATCTTGTCGTGATTTGGCTTGGATGCAAATGAATATGCTCGGTAGCTTAGGCTTGGCAAGCAGATTTGTGAGTGGCTATGCGTTTAATCCTGAAGTAGCATCAGGACATGAGCTTCACGCATGGCTTCAGACTTACTTACCGGGTGCAGGATGGATTGGTTTAGACCCAAGTTTGGGTCTATTGACCAATCAATTGTATGTTCCTTTGGCCTATCATCCAGATCCAATCCAGACCTTGCCCGTCCAAGGGAGCTATGGCGGTGGTGCAAAATCTAAGCTGGAAACTGACGTGATTATCTCCCAAATAGCATTTTAGTTGGCGTAAACACCCGTACTAGGTTTTTCAAATAACGATGCATCGAATTCGTTGGGTAGCAGTAAAACATCTCCAAAACTCAAATTGTAGCGTATTGCTTTTGTAGAATCGTTTTCATAGACATATCCAGTAAGAATTCTAGGGAAAAAGATTCCATTATTATCTCGATAGTCCTCGTATTTCAAGGCATTAAAACTTGGAGCAGTATCACCAAAATAAGTAACTGTGTATAATAAGTATTCCAGTTGATTTGTCTCTGGGTTGATCAGGAGAAAATATTGATCATCTGGACTGTCACCCACATTGGAGTCAAACTTTGCCCGAAAAGTGGGGTACGTTTTTCCATTCAACAGTTTATCTTCTACCTTTTCTACCGTCACTCCTGGATCAGTCAGGACAAAAGGGATCGAGAAAAAATAAAAATATAGGTTTTGATAAAACTTTATTGATTTGCCTGAATAAGCTTCACGATTTGGACTGATCCATGTCTGCTCCCCATCAAATCCTATCTCAAAAAATCCTGAGGAGATTCTCACTTTTCTACTTTTTAGATTAATAAAATGACTTTCCTGAGTGAGATTTGTCTCATGGACGAATGCATAGCTAAAGCCTTCAGCATTGATCCATTTGCTCCAGTCCCCATGAGCATCCAGTACTTTTTTGAATTCAGGGGAAATTTCCTTCGCAGCTACCGCAGACCTTTCTGTTTTTGGAGATTCACATGAAAAAGCGATTGCGGTAAGGCAAAGCAGTAAGGTTGATCTATAAAGGATAGACATAGTTTAGGGTTATTTAAGGACAAGTTACGAAACAATAGATTTTTGGAGTATTTATTCACATTGGTCTTTAGGACAATCGCACGACAAATTTGATTAATTAAATTCAGTCTAAAGAAAAATAAAATTTAGAATTAGTCTAAATAATAAAATTCTGTCTTTACTTTTACGAGGTCATAAAGTCAAATACACAAAACTTATTGTTATGGGATCTAGCCAATCTTCAATCTGGAAAATCACCCGAAAACTTTTTAATAAAATCCACCTTTATGCAGGCTTGACCTGTGGACTGATTGTTATTTCAGTCTGTT
>JBLGAM010000198.1:0-4341 GCA_047612305.1 Planctomycetota bacterium | reverse complement strand
CGCAATTGAGGATTGTAATTGGATTTAAATAGTCTGTATTGCCAATAGCTATTTTCCTTACGAGTAAGAGCCCTCAAAGCCGAAGGAGAACGATCTTTTGCCCGTTTAACCATTTCTTCTAAGGTAAATCTTTCAGCGTCTTGACTTTGGACAGATGAAGCAAATGTGACAAAAAGTAAACTAAATAAAATATGTAAAATAGACGGCCTCGGATTCATAAGTATTGTTGGCTAGTTCTTGAATTTCAAACTAAAATAATGATTGATTTCACTTAAACAATTAAAAATATGATCTCTTTTTCCTAAAAAATGCAAAATTAGAAAAGAAAACAAAAAATTACTGCTCTTGAGCCTCAATTCTTAACTTGCGTACTTTCTGTTCCTCTCCATGAAATCAATTATAAGTTTTGTGATCCGGTTTGTTCCGCGTCCCCTCTTGCAGCGAATAAGCCCACTTATTATGAAGGTTTTTGCACAGCTCAATAAAGGAGACAACGTAGAATGCCCTGTTTGCCAAAGTCATTATAGTAAGTTTTTACCTTATGGAAGAATAGCTCGCGCAAATGCCCTTTGCCCTAATTGCTTAGCTTTGGAGCGGCATAGATTGATGTGGTTATACCTTCAAGAACGGACAGGTTTTTTCACAGAAAAGCTCAAAGTTCTACATATTGCACCGGAGCATTGCTTCATAGATCGCTTTGAAGTCTTGCCTAATTTGGAATACATTACCGGTGACATTGAGTCTCCTTTGGCCAAAGTAAAAATGGATGTGCATAAAATCCCTTTTCCTGATAACACCTTTGACGTGGTCTTTTGCAATCACGTGTTGGAGCATGTTGAGGACGACTTGAAAGCATGCGCTGAATTTAACCGAGTGCTCAAGCCAACTGGTTGGGGGATCCTCCAGTCTCCTGTCTATAAGCTAGAGCAGACTTTGGAAGACAACTCTATCACTGATCCCTCAGAGCGAGAACGACTCTTCGGACAGCGTGATCACGTTCGGAAATTTGGTTTGGATTACGCCGAGAGACTAACGAAGTCGGGTTTGATTATTGAAGAAAATCAATTTGTCAAAGAAATTCCTGAAGAAAAAGTAAAGCGATTCGCATTGGCGCCAGATGAGGTTCTTTTTGTTTGCAAAAAAGGAACTACCCTTTAATCAATTTCACAACCCACTCTAGGAAAAGCCCTGTCCCGTAACAAGTTAATTGGATCATGGAGGTCAATAGACTGAGCAGTGCCACTGAAACAGATCGATACTTGCCTAGAGCCCTAAAAAAAATCACCCCCAGCCAAACCACTATTGCAAGCAATTGTAGCTTGAATATACTTGAGGAAATAAAAGCCATTGGCAAAATAAGTATCAAGAATAAAGCAAATACAGTTGGAAGTAAGTGAACCATCTTTATTGCTTCCGGGTGAAATCTCGAAACATTCACACGGTTCTGTCCAAACGAAAAGGCCTGCTTTGCAAACGAAAGCAAGTTGTTTTTCCGCTTATGATAGACGAAAGCTTCTTCAACCAATTCTAGTTTATATCCCGCTTTTTTGATTCGAATACTCCATTCGATATCTTCTCCTCGGTTAGGGTCAATAAAGCCCTGAGTCTCCTCAAAAACAGCCTTACTGACTCCCATGTTAAATCCCCTAGCTTGATATTTCGAGGGATCTTTGAGTTTTCCTCTGATTCCACCCGTTGTCCAAAAGGAGGTCATTGCAAAATCAATAGCTTTCTGAAGAATCGAGAAATCACCAGAGGCAGCATCCGGACCACCAAAGGCATCCAAGTTTCTGGATTCGATAGCATCGGCCACATTTGCCAAATAGCCCTTAGGCAAAATCACATCCGAATCCAAAATGATAAAAAAATCTCCTTTGGCTTGGCTCATTCCTGCATTCCGGGCAAATCCTTGACCTTGATTGGCTTGAGGTACATACCTAATAGGAAACTGGTTTTGGTAGCTATGAACAATCTTTTCTGCTGAAAAATCAGAACCATCCTCAATTACCACTACCTCAAACTCATGATAAATTTGCCTAGAAAGACTTAAAAGCAATTCCTTTAATTCTTGAGGACGGTTATATACCGGTATGATTACCGAAAAAAACATCAAAAATCGAAATTAACTTCCTCTCCAATTTTATACTCAGCTTCTTTGGATTGGTTAGAAGTCATCAATTCAGCGATGAAGCCAGTCACGAATAACTGGATTCCGATAATGAGTGCTACTAGAGCCAAAAAGAATAAAGGCTGGTCTACAATTTCTCTTACTTTTAAACCTTTACTAAGTCCGTAGATTTTTTCAAAAATCAACCAACAGGTAATTAAAAAACCAGTGACAAATGAAAGGGATCCTAATAAACCGAAAAAATGCATTGGCTTTTTCTTGTATCGATGCACAAAAGAGACTGAGATCAAGTCCAAAAATCCATTCAGAAACCGCTCCATCCCAAACTTCGAGTAGCCATACTTTCGAGATTGATGCTGAACCACTTTCTCTCCAATATTTCCAAATCCATTCCATTTCGCCAGCAAAGGAATATATCGGTGCATCTCTCCATAGATTTGGATATTCTTCACCACTTTAAGGCGATAGGCTTTCAACCCGCAGTTGAAATCATGAAGGTCGATCCCAGAAATCCATCGAGTGACTCCATTAAAAAATCGAGAAGGGATAGTTTTAGAAATCGGATCATGGCGCTCTTTTTTCCACCCTGAAACCACCTCAAATCCATCCTCAGTAATCATCCGATAAAGATCAGGGATCTCTTCTGGGCTGTCTTGAAGGTCAGCATCCATAGTGATCACCACTTCACCGGAAGCCTTATTGAAACCAGCATCTAATGCTGCTGATTTACCATAATTTCGAGTAAAGTTAATTCCCTTTAGCGCACTAGACTTTTTTGCCAAATTTTGTATGACTTCCCAAGACCCATCGGAACTACCGTCGTTTACCAATATAAGCTCATAAGAAAAGCCGTGGTCCTGCATGACCTGACTAATCCAATTAGTTAATTCTAGTAAAGATTCCTCTTCGTTGAAAACAGGAATGACGACGGAAATCTGAAGCATATAAATAATTAAAAATCCTCAGTTTTTTTATTTATTGCGACAGCAATAAGACCTAAAATTAAGAATCCTACAATAGCACTAAATATCGTTGCAAGAGCCAAAAATTCTGGGGTTTGTAAAAAATTCATAAAACCTGGTACAGCATCAGGATCATAGGCGACGCCTGCATTTTCTTGTGCTTCTATTTGGGCTGCAATCATTCGTTCCATATAATAAGGATCAATTGCTTTGATATAAATATAAAAACCAATTGCCCTAATTACCCCACCGATCAAACCCACTAGAGCAACAATTTTAAATCCTTCACCAAATGAGAGAAAATCTTCATTATCCGTCCTGAATTCTTTAGTAGCTAGAAAATAAATTCCAAATGCAATTCCCCAATTCAATAATGATGAAACTATTGAGGAAACAATACCCATTGATTGAACATCTAAGATTGCTGATAATAAAGCGATTATTAAACCGACAAGGCCATAAATCGGAGCCCATTTTTTTACGGTGTCCATTAAACTTAGTTTTCCTTCCATGATAGACTTAATTAAGATTTTTCCTGAAAATAATTGAAATAATAATTGTAAAAAACAAACCTGGGATGATTTTCCAAATTCCATCATTCAAGGCTATATCAAATTTCGACATTTCTTTTAGGCTTTCATAGGTCGCATCATACGAGTTTTGACCTACCTGATCGACTATGGTCTCCTTCCCTTTTTCAAGCACTTCGAATTTAGCTATAGTAATTAATTCGAAAGTTTCTGGTGAAATCGACAAGAAAAGCCAAATCCCCAGAATTGAAATTAATGCTATTAGCATATAGGTCACAAAACCCACTGTCATCCCCTCTGAAAAAGAAAGATATCCTGAATTCTGATCTTCTTTGAAAAATTTGATCGATAGAAAAATTGCTATGGGACAAATTATGTATCCAAAAAGCAAGGTGAGATTCGAAGGATCTGAATAAAAAAAAGAGAGGACTAGGAATGCTACGCAGCTGAGTACTCCACCGAGTATTCCAAACTGATATGCTGAACGGAAATTATTAAGCATTAACTTGGGTTAATTGCTCCTTTTGAATGACAAATTTCACTTGACCAATCAATTTGGATCCGAACCAAGGATTATTTGAAGAAAGTGATTTATTTGAATCATGATTATAATTCCAGATTTGTTGAGGATCAAAAATCGTCCAAGAATTTGGTAACCCATGTGGGATGATTGATTTAGGTCCTGATGTTATTTTTTTAATCAATAACTCCCAACCTATTT
>JBLGAM010000197.1:0-4371 GCA_047612305.1 Planctomycetota bacterium | reverse complement strand
ATCATCTTACAATCCTATTTAGAAAGACAATGATTTACCCTATAGTAGCTTTTGGAAATCCTATTTTGAAAAAAGAGGCAGCTGAAATTGCCGAAGGAACCAATTTAGATGCTTTGATCAAAGACATGTATGCCACCATGGATTTTGCCAATGGAGTTGGGTTGGCCGCACCTCAAATTAATCAAAGTGTGCGATTATTTGTGATCGATAGCTCTTTGATGCTAGATGAAGATGAGGAGGAGAAAGGGATCCGAAGAGTCTTCATTAATCCAATAATTTTGGATGAGTATGGGGACGATTACAGTTTTGAAGAAGGCTGTCTCAGCATCCCCGAGGTACGTGCAGAAATTATTCGACCAGAGCGCCTCACAATTGAGTATTATGACGAAAACTGGAATTTGAAGGAAGAGGAATTTTCAGGGATGACTGCACGTGTGATCCAACATGAATATGACCATTTAGAAGGAATCCTATTTGTCGATTATCTCAAAGGCTTAAAAAAGCGTCTGGTACAGGCTAAACTTATAGATGTCAGTAAAGGTAAAATCTCGACAGACTATCGAATGATCTATCCCCTTCGGTGAGATGAAAAAATCTCCCGACTTGCACATTGCTATAGTTCAGACTGATCTTTATTGGAAAGATAAAGTCGCAAATCTCGCGATGCTGGAGGAAAAAATTTGGGAAATAGAAGGAACTATCGATTTGCTTATCCTACCTGAAATGTTCTCTACAGGATTTTCAATGGATGCGCCAGAGCTTGCTGAGCCTATGAATCTATTGGTGACTAAATGGATGAAGCAAATGGCCTCCCAGCTTAAATGTGTTGTTACTGGAAGTACGATTATTTCCGAAAATCAAAAATATTACAACCGATTACTCTGGGTATCTGCAGATGGAAATATTTCCTTCTATGATAAGCGTCACCTATTTCGGATGGCTGAAGAGGAGAAGGTTTTTTCCGCAGGAGAAAACCTTCTCATTTTTGATCTTAAAGGCTGGAAAATCTGCCCTCAAATCTGCTATGATTTACGTTTTCCTGTCTGGGCTAGAAATCGGACCAATCACGGGGAACTGGCCTATGATTTGATTTTTTACATCGCTTCATGGCCTTCAACAAGAGTGTCCGCTTGGGATGCATTGCTCCCGGCTCGGGCAATAGAAAACTTAGCCTATTCCATTGGAGTAAATCGAATAGGAGTTGATGGAAACGAGGTGAGCTATAACGGACATTCTGCTGCCTATGACTTCAAAGGTTCCAAATTGATAAATTTGGAAGATCGAGAAATAATCCAAGTCGTCAAACTTGAGGCCTCTGAACTTGAGGCTTACCGAAGAAAATTTCCGGCTTGGATGGATTCTGATTCTTTTCAGATCACATAATTTTTTTTACGATCAACATTACCTCCTGAATAATTCAGGATTTGTACCTATAGTATTTTTCGTATTTTAGCTCGGAATTTTCTGGCCTTTTCGATTTAAATTCTCAACAACTGCAGTTTTTCAGTTAAGAAAGATGAAAATCCACGATAAGACTTTAGTCCTTTTTAGATTATAAGAAACTATGAGTAATCAAACTCCAAAAATCCTTTACACGTTAACAGACGAGGCTCCGGCACTCGCTACCTACTCTCTTCTGCCAATTGTACAGGCGTTTACCAGTTCTGCTGGTGTCCGGGTAGAGACCAGAGACATTTCCCTTTCAGGAAGAATTTTAGCGAATTTTTCGTCATATCTCAAGCCAGAGCAGCAGGTGGAAGATGCCTTGTCAGAACTTGGGGAAATAGCTACAACGCCTGAGGCTAACATTATAAAGCTCCCAAATATCTCAGCATCCGTACCACAGTTGAAAGCTGCGATCAAAGAATTGCAAGCACTGGGCTATGCTATTCCACATTATGCTGAAGAGCCAAGGGATGAAAAAGAGAAGGCTTCTAAATTGATCTACGATAAGATTAAAGGCTCTGCGGTGAATCCTGTCTTGAGAGAAGGGAATTCTGATAGGCGAGCTCCTTTGGCTGTTAAAGCCTATGCAAGGAAACATCCTCACTCGATGGGAAAATGGTCTGTTGATTCTAAAACGAATGTAACCAGTATGACGGAAGGGGATTTTTATGGCAGCGAAAAATCATATGTAGCGCCAAAATGCATGTCGATGAAAATCGAATTAGTAGGAGACGACGGGACACGAACTGCCTTAAAATCAGGTCTAAAACTCCTCCCAGGTGAGATCATTGATGCATCCACTTTGAGTCTTTCTGCGTTGAAAATTTTTTTAAGAAAAGCAAAAAATGATGCGAAAGCTCAAGGCGTCCTATTTTCGGTACACTTGAAAGCAACCATGATGAAGGTTTCCGATCCGATCATTTTTGGGCATGTAGTTGAAGTTTTCTTTGAGCCAGTTTTTAGTAAATATGCAGTGACTCTAAATCAACTAGGTGTAGATGTAAGAAATGGATTTGGGGATTTGCTTGGATCCATTGATCGATTGCCGGCGGATATCAAAAAAGGAATTTTAACTGATATCGAAGCTTGCTACGCTGAGGGGCCTGATTTGGCCATGGTGAATTCTGATAAAGGAATCACCAATCTTCATGTGCCAAGTGATGTGATTATTGATGCATCCATGCCTGCGATGATCCGAACTTCTGGACAGATGTGGAATAAAGTAGGGAAGCTTCAAGATACGCTAGCAGTCATTCCTGATCGAGCGTATGCAGGGGTTTATCAAGCCACGCTTGATTTTTGCAAAGCGTACGGAGCCTTTGATCCGACCACAATGGGAACAGTGCCGAACGTTGGGTTAATGGCTCAAAAAGCAGAAGAATATGGCTCACATGACAAGACTTTTGAAATTATAAAAAATGGCTCAGTAGAAGTAGTGGATGAAGATGGTCGGGTGCAGATCAGTCATCCTGTCGCTGCAGGTGATATTTGGAGAATGTGCCAAACAAAAGATGCACCGGTCCAGGATTGGGTGAAGCTGGCAGTGACTCGTGCGAGACTTTCAAAAACTCCTGCTGTATTTTGGTTGGATCCTAAGCGGTCTCATGATACAGAGCTCATCAAAAAAGTAAACACCTATTTATTAGATCACGATACTACGGGCTTGGAGATTCATATCATGTCTCCTTTGGAAGCGACTAATTTTTCACTGGCAAGAATTAAAGTCGGAATGGATACGATCTCGGTGACAGGCAATGTGCTGAGAGATTACCTGACGGATTTGTTCCCGATTTTAGAACTAGGTACTAGCGCTAAGATGCTCTCAATAGTTCCTTTGATGAATGGAGGAGGGTTGTTTGAAACAGGAGCTGGTGGTTCTGCACCTAAGCATGTGGAGCAATTTGTAGAAGAAGGTCACTTGAGATGGGATTCTTTGGGTGAATTTTTGGCATTGGCAGTTTCTTTGGAGCATTTGGGACAAACTTTCCATAATGACAAAGCATTATTGCTTGCCGAAACTTTGGATACCGCAACTGGCAAATGGCTAGAATATGATAGGTCTCCTGCACGAGTAGTAGGAAAGTTAGATAACCGTGGAGGCCACTACTACCTTGCATTGTATTGGGCAGAAGCACTTGCTGCGCAAAATAAAGATGCTGGATTGAAGGCTAGCTTTACGAAATTGGCTAAAACACTTGCTGAAAATGAAGAAAAGATCGTAGGTGAATTGAATGGTTCACAAGGAAAGCCAGTAAACATAGGAGGCTATTACAAACCTGATGTAGAATTAACATCCATTGCGATGCGGCCAAGTGTAACGCTAAACTCGATAATCGAAAATTTATGATTTACAAAGCCCTGAATCATTCAGGGCTTTTTTTTATTCCTCTGTAAAGTTCACATTATTTGCTTTCATAAACTCTTTGATCACCGATACGTGTATGCATTCTCCCAAATGGATAAAAGCATAGTCGTTTACTTTTTTGGCCTTGCCATGGGCAATTATGGCTTTCTCCTCAATATCAAATCCGAGATGTAGATGTTTGGTTCTACTTTGCATTCCACAGATCTTCCCTTCAGCATCAAACAGGGGACCTCCACTTTGACCGCGAAGTCCAGGGGTGCTTAGTTCCATGCCGAATATTTTGCCTTGGTTGTCTCCGAGAAATCGAGTCAGCATTCCATCCATTGGGAATCTGGGAGATCGGGCATTTCCGTTAGGAGACCACTGCAATACTTGTGCCTGCTGATTTAGTTCGAAATTGGTGAATTCTGGAAATGGGAATCCCAATCTACAGAGCATCGCCCCGGGCTGAATTTCGTTTTCTTCCTTTTTGAAAATAGGAGTAGTAGGGAAAAGCATCTTTTCAAAGCCCTCAAACTTAATCAGGGCTAAGTCATAGATGGGGTGCAAGTGAAATTTCA
>JBLGAM010000196.1:0-4511 GCA_047612305.1 Planctomycetota bacterium | reverse complement strand
GTGAAAAGTTCGGTTTGGGATTAAGCGAAGTACTTTCTATTCCACTCGAAAACGCATTGGAACGAAAAAAATTCACTGAAACACAAACCAACAAAACCAGATTGGAGCGAATGTCAAATGTAGAGGAAGTTTTCCAAATTTCTCCTTTGATTTCAGTGGCTAGTCATCATGTTATGCTTGTAGATGACGTGCTCACCACAGGAGCCACCATGTGCGCTTGTGCAAATGCCTTATTGGCAAATAAGGCAAAAACTGTAGATTTGGTCACGTTAGCAGCCGGAGGCAAATAAAATTATGATAGACATCGAACACTTAAAATTTCCCATTGGGCGATTTGTTATCCCAGAATCAATCGATTCAACTCAAATCCAAGAAGCAGTATCCTACCTTATTAAATTCTCAAGCTATTTGGAGACCGCTTTGGTGGGAAAAGATGAAGCCTATTTAGATACTCCTTATAGACCAGGAGGCTGGATGATCAAGCAAGTCATCCACCATCTTGCAGATAGCCATATGAATGCTTTCATTCGGTTTAAACTAGCGCTGACAGAAGAAAACCCTACCGTCAAGGGATATGATGAAGCTGCTTGGGCAAGTTTACCAGACTCAGTGATAGGAATTGAGTCTTCGATGGCGATTATTAAGGCAGTGCATGAAAAGTGGGGAGTTCTCCTTTCTGCAATGAAAGAAGCCGATTTTCAAAAAACATTTTTTCACTCTGAAAAACAGCGAAACCAGTCCTTAGCAGAAGTTGCATTAATGTATGCTTGGCATGGCATGCATCACTTGGCACATGTTCAATTACCAGATTTACAGCAGGTTAAACGTTAAAATAGATGCATTAATTCCGCAAAAACCAGGGCTTTGAACCTTTCCTAATTTACTTCCTAAAACTCAATTTAATTCTGTTTGCGAATGAATATTTCCTTAAAAAATCAGACAATTCTTGTTACTGGTGCTTCTAGAGGCATCGGGAGAGCGATTGCAAAGCAACTTTCGGACTCTGGTGCCACTGTCATTATTCACTATAATAGGAATATAATAGAAGCTGAATCTCTTCTCAATGAACTTGTAAATCCAGCTTTTCTTGAGCCTTGTGATCTTTCCAACACTGAAGAGGTAATTGGTTATATCCCGAGGTTAGTAGCTAAATATGGGCCGATTACATCTTTGGTAAATAATGCAGGAATCGCAAAATCAGCACCTGACACTTTAGAAACCAAAGAATGGGTGCAAATCTGGGACGAAACACTCGCCGTTAATACTACTGCCCTAGCGATTGTTTGCAAGGAATTTATCGATCAAGCGCTCCCAAATCAACAAGGAAGAATCATCAATATATCTTCAAGAGCGGCATTTAGAGGGGATACGACAGATTACATCGCCTATGCAGCTTCCAAAGGGGCTATTGTAAGCATCACTCGTACGATTGCTCGGCACTATGGTAAACAAGGAATAAAAGCATTTTTGATTGCTCCAGGGTTTACTCGAACAGATATGGCAGAGGAGATTCTGTCGGAATATGGAGAAGATTTTGCCTTGAATGATATTGCGCTTTCGGAACTTACTAAGCCGGAGGATATCTCTCCAATGGTCACTTTACTCTGTTCTGGACTGGCAGATCATGCCACTGGGGCCACAATTGACATTAATGCAGGATCATACGTTCATTAAGTAAATATGGAAAAATCAGAATTCAGAAAACGAGCGCATGAGTTGGTCGATTGGATGGCCGATTATTTGGAGCAAAAAGAAAATTATCGAGTTACTCCTGGAGTAGCCCCTCGAGAGATTATCAACCAGCTTCCACTTAATCCACCAGAAAAAGGTGAGTCTTTTGATCAGATCATGCAGGATTTCAAAGAAATAATTGTTCCTGGAATGACACACTGGCAACATCCTGCTTTTTTTGCCTATTTCCCTGCGAATAACTCTGAGCCTTCTATTCTTGCAGAGATGCTGATGTCCACAATGGGTGCCCAATGCATGTCTTGGCTTACCTCTCCTGCTGCAACAGAACTTGAAGAGCGGGTCTGCGATTGGATCAGAGATGCCAAAGGGATCAATCCTACATGGAAGGGATGCATTCATGATACGGCAAGTACGGCGACGCTGAGCGCCTTGCTGACAGCTCGGGAGAAAGCGACCAATTATGAGATTAATGAAAACGGCTTCTCCAAGAATGAGGTCTTTCGAGTTTATTCCTCGGCACACGTACACTCCTCAATTGATAAAGCACTGAAAATTGCAGGAATTGGGGCTGCTAACTTGGTCCGTATTCCTGTTGATAAAAACTTTGCAATGATTCCTGATGCTTTGGAGCAAGCAATTAAAGAAGACTTAGAAAATGGCTTTCGACCTCTTTGTGTGATTTCAGCTTTAGGGACGACCAGTTCAACTGCTGTAGATCCTATTCGGGAAATCTCAGAAATCTGCCATTCGTTTGATATTTGGCACCATATCGATGCAGCGTTTGCCGGCACAGCGCTGCTCTTGCCCGAATATCAAGCATTAATAGAAGGTCATGAATTGGCAGATAGCTATGTGTTTAATCCTCACAAATGGATGTTTACCAACTTTGATTGTACCATCATGTACCTCAAAGAACCGCGTTACTTGGTAAATACCTTCTCAATGACTCCAGAATACCTTAAAACCAGTTTAGACGAGGAAGTCAATAACTACCGGGATTGGGGAATTCCATTGGGTCGAAGATTCAGAGCGTTGAAGCTCTGGTTTGTGATTAGATCGTATGGCTTGGAAGGAATTCGCCTAAAGCTTAGAAATCATATTTCTTTAGCCAGAAACACTGAAAAGCTTATTTTGGCTCATGCGGAATTGGAAATCTTGGCTCCGGTAAACTTCAATACCATCTGTTTCCGCTTTTCTGCAGAAAAACTAATGCTTGATGAAGCAAATAGATTCAATGAGAGCTGGATGAATAGCGTCAATTCCACAGGTCTAGCTTTTTTCTCACATACCAAACTGGATGAAAAATATGTTATCAGATGGGTAATTGGACAGACTGACGTCACCGAAAAACATATTCAAAATGCCTGGAGTTTACTTCTTGAAAAGCTCGAAGAAACAAAAAAGGAATTTTCTTAATATTCATGGCAAAGCCGATCAAATCGGATCCTATTCTTACACCCGAACTTATTAAAATCATCAAGGGATTTGGACTCGCGTCCGTTGCTTTGGTCGTTTTCTTCTCATTTTTTAACGAGCGAAGAGCAAATAACTCTGGTTTGGACCAGGCCTTTAGGATGAGTAGCTCCGCAAGGATGTATTTCAGCAATGTTCGGGGAATTAATTATGAACGAGAAGTCAGAATAGATGCAGGAATGCAAATTTTTCGAAACAAGGCTTTTAGCAATAAAGAAGAGAATCCAAACTTGTCGTTAATCCTAATCCTCAACCCAGGGAAAGATGAAGCCTATATTTACATCGAACCTATAAATTTGGATTGGCCGATAACGATCAGACTGAAATCTACAAATGGTCTAGAAAGCCAGGCTTTCGAAAATGGAAATAAATCGGATCATTTGAGGTATTGTAAAATTTTAAAAACTGCGGTTCAAGGTTCTGACCTGATTGAATTGCAAACAGATGAAGGGTGGATTCCGATATGGACTTCCCAAAAAGAAAAAGAAGCTATAAAGGCAATTTTAGAAGATTATAAAAATTTAACACACTAATTATTTGACAATGAGTGAGAAACAGAATCCACAATTGACATATTTTCAAAAAATGATTGGTAAAGAGCTGACCAACGCTACTCCTACAGCTGGAAATTGGTTAGCAGGGACGCTTCTGGAAGTTGAATTTGGCTATGCAAAAGTTGAATTTGACGTCAGAAAAGAGTTTTGCAACCCTGGGCGAATCCTTCACGGAGGTATTTCTTCACTAATGCTGGACGATGTGATCGGAATCGCAAACTTTGCGATGGGCTCAGAATATCTAATGAGTTCGATCAATTTGAATGTGGATTTTCTATCCTCAGCTAAATTTGGAGAGAAAGTACAAGTCGAGGCAAAATTAATTCGCTCCGGAGCAAACCTAAATCATTGGGAGGCCGTAATTAAAAAAGACTCTGGAAAAATAGTCGCTAAGGCCAGCAGCAATATGATCAAGACTCATGTTAAAATCAGCGATTTAGTACTCTAACATTTATACCGCGTAATTTTATGCAATTGAAAAAAATATTATTTCTAGTTATTTTCTTCGGGACAGCCACATTTGTTCAAGCACAATGGACTACTGCTTTTTGTTCCTAACTGCTTAAATAACTGGACCGGTTTTGTTGCTTAAACTAGGAACAAAATGATCGAAGAACTAATCAAAAACGCTCGACTCTCTTCGAGTGGTCGTAAGTTACTTACGGCTCAACAAAAAGCCTTTATTGTAGAAGATTGGGAGTCATCGGGCTTATCTTGCCCTGAATATTGTCGCCGACATGGGCTGATCACCAGCCAAGTGTATAACTGGCGATCAGACGCTAAATCCGGAGC
>JBLGAM010000195.1:0-4571 GCA_047612305.1 Planctomycetota bacterium | reverse complement strand
GCTGAGCCGAAGTTTGAGTAAGATAAGACCGCGATTTTAGGTTCCATATTAAAGAATCTGACCGCATCAGCAGTCAATCCAATGATATCTACTAACTCTTCAGCAGTAGGGTCAAGATTTACCGTAGCATCAGCAAAAAAGAAAGGTCCCTTAGCGGTATTCATAATATACATTCCCGCTACACGCTTAGCGCCAGGTTTAACCCCTATGGAATGTAGGGAAGGAAGTATCGTCTTAGGATAATCTTTAGTAAGGCCAGAAATAAATGCGTCTGCTGCCCCAGTCTCGACCATTAAAGCGCCAAAGTAATTTCGTTGAGTTACTAATCTGCTCGCTTCAGAACTGCTCATTCCCTTTCGCTGTCTTTTCTTGAAAAGAATGTCCGCAAAATTGTGGAGCATTTCTTTTTCTTCCAACGGATCAATGATGGTAACCCCATTCAAATCCAATAGATTTTCTTCGATCAAAGCGAGAATTTTTTCTCGATTTCCAAGTAAAATTGGATTTCCGATTTTTTCATCACGGATGATTTGAGCGGCTTTCAAGATTTTCCGGTTGTCAGCTTCGGCAAAAACTACCCGCTTTGGATCTTTTTTAGCTCTGGCAATTACCACAGACATCAATCGCTGATCGATACCGATTCGTTCTTGAAGCTCTATCTCATAAGCATCCCAATCTTTAATTGGGAATTTGGCCACACCTGAATCCATAGCGGCTTTGGCTACTGCAGGAGCAATGGTTGTGATTAGCCTTGGATCTAGTGGTTTTGGGATTAAATACATTCTTCCAAAGCCTAATTTGCTTTCACCATAAGCCTTGTTCACAATATCGGGAACTGGCTCTTTTGCAAGTTTTGCGATAGCTTTGGCTGCTGCCAGCTTCATTTCTTCATTGATTGAAGTAGCTCTCACGTCAAGCGCTCCTCTGAAAATATAGGGGAAGCCAAGGACATTATTCACCTGGTTAGGATGGTCTGATCGGCCAGTAGCCATAATCAAATCTTCACGGGCTGCAATTGCTAAGTCATAAGGGATCTCCGGATCGGGATTTGCCAAGGCAAAAACGATTGGATTTGGCCCCATTAACTTGATTTGATCTTGTGACACAATATTTCCAGCAGAAAGACCTAAAAACACATCTGCATCTTCCAGTGCATCAGAAAGCGTGTGAATGTCTCTATCTGTAGAAAATTCTTTTTTGATATAATCTAAGTCGGGACGGTCATTTCTGATTGCACCTTCTTTGTCACACATGACCAAGTTTTCACGCTTGACTCCAAGTGACATATAAAATCGGGTGCAAGAAACGGCTGAAGCTCCAGCTCCGTTTACGACTAATTTGATTTTTGAAATATCCTTTTCGACAATTTCCAATGCATTTAGCAACGCCGCTCCAGAAATAATAGCTGTGCCATGCTGATCATCATGCATCACAGGGATTTTCATTTCCTTTTTTAAAGCTGTTTCGATTTCGAAACATTCTGGGGCTTTTATGTCCTCTAAGTTGATTCCTCCAAAAGTAGGCTCTAAAGATTTGATGATTTGGATTAGCTTTTTGGGATCTTTTTCATTGATTTCAATATCAAACACATCGATTCCCGCAAACTTTTTGAAAAGTACACCTTTACCTTCCATGACTGGTTTGGAAGCTTCAGGTCCAATATCTCCAAGGCCTAAAACTGCTGTGCCATTAGTAATTACACCGATTAAATTTCCTTTTGCGGTGTATTTATACACGTTTTCCACATCTGCTTCGATCTCCTTGCAAGGCTCAGCTACTCCAGGGGAGTAGGCTAATGCAAGATCCATTTGACTGGATAGCGGTTTAGTGGGGATTACTTCGATTTTTCCAGGTTTACCCTGAGTATGGTAATTTAGGGCGTCTTCTTTACGAATTTTAATGGCCATAGAAAGCTAAAATTATTATTGGGTTTTAGGCCCCCGAATCATCTTTCCAACTTATATCAGTGTTGAGAAGAATGGTCTCTATTTCTCTGAGGGCATCACGATGTACTTCATTGGGATAGTACACGAAGCCTTCAAGGTAGTAAAGTTTCCCCTTTTCTTCATCGACCATTAAGTAGCCTAGGTAAGTTCCACCCATGCTTAAGTTGTTGGTTTTCCAGGAAGCCCTGATTTCGGTGGTAAAATTATCATTTATAACCATGTTTCTGAATGCAGGCGGGATTTGTTTTTCTGTGGTCACAAAAGAAGTTGGGTCATCTGGATCCCCGAAAATATTTTCGCGAGCAATAGAGTCTCTGAGTTTGAGGATGTTTTCAGGAAAAGTTTGAGATTCATCCACGTAATCTTCCACATGAAAAAATAAACTTATATCTGCCCTTTTTGCACTTGGAGTAATCTGTCTAAGCCAAACAAACCCATTTTTAGACTTTGCAATTTGGTAGGATGCCGGGACATTGATTTGAATTCCAACGTTATTTTTGGCTTCCGCTGCAGCTTCTGTGTTTTTTCGAGCAAGGATAATTTTTTCTAACCTTCCTCGCTCACGAACTTCGAAAAGGTTCTGAAGTCTATTTCCATTTTTCTTTAGATTTTCAATTAACTCTTTCTCAGTATTTCCAAAAAGGTATAGGACTTCTTGACCGATAGCATACTCATCTTCCATTCGAAGCGAGTATATGCTTACATCATTCATTGCTTTTTCCTTCGATTCTTTCGAGAATTGTGCATTAATAGCCTGGCTTGAGCCTTTCTTATCATCAAATGTCGTCACATAAATCAGGTTAGTAGACATTTTAAGCATACGAGTCATAGCGCGCGGATCCACGATATTCACCTTGAATTTCGACTCTGAACGGAACATTCCTGGAAGATCTGATGCAAAAATTGTTCTAAGCTGATCCCCAACAGGACCTGCCCATTTTACAGAATCAATGACCATGATAATTTCTCCTATAGAGCCTCTGGCCTTAGGTTTTGTGCTATCCGGGGAGTCTCCGTTTGGAGTACAACTTGCTACCAATACTAACAATAGGATGCCAGAAATAAATGATGCTATTAGTTTCATGAATGAAGAGGTTTCTTTTCTGGGACAAATTAAGTACATAAAAATACTTAACCTTTTTTGAGCGATCTATTTGGGAATTGTTAAAAAAATTTAACAGTTGAAAAAAGTCAATTAACTGATAATTAATCGTTGGCCAGGCTTTATCGTATTATTATTCAGGTTGTTAAGCCGTTTAATTTGTTCAACCGTCAATCCGGGGGTTTTCTTGGAAATAATCCATAATGAATCTCCAGGTTGTACTATATAAAGATTCTTTCCTCCAGAGGTTGAACTTACTTGAGCAATTGTTGATTTTGTGCCTGATGAGATCTTCAATTCTTGACCTACTTTGATCAGATTGGAAGAAAGATTGTTCCATTCTTTTAGTGCCGTCACTGTGACACCATTTCGATTGGCTATAGTCCCAAGGACGTCCCCTGATCTTACCTTATAAACTGAACTTTGAGCTCTCGCTGATTCTCCAAGGGTAGCTTTTTTAATTACTTCTGGGTAATCATCACTTGCCAATAGTTGAGTAGTAGGGTTTGAAAGTGAATCCTTAAACCAAGCTAAGTTTTCTGTGACGTAAGCTGACTTACCCTTAGGGATTCGGATAGCCATGGAGCGATTACTATCTGGCACTTTCTTATTCTTAATAGATGGATTTAGTCTTTCGAGGTCAGCTAGGCAAAGGTTGGTCAATTCGGCTAATTTACTCAATTCGAAAGCTCGGTTAAATCTGATTTTTTCATGAGCTAAGGCATAAGTAGGTTCTTCCAAATGAAAATTATGTTCTTCCAAATGATTCAACAGATAAAGCATAGCCTGGAATTGTGGAATGTAACTTCTTGTTTCCTTAGGAAGGTAATTGTAGATTTCCCAGAATTTTTTCTTTCCCCCAGATCTCCTAATTGCTTTTCTTACATTTCCAGGACCGCAATTGTAGGCCGCCATCGCCACTTCCCAATCTCCAAACATCCGATATAGAGACTTTAGATATTTTGCTGCGGACTCTGTAGAATGATCTGGATCCATACGATCGTCGACATCCGAGTTGATTTGCATTCCATACATTCCGCCTGTAGCAGGCATAAACTGCCAAAGTCCCATTGCACCTACTCGGGAACGGATTTGAGGATCTAAGCCTGATTCTATAATAGCAAGGTATTTGATTTCCAATGGCATTTCATGCTTAACCATGGTCTCATCGAACAAAGGAAAAAACAAATCTTTTCGAGCCATTACCATTTTGGTATAGTCTCGATTACGCACCGTGAAATATTGAATAAAAGAAAAAACCTGAGCGTTCAATTCAAAAGACATTTCAATGTCCATCGCCTTCACTCGCTTGTCAATTTCTTCGTAGGTGAAGTCAGGAATATACTCGTATTGATAATTTGGAAGCAGCTCGTCTTCCGATATATCGTTGGCGGCAACAGTCTGTTCATCTTGAGAAAAAGCCTTTTTCAGTGGAATCAAACTAGCTAGAATTACAAGTAGGATTGAACTGAGCAGTTTCTTTTTCATCTTTTTTAGAAAGTTAGATTAGTTAGATAATTACT
>JBLGAM010000194.1:0-4587 GCA_047612305.1 Planctomycetota bacterium | reverse complement strand
CAATCTCCTACAACATTAACATTATCACTGGCTCTATGCCAAAAATCAAAGATGATAAGCTCTATAATGTAGGTTATCTCTGTAAGCGAGATGGTTCCATTGACTATTACGAGAAATTACACATTTCGCCTCTGGAATCCAGAGTTTGGGGGATGCAAGGCGGGACACAGTTAAAGGTCTTCGATACAGATTGTGGGAAAATCGGGATATTGATTTGCTACGATGTTGAATTCCCAGAACTAGGCAGACTACTTGCGAACCAAGGCATGGATATACTTTTTATTCCCTTTCTCACAGATACCCAAAATGGCTATTCAAGAGTAAGGCATTGTGCCATGGCTCGGGCTATCGAAAATGAATGCTATGTAGCTATAGCGGGAAGCGTAGGCAACCTTCCGAAGGTTCACAATATGGATATGCAATATGCACAGTCTATGGTTATCACTCCTTGCGATTTCCCTTTTCCAAGTAATGGAATTAAAGCCGAAGCCACACCAAATACAGAGATGACCCTAATAGCCGATGTGGATATTTCACTACTCCGAGAGCTAAATGAATTCGGAAGTGTACGCAATCTCAAGGATAGAAGAACCGATCTATTTGAGCTTAGACAAATTAATCTGGAGTAAAGATTAAAAGGAAAAAATGAACTATTATTTACTTCACCTACTTTGATGTATAGACATTTAATTTTTATTCTATGAGATCGATCAAAAAAATTCACAAATCTGAATATCGGCCTATCGCAGATTTGGTCACCTACAGTCCAATGCCCGCTCGTGATTTAGATCAGATTGACCCTTTTCTATTTCTAAACCATCACGGATTCCAGATATACCCACCCCAAAACCAAGGTTTGCCTTTTGGACCCCATCCACATCGAGGAATGGAGACGGTTACTTTTATAGTAGCAGGAGATATTGTACACAAAGATTCAGAAGGCCATGAGTCTGCGATCACAGCAGGAGGAGTCCAATACATGACTGCAGGACGGGGGCTGATCCATGCTGAGGTCAGCAGTTCTGAATTCAAAAGAAACGGTGGCGAGTTAGAGATTTTACAATTATGGTTGAATTTACCTGCTTCTCAGAAGATGACCGAACCTAGATATTTAGGACTCCAAGAAAATGAAATCAACAACTTTGAATCTGAGGAGGGAAAGATAAAGGTGCAACAGCTTTTTGGAGAATGGAATGGAATCAAAGGTTCATTTGATCCTAGTTTCCCAATCACCATGAGCACCATTCATTTCCAATCAGGCGGAAAAATCTCTAAGTCTATTCCGGTAGGGGAAAATATATTTTGCTACTTAGTGAGAGGCACTATCACGATCAATGGCACTGAAGTAAATCTTCGGCATCTGGTGGAATTTAAAAATGATGGCACTGAAATCAACTTTGAAGCTGCTGAAGATTCAATACTAATTTTGGGACATGCTCTACCATTCAATGAATCAGTGGTAGCTCAAGGCCCATTTGTAATGAACACGGAGCAAGAAATTAAGGAAGCCTATCAGGACTATCAATCCGGGAAATTCGGAACTTGGAATCACTAAGTTAGAGTGCTGATTTTGATTTGATTTTTGAAGCTTTATGGAGACCGACTGAAGTTTGTTGAGTGCATTAAGTGCAGCAACTGATTTCTGATTATCAACGATTAATTCTAGCCCACAAGAGGGACAAAGCATGGCAAGAGCGCAAATTTTCTGTACTCAAAATTATACGATGACTACATACTGGATAACTTAGACCAGGTGTCTTAGCAATGGGAATCTCAGGAGTAGCTCTAGTATAATTTCAACCTATACATTTACGGATTTACAAAAAAGATTATTACACCATCGTCTTACTGAATCCAAAGCCCTTACCATTATTTCGCCTTATTCGAAGAGTCCGGAATATTTAACAATTGAACCATTCCAACTGCCAATGCAGACACGGCTAACCTGATTTTAACATTCATGTTTGCCGTAATGGCGTTCGAAGAAGAATTGGAAGATTGACCCAGTCTTTTTCTTTGCAAAAACCATCTTTAATTAAATTGATCTGAGGACTGTTAAATTGGAGACTTTTGAAGGCTTCTGTGAAACTGGAGAAGATTTGAACCCAACCTTTTTAATAAAATTGACTGTGGATTTTGCCGCTAAGGCCTGAGAATGAATGGCTGCAATCATTGGCCACCGATAATTCTTCCAAAAGGAAGAGATCTTAATGCTCGATTTACATTGCTCACAATAAGAATACGTTAAGTGTGAAAAAAAAATGATTAAAAATAAAATCATCATCCCAAAAAATTGAAGAGGAGTTTTTTGAATCAAAATTTCTGAAAAAAGTTAAAAAAAATCAGACTATTATCTTTCATCCCCTAAGTTACTTCTTGTCATATATCTATGATGTCCTGAGAAATCAATCGGTAAATCTCAGCGACTTGATCATTGTAATTTAAAAATTGATGGTGTTCCTCCAAAGTCTCATAATCCTCCCGAATGGCTGGCCCAGTCTGCGCATTTTTTGCTCCGATCTGAAGACTCTTTGAGATAGTTTCAATGATCAATGGCTTTAGCATTTCGAAATCCAATCCTTGCCTTCGCATGATCTCCTCAGCTATTCTGATCATGTGATTAGAAAAGTTACTGGCAAAAACAGCTGCGACATGAAGGCCTTTACGGTCTTTTGATCGTACGGTAAAAACTTGATGAGTTAGACTTTTCGCAAGTTTTTTCAATTTCTGGAGAACTTCCTCATCCTCAGATTCCACCAAAATTGGAAGTTCGGCCCAGTCCACTTTTTTTCCAATGGAAAAGCTTTGAAGTGGATAAAAAACACCCGTGTAGGTCGCAGAACTTAAATTCAAACTAGCTAGATCCACCGAACCAGAGGTATGGACTAGAATTGAACCCTCAGGTAAAATGATTGCATCTGAGATTTCTGGTATTGCAGCATCTTTTACTGCCAAAATAAATAGATCAGCTTTACTTACAGAGAAATCCAAATCTTCCTTAGGCTCTGCTTCGTAAACCCGCTCAGTAATCTTACTCGCTGATTTTAAGGTACGAGCATAAACTTCAGTCACCGTATGACCTGCATCTTCTAAGGCTGGCGCAAGATGCCATGCGACATTTCCTGCACCGATTATTACAACATTAAACTTCATAATGAAATAAACTCATTTTTATCCAAAAAGAAAAAGCCCTACAAAGTGATCGTAGGGCTTTTGAAAATGATTATTTGAACATTATATATGCAAAGCGCGATTACCTGTAGCAGCTAAGCAGGCCTCTTTGAATACCTCGGTATAGGTAGGGTGGGCGTGGGACATCCTAGCGATATCTTCAGCAGAAGCTCGAAATTCCATAGCTAGAACTGCCTCAGCGATCATGTCGGCAGTTCTAGGGCCAATCATGTGTACACCTAATATTTCGTCTGTTGACGCATCTGCAAGGACTTTAACCAAGCCATCTGTATCCATCGAAGCACGTGCACGCCCGGAAGCCATGAATGGGAACTTACCAATTTTATATTTGATGCCCTTTGCCTTTAATTCCTCCTCAGTGTAACCCACAGCAGCTACTTCTGGCCAGGTATAAACTACACCCGGGATCAGATTATAATTAATATGAGGCTTTTGCCCCGCGATAGTTTCTGCAACGAATGTACCTTCATCTTCTGCTTTGTGTGCAAGCATTGCTCCTTTGACCACATCGCCAATAGCGTAGATATTTGATGCAGTAGTCTGTAAATGATCATTCACTTCTACTTGACCTCTTTCAGTGATTTTGACTCCCGCAGCTTCAGCATTAAGGCCATCTGTGTATGGTTTCCTTCCAATCGAAACTAATACATAATCACCTTTTATTTCAACGATTTCGCCCTTTGAGTCCTCAGCTTTTACCGTAACCTCTTTACCTTTTCTTTCTACTCCTACTACTTTGTGCCTTAGATAAAAATCGAATCCGATTTTCTTCAAAGACTTCTGAAGTTCTTTTCCCATCGTACGATCCATCGAAGGAATCAATGAATCCATGAACTCTATCACCGAAACTTTGGCCCCCATACGACCATAAACTGAACCAAGCTCCATTCCTATAACTCCACCTCCAATTACGATCATGTGCTTTGGGATTTCCTTCAAATTCAAAGCCTCAGTGGATGTAATCACTCGGTCTTTATCCAATTTGATAAAAGGCAGATTTGCTGGCTTGGAACCAGTTGCGATGATGATGTTTTTACCCTGAATTTCTTCAGCAGAACCATCGTCCTTGGTTACTTTGACAGTGGTATTATTCACAAAAGAGCCCAAGCCTTGGTGAACATCAATCTTATTTTTCTTCATCAAATAAGAAATTCCATCCACATTTTCCTTGACCACATCTGCTTTTCGAGCGATCATCTGCTTTAAGTCAACTTTCAAATTGCTCAGGTTGATTCCGTGAGTTTTGAAGGTATGAGCCGCATTATGGTAATGCTCAGATGAATCCAAGAGTGCTTTTGAAGGAATACAGCCCACATTCAGGCAAGTACCACCAAGCGTTGGGTATTTCTCAATGATTGCAGTTTTCATTCCAAGCTGTGCGCAGCGAATCGCTGC
>JBLGAM010000193.1:0-4591 GCA_047612305.1 Planctomycetota bacterium | reverse complement strand
GCATTTAAGGACGCCCCGGAAGCGGCGGCAACGGCTGATACCTGCGCTGACATTTCTATTTTATTTTCTCTAAATCGGTCAAATGCTTTTTTGTCTTCAAAGAAAACAACCTCACTATACACTTGTCCTCCTGCTTGGAATCCGATAGTAAGTTGGGTCATTCGTGCAAAACCAATCATTTCCCCATCTTCATAAGCAACTCCATTACCGGATGCTCCTCCTATTCCAAGCCCACCTTTTCCAACATTTGGGAGAATTATGTAGGCATGGGATGAAGAAAATAACTCTTGCATGTCAAGATCATCTTCTAGAAATTCTGCCTTCGCCTCTTTTGAGTCCTCAATTATTTTATCATCTTTTTGGGCACTTTGGGCGAAAATGACCATAGAAGTGAAAAGGAAAACGGTTGTGAGAATTACTTTTTTCATAATTTAAAATTTCGATTAAAAGGGACGTTAATAAAATGCATCTTCAAACGACTTGAAGTTTGGATTGCCATGCTTGTCTTTGTAAACGCCTACTATATCAAAACGGATATCTTTATGCCAATCAATTTGGTGAATGTAGTAGTCAGCAGCCTTAATAAGTAATTTACGTTTGATGGAATCTACAAATTCCTCCGCATAACCGAAACCTGTTCCTGAGCGATACTTGACCTCTATAAAAATCAACAAGCCCTTATGCTTCATGATTAAGTCAATCTCAGCATGACCATGCCGGTAATTGGACTCCAAAAGCTCGTAGCCCTTTCCTTTGAGCCACTCCGCTGCTTGCTCTTCAGCTATTCTACCACTTTCATTATGTTCTGCCATCTTAGATAATTGTTTAATTTTGAAAAATAAGCGGAACGATGCATCCCTTTATCCTGTTTAAAAGCATCCCTTTTCAGAAGATGAATCAAATTATTAATAAATCAGTAGATTTCCGAGACCTCGGTTTACTCGATTACCAAGAAGCTTGGGATTATCAAGAGGAGCTTTTTGCAGAAACTGTGGCTTTGAAAATCGAGAATCGAAAAAACCCCGATTCCGAACAGAAATTGACTTCAAACTATTTGCTTTTCGTGGAGCATCCCCACGTCTACACGCTGGGTAAAAGTGGAAAATCAGAAAATCTCTTACTCGATGAGAATGGTCTTGCAGAGCACAAAGCTCAGTTCTACAGAATAAATCGAGGTGGCGATATCACCTACCATGGGCCAGGGCAGCTTGTAGGCTATCCAATCTTAGATTTAGAGAATTTCTTTACCGATATCCATAAATATCTGAGGCTTTTGGAAGAGGCAATCATACTGACATTAGCAGATTATAAGATCCTTGCAGGAAGAATCAACGGGCTTACGGGAGTTTGGCTTGATCATTTGGAACAAATAAACCCAAGAAAAATCTGCGCCATGGGTGTCAAATCAAGTAGATGGGTGACGATGCATGGTTTTGCATTTAACATCAACTCCGACCTTAGCTATTTTTCACACATCATTCCTTGTGGAATAGATGATAAAGCGGTCACTTCTCTACAGGCTGAACTCCAAAGAGAAGTCCCATTAGAGGAAGTTAAAGAAAAAGTAAAATACCATCTCTTGAACCTATTTGGGATGGATCTATTATAATTTTCATGAAATCGAGCATGACTAAAAAGTCACACAATGGGATGATTAAATGCTGCGAGATTCCATATGGCCATTAAGAAGAAATTATAATCATATGAAATCGAGCATGATCCAAAGCGACACACAGAGGTATGATTATAATGCTTGCGAAGATTCCATGTGGCCATTAAAAATCAAATTATAAACACATGAAAAAAGACATTGATTTCCAGCCGGTCACAGGGGTAAAACTTGCTATTGCAAAAAAGGAGAACGCCACAGGGACAGAATGGGCTGTCTACATTATCAATTTGAATCTCATCGAGCTAAAAACAGTCATGATCACCTCGAAAGGTTATGGTGAAATGAATGGTGAACCAAAAAAAACATCTACACTTCGACATATGATTGAAGAGCTTGGTCCACAATCCATTGCTAAAATAGAATCGATTGACCCCGTTGTATTCTCCTTAACCAATGAATTCTGGGTGAGCTACTACATTATGGATCAAATATTTGACAAAAGGTTTATCTTTACTTCAGCCAGTTTTGATCCGAGATTCACCAGCTTTATCCCCGAGATTGGGCTCGAAGGAATACTTCACGCTTAAACTTTTCTCTATGAATACTTTTTTTGATCAACTCAGCGATATTCTTTTTTTGGATATTGAGACTGCCTCAGTTACTGCAAGCTATGAGGAGCTACCAGATCGGCTAAAAGACGAATGGTTAAGGAAAGAGCGACTCATCAAACCTGATCGGACAGATTTGGCACCGGGAGATTTGTACTTTGACCGAGCAGGAATTCATGCCGAGTTTGGTCAGGTTGTCTGTATTGGCCTTGGGTACTTTCAGAAAAATAAGAAAGAAAAAAAGCTTTTCCTTCGATCCAAATGTATTTCCCATGAACAGGAGCGGGAACTTCTTTTGGAATTCAAGGCTTTACTTGACAAAAAGAAATGGGTTCTTTGTGCACATAATGGAAAGGAATTTGATTTCCCCTACCTATGCCGAAGGATGTTAATTCATGGGATTGGACTACCCGAACCTTTACAAATAGCTGGCAAAAAACCTTGGGAAGTTCGACATTTGGACACCATGGAGCTTTGGAAGTTTGGAGATTATAAGCATTACACCCGTCTCGAACTTTTAGCAGCTGTTTTCGGCATAGAATCTTCCAAAGGTGACTTAGACGGAAGCCAAGTAAATTCCACTTATCACCTTGAAAAAGATATAGAAAAAATCAAAATTTATTGTCTAAAAGACGTAGAGGTAACGGCCAGAATATATTTAGCTATGAATCCTCAGGATCTCGAGCTGAGCATAGAGGTGATTTATTTGAAAGATTAATCAAAAGATAATTCAAGGATAAACGGTCCCACCAAGAATCTTTTCAACTTAACTAAACACAATAACCCAAAACATGGGAAGAAAATCAGACAGAAAAAATACAACTAAAAAATTTGGGCCAGACAAGCCTGATGCTGGCAGTCTAGCCAGAAAAATAATTCAATTTTTAGATTCCAACTACGGTTCGGAATTCAATGCGAAACAAATCATTAAAACGCTCGAAATCAGAGACGCCATCTCCAAAGATGGCGTTGAGCCTATACTAAGTAAATTAGTCGCTTCTGGCTCAGTTTCGAGAAATTCTCGTAATTATTACTCTTCCACTCAAGACCCAGACTACATCATCGGCCGAGTGGATTATGTGAATGCAAGATTTGCCTTCATCATCAGAGAGGAAGACCCAGATTCATTGGGCGATATCATGGTGAAAGAGGCGGACATGAAGCAGTCACTTGATGGTGACCGCGTCCGAGTGATGGTCTATCCTGTCAAAGGAAAAACAGGTCGTACAGAAGGTAAAATCCTTGAAGTACTGGAGCGAAATCGTGATGAGTTTGTAGGTAGAGTAGAGATCTCTCCTCGATTTGCCTTCATAGTACCCGATTTCAAAAAAATGCATAAGGACATCTTTGTGCATCGAGGGGATCTCATGGGAGCCGAGCATAATGAGAAAGTAATCGTAAAACTTACCGAGTGGCGCGATGGAGACAAAAATCCATCCGGAGTAGTCACTCGAGTACTTGGAAAAGCAGGCCTTCACGAAGTGGAGATTCACTCCATCATGGCAGAATTCGGATTACCTTTTGAATATCCTGAGGCACCTGATCAAGAGGCAAATGAAATCTCGGATAAAATCACTTCCAAAGAAATCGAGGCTAGGAAAGATTTCAGAGAAGTGACTACATTTACCGTTGACCCAGTAGATGCTAAGGACTTCGATGATGCGATTTCCTATAGGGAATTGGAAAATGGAAACCTTGAGGTGGGTGTTCACATCGCTGATGTGACTCATTATGTCAAGCCTAATACTGCATTAGAAAAGGAAGCCTATAATCGAGCAACCTCAGTCTATTTGGTAGATCGGACTATACCAATGCTTCCAGAGCGATTGAGCAATGGACTTTGTTCGCTAAGACCAAATGAGGATAAATTGACTTTTGCCTGTGTATTCGAAATGGATCGTCAGGGAAATGTGAAAAAGCACTGGATAGGCCGCACAATTATTCATTCCGATAGTCGGTTTTCCTATGAAGATGCTCAAGAAAATATCGACAATCAATCGGGGGATTTCTTCCAGGAATTGACCCTTCTCAACACCCTTGCAAAGAAAATCAGGCAGCGAAGATTTGACCATGGTGCGGTGAATTTTGAAACAGTGGAAGTAAAATTCAAACTGGATGAAACAGGAAAGCCACTAGGACTATTTGTGAAAGAGCGAAAAGACATTCACAAACTCATTGAAGAGTTTATGCTCTTGGCTAATAAATATGTAGCTGAATTTATTTTCAATAAGAATAAAGGAAAAGACACTTTCATATATCGGACGCACGATTCGCCGGATATGGAGCGTCTAGAGACTTTTTCTGGCTTTGCAAAGCGATTTGGCCACCAAATGGAGATAGATAATGAGCAAAAAATCTCCGCTGCGCTAAA
>JBLGAM010000192.1:0-4612 GCA_047612305.1 Planctomycetota bacterium | reverse complement strand
ACATTCCATTAGTACACGGCCATCCTTTGCGACTTGTGGCTGGTGGTTATCCAGCTTCTGTATCTGGCAAATGGCTTCAAAAAATTAGTGTTAGAGATAAGGTCCATGATGGAGAAAAGATGGGGGGAGATTCCTATAGAATACCATGCACACCTGTGGGACCAGGCGAGGAGGTAAAAGATGCTGATATGTGTATCATTGAATCCATGCCTGTAAAATCCTTGATCACTTATCCGAAATCAGGAGGGATTATTTCAAAAGGAAAAAAACTAACCGTTAGAGGTCATGCTTGGGCTGGAGAGTTAGAGGTTTCAAAAATGGAGTATTCCATAGATTTTGGGATGACTTGGAAAGCATGTACACTGAAGAAACCTTCAAATAGGCTAGCTTGGCAACATTTCACTGCCACCGTTGACTTCCCCAAAACAGGTTATTATGAAGTGTGGGCTAAAGCGACAGACTCACAAGGTAAATCTCAGCCAATGATTGTACCTGGGTGGAACCCTAAAGGCTATTTGAATAATGCCTGTCATCGAATTGCAGTAAAAGTCAGCTAAATGAAAAAAAGTAAACAAGAATTTGAGAATTTCAAGAAAAGCTTTGACCAGCTTAACAAGCTAGTCATTGCCTTGAGTGGTTTAGTAGGAGTGGTGGTGATCGCGTCCATTATTCTATTGACGAATCCAAACCTTCTCCTATTTGTGGGTTCAGAGGCTGAAGTAAGTGGTGCGGTAGCAATAGCAGTTGTAGATGAATCAGAGGGGATCGAAAATGGAATTCATATAGCTACTGGATTCATCGATGCACCAGGGATGATGATTACCATACAAAATTGCACAAATTGTCATTCTTCAAAATTGGTGATTCAAAACAGAATGAATGAAGAAAGCTGGGTCAAAACCATCAGATGGATGCAGGAAACTCAAAATCTCTGGGATCTAGGAGAAAATGAAAAGGTCATTGTAGATTATTTAGTAACCAATTATCCACCCAAAAAAGTTGGTCGCAGAGCAAATTTAGAAGTTACAGAATGGTATGAGTTGGAATAGTATGATGTTATAATAGAGGATTCTAAAATGAAGAATACATCACATTCGGTTTTTCCATTAAACAATAAAATCCATTCTTTATGAGGTTTTTTTTAAGTCATGGGATCCAGTTTCGGGATTACAAATCTTGAATTGCTGATTTTAAAGACATGCCTCCAAACCAATTTCGATTGGCGTCGCTTTCAGGCCATAAGCCTTTTCAATTTTGGAGGAATCAAAACAATAATCTGAATCAGTCTGATAGCGAAGCTCCTTGATTTCGCGAAGAGGAGCTATAAATAATCCTAAGAAACTCACGGCAAAGGCAGGTAGTACTTGGAGTTTCGAATTCTTTTCAAGTTTTTGATTTAAGATCGCAATGATTTCCTGTCCGGTTGGATATGCTGAGCTAGTCGGCAAATGCCAGCTTTGATTCCAAGAACCTTCTTGTTGAGCGAGCAAAGCAGTGGCTTTTCCTGCATCTGGGATATAGGTGAATGAATGTTTTTTAGCTCCAGAATAGAGCCACTGAGGACTTTTTCCGGCTTTCATTCTATCGATCACCAATTCATTCAAAAAGCTATTCGAAGCACCAGGACCATAGAAATCAGCAGCACGAGCGACTAGTGCAGTGAGATTGCCAGCTTGGACTTCCTTCCAAAGCATATCCAGAATTTGCTTTCTCACTTTCCCTTTTTCGCTAAGTGGAGCCATTTTGCTTTCCTCAGTGAGATGCCCCACTTCAGTTGGATCAAAGGCATACATGTTATCGAAAAAGACCAATTTGGCTCTGTGAGCAACACAAGCAGCAAGTGTATTCCGCATAATGATGGGCCAATCCCGCTTCCAGATCTTTTTATCATACTGGATTCCTGCCAATAAAAAAACCACTTCACTACCAGCAACTGCGGTGGAAACCTCTTCTGCATCTAGTAGATTACCTGAAATAAGGACATCAGTTTCATTTACTTTTTTTGGACTACGACTGAATTGCTTGATTAGGGAGTCGGGTGAAGAAAGTGATTTGGATACTTCTTGAGCAATATTGCCGTTTGCTCCAAGCACAGTGTAAGTGGTCATGGGATAGCCTTTCTAACCAATTTAAACCATTTTCAATAGATTCTTTTTAGTTTTTTGATATTATATAGCTTCGAATGACAATTCCTTTGAAAATGATTCAATCTCTGATTTAAGCTGTGAAAATTGACTTTTCATTTTCTGAATTATATCTAATGAATCTATGCTGACCTGGTTTGCCAAATTTTGGTAATAAGAGATTCCTTCAATCAGATTCTCGCGGAACTTGTCCAGTTTCTTTTGATTTTTGATGCTTCCTTCCTTGAGGTAATGTTCGATTTCATTTTTGAAATAGGTCACATAGAGTTGAAGTTCTTTTACAAATACATGTGGCCGTTCGGAGTCAAGCCTCAGATTGATTTTGCCATAAATATGGTCGATCATCTGCTTAAGTGAATACGTACTTTTGAAGTAGGCGAGATTTGGTCCCGGACAGATCGTCACAGCGAAAAGATTTCTTCTGGGCGTGCCCCCGACCGATAGGATGCCCGGAGCACTTAGTCCTTCGCAGAGACAGTCTTTTTCTTTAATTCTATCAAGTTCAGCTTCTTCGATATTTTGGGAGGCCGCTTCTTTTAATTTCAGGATTTGATATTGTCTGGAAGCGGTGCAGATCGGTTTTTCGGTAAATTCTGTGTTGGTAGCCAGAAATTTCTTGAAGCAGGGAGAGCCAGGCCGATTTTTTTCGATCCGAGATTTGCGTTGTTCCTCACCGCTTGAATTTCTCAGATTGTGGAAAGGTACGCCTAGGGGCGATGCATAGCTGAGGAAATAATCTGATTTTTTAGATTTTAGGATCCGATCCAATGTATCTGCATCCACAGCTGTAGCTTCGGGAACTAGCAGGAAAGGACTTCCCCAACCGGTGCCGTCTAGCTGATAGTATTCCTTCAAAAAAGAATCCTCTGCATGCGTTCCAATTCCTCCCTGATAGGTGATTTTCATCTCAGTTGAATCGCAGAGGTGATTTTTGAAATGTTGGGTTAGTGTCTGCTGACAGGTGTTGAAAATTGTATCATAAAGCTCTTTACGATTGGTTTTGAATTCCTCGAGTATTGTCCCGATCAGAAAGCCATCCGTTGCGAAAGCATGACCACCACAATTAAGTCCTGATTCGATCCTAAACTCTGAAACAAAAAGCCCTTTTTTAGCAAAAAACTTTCCTTGAATGAGCGCAGAACGATAGTCACTCACTTTCAGGATAATTCCTTTTTGAGTTTTCCCCATATGATCAGGAAAGAAGCATCCGAAATTTTCCGTGTAACCATAAAGTGAGGGGTTCATGCCTGCAGAAAAAACCACTGAGCCTTCGATCTTACTTTTTGCAAAGCCTTTCAGAGCGGATAAGGCATCCGAATATTCTCTTGGGAGTGGGTTGCCTTCCTTGTCGTAGTTCATTTTGTCTACCCTTGTCATGATGTTGACATCGATTCTTCCCGGGACAATTTTGGATTTAATTGAAGCGACTATATCCGCTTTATCCTGCGCATCTGAGTTAAAATAAAGTAACAGTGAGCCATGGATTGGGTGTTTTGGAGGGATCAAACTAAGGTAGTTTGCAAATTCAGCGTCTAAGCTCCAATCACACTATTTTAAATAGTCCACTTGGTTTGTTACCAACTGGTTGATTAGATCCAAATATGCAGTAATTCTCAAGCTTCGGGAATCCATCGAATCGGATTTGATTTCAATATATTCCAATTGATTCTTGCGGTAATACAGCCTCCTCATATCTTCCAAAAGGTGGTCATCCATAACTGAGACCACGCTGGAAATGCCGAATTTGGCAACTTTGACCGGAGTAACCACAGTATAGCCACGGCATATAACCGGAATGTGAAAACTGTGTTGGCTGGCAGAAAGAGACATAAGTAAGTGTTTTGATTTGAGTAGGTTTTGAACCAGTAAAGCTATTTCCTTCCCGATGTGAAAAAGACGACTATCCTCAGTTCGAAATCTGATTTTTATCAGAAAAAATGCCTCAGTATCGATTCTTTCCTATCCAGAACCTTAAGAAATTGTGGGTGAAAAGGCTAAGTCATCCTTCGATTTCCATTTTTTAGTATCAGATTGGATTTCTACTTAATTCCCGAATTTGATTCGTTAGGTGGCTTAAGACTTTGGATACGTCTTGGGTAAAGTTGTAGGTTTCAAATGGTTTGACATTTAAAAGGTTGGAAGGCTTAAATTTTTTATTTAGCTTATTCATCATCTGTTTTGTTAAAGTTTATTTCCCACTTCCTATCCATTCTTTTTATGAAATTTATTTTAACACTTTCCATTTTTTTTACCTGCCTGAGTGCTTTTCCCCAAGAAAAATATAGTGCCGATATCATCATTTACGGTGGGACTTCCGCTGCGATCACCGCTGCAGTACAAGCCAAAAAACTCGGAAAATCAGTCTTAGTTGTATCTCCCGATAAGCATTTGGGAGGTCTGTCTTCTGGAGGTTTGGGCTTCACTGATACCGGAAATAAATCAGTGATAGGAGGGCTAGCGCGTGAGTT
>JBLGAM010000191.1:0-4718 GCA_047612305.1 Planctomycetota bacterium | reverse complement strand
TACTTAAATGAAAACAAAGTCTCAATTTGGGACGAGTGGGCAGATGAAAATGGTGATTTAGGCCCCGTCTATGGCTATCAATGGAGACACTGGCCTGATGGAAAAGGGGGAGAAATCGATCAAATCAAAAATCTGATTCATCAAATCAAAACAAAGCCAGATAGTAGAAGACATCTGGTAAGTGCGTGGAATGTGGCCAATGTTGACCAAATGGCCTTACCACCATGCCATACCATGTTCCAGTTCTATGTAGCCGACGGCAAACTCAGTTGCCAACTCTACCAAAGGAGTGCTGACGTGTTTTTGGGGGTTCCGTTTAATATTGCTTCTTATGCTTTATTCACCATGATGGTGGCTCAGGTTTGTGGATTGAAGCCAGGAGATTTTGTTCACACCTTTGGAGACGCACACCTATATTCTAATCATTTAGAGCAAGCTCATTTACAGTTAAGTAGGGATATTAGGCCACTGCCCACAATGAAAATCAATCCCGAAGTAAAAGATATTTTTGAGTTTACCTATGAGGATTTCACGTTAGAAAATTACGATCCGCATCCGCATATCAAAGCAGCCGTGGCAATTTAAAAAAAATCCCCGAATCGTCTGATTCGGGGAATTCCCTTTTAATTACTCAATTCATATTTAAGCGTTTTCCCTTTTTCAATAGCTGGCAAACCTTCTGTCATCCAAAGCGGTGCTGGTGCGCCTTTCAAATAATGATCGAAGAACTGGCTAAGCCGGATCGATAGATCTTTACGATTTTTACGCTGGACCAGATTATGATCCTCTCCATTATATTGCAATAACCACGCTGGCTGATTCAGACGCTTTAAAGCCATAAACATTTCTATTCCTTGATACCAAGGCACAGAACCGTCCGCATCATTATGCATGATGAGAACTGGAGTTTTGACCCGATCCATAAAGAACAACGGTGAATTTTCAAGGTAATAAATTGGTTTTTCCCAAAGTGTTCCTCCTATCCGAGATTGTGTCTGCTCATATTGAAACATTCTACTCATTCCTGTTCCCCAGCGTATTCCACCATAAGCAGAAGTCATATTCACCACTGGAGCCCCAGCTCCTGCTGCTTTAAACATATTTGTCTGCGTAATCAAATAAGCCACTTGATAACCACCCCAGCTTTGACCCTGGATTGCCATATTATCAGAATCTACAAATCCTCGGGATACGATAGATTGGACTGCAGGAATAATGCAATTGTAAGCAGATGGTCCTGGAAGTCCCAGATCATACTTGATATCTGGCACCAAAACCAAATAATCGTTACTTACGAAAAATGGAATATTAATCGTCGAAGCACTAGGTGCCGGAGCCCGGTATCTATGAATTCCATCACTGTTTCGTTCATAGAAGTAAACCATCAAAGGGTACTTTTTATTCGGATCAAAATTTTCAGGCTTATATAACAAGCCTTGAAGCGGATCTCCGCCATTTGTTAGATAATTCACCAACTCCACAGAGCCCCAGTTCACAGTGGCTTGTTGTGGATTCAGATTAGATACTTTTGTCAAATTACTGAATGACAAGTCCCCTAGAAACACATCAGGATTCTCTAAATAAGTCGAGCGATTCAGTAAAATCGCATCAGCATCTTTGGCCTTTGTGAATCCTGAATAGCTATGAGAAGTCATCAAAATCTGCTTTGGCACAGCTTTTCCATCAATTGAACCGGTATAAAAGCCAGCATCTTTAGTCTGCTCATTAAAAGCCGCCAATAACAATAATGCCTTTGGGTCTATACTCCGCTCTTCTCGATCAAGGTCCTGTCTTCTAAAAACGATTGACTCTTTTCTTCCCATACCCTGAGTAATATTGACAGCCGCAGAGGGGTTTTTCGGATCTACTCTCCAAATATCAAATCGATCATAAATCAAGATTGCAGCATCTCCAGCAATCCAACCTGCATTCCCATAGCTTCCTGGAAGTGATGGACTATCGTGAATTTCATCATAGAAAACAGGCGATAAACCAGTCGTTAGGTTTATTTTAGCTTTTGAAGCGATGTCATAAGCCACCCAACTGCTATCTCTTGCATCATACCAACTCACGTATTTCCCTTCAGGAGAAATAGACGGAGATCCAGATGCATCCTTTTCAATCAGTATCTTTTGGCCAGTTTTGAAATCCACTAAATATAGATCTCTACCTATCTGAATATCCCAGCTATAGCTCCGACGATAAGGTGAATCTGTATAAGCAAGACCAAAATCACGCTCCACTTTTGATTCTAAGGCCACGTCATCTATTTCAGGAGTGCCTAATTGGGTGATTTTTTTAGTGCCTAAATCAATGCTTGCCAAATAGGCTTTCTTTTCTTCTCGAGACCTTCTGACCAGCTGCATCGGTTGGATTTCAGTATCTTGCCAACCCCAGATATCCAAGCTCACACGCTCATCATCCAAGATGGTCGTGTCGTTTTCATAGGGATAGTCCACATAATCTGGAGCAATCCCGAAAAACAATCTCGACTCATTTTCAGAAAACTTTAGATTTTCATCAGGACTTACTCTCCCATTCTCTACTATTCCAGTTGAACTTTTTGAAGCTATTTCCTCATTGCTTCCAGTCCCAGTGTTTACCAAGTAAAGGGAATGATATGGCTTTTTAGATTTCGAAGAATCATTGGTAGTCAAGTAGGCTAGGTATTTTGATTTTGGAGAAAATGTAATATCGGAATAGGATGTCATCCCTTCCGAGATCATTTTGCTTTGTCCTGTCGAAAGGTTCAAAAGGTAAATTGCTGCGTTATCTAAAGTATCCTCTTCAGCTAAGACATACTGGAGAAAATCACCATTAGGAGAAAAACCAAACGACTTCACTCGCTCAAAATTATACGTCAGCGATCCGTCAAGCTTACGTACTTCAAGTTTGGTCCCGTCTGTTTTCTTTGGTTTATCAGCTTTAGCAATAGAATCAGCTGTAGGCGTACTGTCAATTTTAGCAAGTTTCTTAACTTTTTCCTTTTCATAGAGAATAGCTATCCAGCTACCAGCTTCTCTTGGCACTGCAAAAGATTTTACTTTTGGAATTTTAATCAGACTGCCAGTACTCATCTGATAGATAAAAAGGCTGTCGGATGGCATATCATCCTTTTTGGTTTTTTTCAGTTTCAATAAGCGAACAGAATCACCTTCAGGACTGATTTTGCCTATTGCAAATGCGTCATCTGGGCTAAAATCAAAACCTGTTCCTCTTGGGATCACAAATCTGTGAGATGGTTGTTTGAAAGCTAAAATCTCCAAACGTACATCACCATCCTGGGGAGAAATTTGATAGCCCACCCATTGGCCATTCTTTGTGATTTTTTCGGAAGACACTCGCTCCCATCCATCGTAGTCATCGTGGGTAAGTGGTCTTTTTTGTTGTCCAAAAGCAAGTTGGACACAAAATAGAAAGAGCAAAAAGATGCCAAACTTAAACTTGGTATTCATTTGAATTTAGGTTATTTGAAATTTTACTTTAGTTTTTTCTCTTTTTACCAAATAGGAATCATCTCCAGGCCGGATTTTTTTTTAGTAAATCGAAAAAACTTATAGTGCTAAAAATAATGGTAAGACCGATGGAATACCCAACCGATTAAAAAAAAAACTGGTTACTTGTAGTCTTTGAGGAGAAACAAAAAAGTCTTGCCAGAAGCAAGACTTTTTTCAGAATATAAACCCAAATATAACTTTAGAGATTAAAAGTTCACAATTAATAAATTAAAATTTGGCTCTTTATCAGTTCCCGAATTTTAATTTGACAAAACGACTCAAATTCAAAATAAAAATTTGGTCTGTGATCAAGTGACAAAGTAAAGTGATTTTAATATTAATTACAAATTGAAAAAAAAAATTTGCTATGTTTTGAACAATCTCTAATTTACAAGCGCATTCTTTACTAATCAGCTAAATACAACCCAAAAAAATGGACAAAATTTTAGATATCGACAACATTGACCTTAAGATCATTTCTCTATTAAATGAGGATGCGAAAACTCCGTACACAGAAATTGCCAAAAAAGTATTCGTAAGCTCGGGAACCGTACACGTCCGAATGAAGAAATTAGAGGATATGGGAATCGTAAAAAGTGCTACTTTAAATATCGACTTCGCTAAATTGGGGTTTGATATTTCAGCGTTTTTAGGAATCTACCTCGAAAAAAGCTCGCTTTATGATAATGTAATCGAAAAACTAAAAGCTGTTTCTGAAGTAGTAAGTGCTTATTATACGACAGGCAACTACTCTATTTTTGCTAAAATAATTTGTAGAGATACCAATCACCTTAGAACTGTCCTTGATAACATCCAAAAAGTGGATGGGATTGACCGTACAGAGACATTGATAGTCCTTGAAGAGTCAATTAACAGACCAATTCAATTCTTTGATAAAGAGAAATAAAATAATCTGATTATCCGCAAGGATGCCAGTGACCTCTTCTTCTTTGGCTATCTGACTGGAAGACCGATGACGAGTGACGGAAGTATCAGCATTGCCATTGTTTACCACATACTAAGTCGCTTTTTACCTTTTACCGGTGCAATTGCAGATACACTTATAAAATAATTAAGATTAAATCTAAATAATGATTTGATGTATTTTCATCCTTAAAAGTGTTGAACGCTCAACACTTTTTTTTTAAATAAATTTCTTTCGAACCCCATTTTGAACTGTTTGGATAGGAATATTGTATAAGGTATAGAAATCACGAATCC
>JBLGAM010000190.1:0-4863 GCA_047612305.1 Planctomycetota bacterium | reverse complement strand
GGTAGTTGGTCAGCAAGGGAAAGTGCTGACTATCGAAGAGGGCGGAAACTATGATGCGGTCATACGCTACCAAGGAGCTTGCCTGGCTGAAACGGCTAAGTATGAAGTCAAGGTAAATCTAATTCCTTCTGGACAAGTCAGTAAAGAAGATAAACTTTTAATTGCCCCGACCGCTAGTAGTTATCAATGGTATCGAAATGGAGAAAGAATCTCAGATGCCATTAATAAAACATATCAAGCCACACAAGAGGGAGAGTATACCGTGGAAATCACTAATGCTGCTGGCTGTGCTGCTAAGTTGAATAGCGTGACTTTCACTGCATCTGACTTTGATGAGACTACTTTTCCACCAATTAAGTCAAGTGTTATTCTCGAATTGAATCAAGAAGGAAATGCTACTTTAAATGCAGAAAACCTATTTGAAACTTGGCCATTATCCGATCCAAGTATTATTGTATCGATCAGTAAAACTGATTTTTCCTGTTTAAATGTTGATGAAAATTTAGTCAAAATCACTTTGACCAATTCAAAAGGTCAGACCAGTACTAAGGATGTTTCGGTGTTAGTGAAAGATAATTTAGCTCCAATATTCAATTCAAAATCACCAGAATTAGAGCTTGACCTAAGCAAAGGAGAACTTGAACTGAATCCAGAAAACTTTTACACTGATTTAAAAGACAATTGCGGGATTAAGGAGATCAGTATTAATCGAATATCTATTACATGTGAGGACCTTGGAAAAGTAATTCCAATTGAAATCAGAGCAGTTGACCTTGCAGGAAATGTAACTGAGAAAACGGCCCAACTAACTGTAAAATCAAAAAATTCGGCACCAGTTACTATTACCGGCTCCGTTGAGTTTTGTACAGGTTCAAAATCAGACTTGATAATTAATTCTATTGCCGATTTTGAAGTGGTTCGATGGAGAAGAAATGGGGTTGAGGTAGTTGGTCAGCAAGGGAAAGTGCTGACTATCGAAGAGGGCGGAAACTATGATGCGGTCATACGCTACCAAGGAGCTTGCCTGGCTGAAACGGCTAAGTATGAAGTCAAGGTAAATCTAATTCCTACTGGAGAAATTAAGCCAGATGGAAATAAATTGGTCGCTCCAGAAGGGGATTTTACGTATCAATGGTTCCGAAATGAAGTGCTAATCCTGGAGGCTACCCAAAGGGTGATCACGTTATTTGAAATGGGAAGCTATTCAGTAGAATTGACCAGCACTGCAGGCTGTAAAGCAAAACTTAAAGCAGTGGAGGTCACTATTGCAGGACTGATTAGACCAAATATGATCCTATCTGAGGAATTAAAAATCTATCCTAATCCTGCAACGAATCGGATCCAATTGGAGCTTGAAACGGATCAGGCAATAGCTATGAAGTCAATCAAGATTTATAGTCTTGAAGGAAAAGAAGTGACTGGAATCATCTCTATTCAAACTAGCTCTGGAGCTTCCTATCAGTTGGATATTTCAGCAATAGCTGCCGGGACCTATTTAGTTATGTGGGAAGGAGAGGAGAATAAATTGTTTATTGGGAAGTTCGTCAAGCGATAAATTAAATAATTAATCAAAAAAAAGCCTCAAGAAATTCAATTTCTGAGGCTTTTTCACTTTAGACTCATTTTTTATTTAAACGCTTGCAAACCAGTGATCTCTTGACCTAAGATCAACAAATGAATATCATGCGTGCCTTCGTAAGTCAACACAGACTCCAAATTCATCATGTGACGCATAAGTGGATATTCCCCTGTGATACCCATTCCACCGTGGATTTGTCTAGCCTCACGAGCGATGTTTATAGCCATCTCCACATTGTTTCGCTTTGCCATTGAAATATGCACTGTTCGGGCAGTTCCTTCATTCATCATTTTGCCTACTTTCCAGGCTAATAGTTGCGCTTTCGTAATTTCAGTAAGCATCTCTGCCAGTTTCTTTTGTGTCAATTGGAATCCTGCGATTGGCTTTCCAAACTGAATTCTCTCTGCGGCATATTTACGAGCGGATTCGTAGCAATCCATCGCTGCTCCGATAGCTCCCCATGCGATTCCAAATCTTGCTGAATCCAAGCACATCATCGGTGCTCCAAGCCCAGACTTATTTGGAAGTAAATTTTCCTTTGGAACTTTCACATTATCAAAAACCAGCTCTCCAGTGCAAGAAGCTCTCAATGACCACTTTCCGTGAGTTTCAGGAGTAGAGAAACCTTCCATTCCCCGCTCCACGATTAGGCCATGGATTCTTCCTTCTTCGTTCTTTGCCCAAACCACCGCGATATCAGCTTTTGGAGAGTTGGAAATCCACATTTTGGCACCGTTCAATAAGTAATGATCTCCCATATCCTTGAAGTTGGTAACCATTCCGCTTGGGTTAGACCCATGATCTGGTTCAGTCAAACCAAAACATCCTAAAAACTCACCTGAAGCAAGTTTTGGTAAATATTTTCTTCGCTGCTCCTCAGAGCCAAATTTATAAATCGGATACATCACTAATGAACCTTGTACAGAAGCTGTTGATCGCATCCCAGAGTCACCTCGTTCGATTTCCTGCATAATCAATCCATAGGCAATGTAATCTAATCCACCACCACCATATTCCACTGGGATCTGTGGACCAAATGCGCCTACATCTCCAAATTTCTTTACGATATCGTATGGGAAATAAGCCTTTTGAGCCCAGTCCTCGATGTATGGCGAAATTTCTTTTTTCACAAAATCACGAATTGAACTCCGGATCAGCTTATGCTCTTCGGTTAGCAAATCGTCCAAATCTAGAAAATCTACCCCTTCGAATGTGTCCTGCTTTTGAGATTTTTGGATTGCAATAGCTTCCATGTTATTTTGTTTATTAGATTGAATCAATGACTTTTGTATGAAAGAAAAGCCCCTTTGACAACTCGAAGTAAATAGATCGAAGGCTAAAAAACTACCTTTTTTTCTAAAAAAGTACTTATGAACGAGTCACAGTTTGACCCTAAAATACTTGATAAAATTCACCAGCTTCAAGAGAAATTTAAAGCCTCTGGCCAAGATATGCTTTCCTACCTTGAAGGTTTGCTCTATGCTGATTACCTGACGTATTGGGAATACATCAATCTGGATGTGCTTTTGTCATTGCAGCAACCAAAAACAAGCTTCAAAGACGAGAAGATTTTTATCATATACCATCAGATTACGGAGCTTTATTTCAAACTGATTATCTCCGAAATGGAGCAAATCTCAGATAAGGATGCCATTACGGAGGCCTTTTTTATCGAGCGAATGGAGCGGATTATGATGTATTTCGATCATTTGATTAGCTCTTTTGCAATGATGTGGAAAGGCATGGAGCGAGAGCAATTCTTAAAATTCAGAATGTCATTGCTTCCATCTAGTGGTTTTCAAAGTGCTCAATATCGAGAAATTGAGCTGATGGCAGCGGATGCTTTCAACTTGGTATCGCTTCAATTCCGAGGTGAGTATGACTATCACTCTCCTTCTGATGACCTATTCCAGCATTTGTATTGGCAGCAAGGAGCGATTGAGTTGGCTACTGGTCAAAAGACTTTAACGCTGAAAAACTTTGAGTTGAAATATGGAAAGAAACTGATCCAACTGATCGAAAACTATAAGCGTAAAAATCTCTGGCAAAAGTATATGGGTCTAGGCGAACCTAGTGATCGGTTAACTGAAATCATGCGTCAGTTTGATTTGAAAGCCAACGTGTTTTGGCCTTTGGCCCATTACAAATCTGCGGTTCGCTATCTTCAAAAAGATCCTGTGGATATTGCTGCTACAGGGGGGACTAACTGGCAGAAATACTTGCCTCCTCGTTTCCAAAAGGTAATTTTCTTTCCAGAGATTTGGTCAGAAAGCGAAAAAGAAGAGTGGGGTAAAGGCTGGGTGGTCAAAGAGATCTTTGGCGAAGATTGACGAATGAACTAATCATCATTCGTCGATCGGGAAATAATCAGCGCGAAAGCTTACGCATTTTTAAAGCAAAAGTCATCTACCAATCGCTCGTTATCTTCCCTGCTTTTCAGATGGGAAAATTTTGTGGCTTCTGGGTTCTTTCGTCCTTGCTTTATCTCAAAAATTGGATTATTTGAAAATATGTCAAATTCCAATGCCGTAGGATAAAAGTCTGTTGGATCGATCAATCCTTCGAAATCTGCTCCGATCATTATGGATTTCCAGATCATTAATTTTTGATCTTCGGAAAAATTCAAGTTCGAATAAACCCCACTGGCAATTCCTTAGATAATTTTTCAAAGTAATTGGATCCCATTTCGGGGTGTATCTTTATCCTTTTTGGTGATGCCCAGAATTCGTTGGTCAAAGGAAAGCTCGAAAATCTCTCCGGTTTTCAAAACAATTATAAAGTCCTTCTCCCGCAGTTGTGATTTACAATGGTAATAATCATTGGATTGGAAATAATCAAACACCGCTTTTGGGATTCGCGTGTAAAAAGTCTGTATCAATTCCCCTAGTGGAAGATGGTGCGAAGTGGTTGTTCCTATAAATATGTGGATTGGATCACGGTATTGATTTTTTCTAATCCACGAACGAATAACCGCTCTAAGGGATATAGCGAGTTGAAAGTCAATCTGACATTTCCATTTCAAGCTTTCACTAAGTCACTTTGAGAATAGGAAGCGCCCATTTTACCTTTGAGGTAGCCTTTTCGATTTGATGCGATTACAGTCCAAGATAGGCCCGATGACTCCCAATCTTCTACAATAAAGGCTTTTTGTTGAGAGGTAAGTAACTTACGACCACTCGAAGAGAGTCGAGCGTTTTTGATTAGTTCTTCGATCATTTTGTTCCTAGTTTAAGCAACAAAACCGGTCCAGTTATTTAAGCAGTTAGGAACAAAAATAGCTTTAC
>JBLGAM010000189.1:0-4895 GCA_047612305.1 Planctomycetota bacterium | reverse complement strand
GCTAGTGGATGGTAAGAATTGAAAACTGAAATATTTTAAGCAAATTAGGACACCTTGAAAATAATTCCGTAAAACCCGGACTTTAAGATTAACTCAACCTTGCTCCACCATGAAGAATAACATCAACTTTATCTTTGGCTTTTTGGCTATTTCGATAGTTGGTTGCAGTCAAAAGAATACCCAAGAAAGTAAATTTGCTCTTTTACCAAATCCAAAGTCGATTAGCATTTCTATCGCATCATCAATTTCTCCGGATGATCTTAGACTCGAATTTGAGCAAGCTAAAAACCAGTTTATCTCCGGCAAGCCTGTTGAAGACTTAGAAGGTGAAATCATCCAATTTGAGCTCGATCCTAACTTGACGGGAAACGAAGAGGTATATAAACTTGATATTTTTGAAACTGAGATTTTCTTGAAAGCACAGACGCCAGCAGGATTTTGGAATGGTTTGATGACGCTGGGTCAATTACTTCAGGATGCAGAAGACCGGGGAATCAATCTTCCAGGGCTTCAGATTATTGATGAGCCTGCGCTCGCCTACAGAGCAGTCCATCTGGATGTCAAACATCATTTGGAGAAAAAAGAATATTATTTTGAACTGATGGATCGATTGTCTGCTTTGAAAATCAATGGAATCATCATCGAAATTGAAGATAAACTTGCCTATCAGCGCCAGCCAATAGTGGGTTCTTCTGATGCTTTTTCCATTGCAGATTGGAAGGAAATCAGCGACTATGCCATGGCTCGAAATATTCGGATAAGTCCATTGGTTCAGGGATTGGGCCATGCTTCTTTTATTCTAAAGCATCCGGAATATCAATCGCTCAGAGACGATCCTGAGAGCGATTGGGCATTTAACCCATTGGACGAAAAGACCTACGAAGTACAATTTGATTTGTATTCAGATGCCTTGGAAGCTTTTCCCCATGCAAATTTCCTCCATGTAGGTGGAGATGAGGTCAATACCACTGGTCGTGGAAGTGGGAAATCTGCCTTGGAACTGCAACTGACTTGGCTCAATCGGGTCAGTGAATATGCCGCAGGAAAGGGTTTGACACCTATCTTTTGGGATGATATGCCACTAAAAAATGCTGAATTGTACGGCACGATTTATAATAAAGAGCTTACCGCATCGGAAGTGGATAGTATTTGGAATGCAAATGAAGATCGGTTGAATGCCTATATCGATAAGTTTCCCAAAAATTGCATTTACATGCGCTGGAATTATGACATTCCGGAGTCACCTGGTAATTCTAAGGCGATGCAATGGTTTACCAAAAATGGCTTCCAAGTCATGGGAGCTACGGCTGGTCAGACCCGATGGAACTTGATGCCACAGGATCAAAGCAATGCCAAAAACATCCGTGACTTTGCCAAAAGCTCCATTGAAAGTAAAACTTCTGGGCTTTTGCTGACACTTTGGGACGATGATTCTCCGCATTTCGAATTGTATCAGCGGGGTATTGCCACGTTTGCCGAATACACTTGGACAGGCGATCAGCGAACAATTCCCGAAATTCAACAGGCATTCCGTCAGCTTACCTTTGGGCCTGAATTGGTTTCAGAGGAATTGGCATTTATCGATTTACTTGAAGAGCCAGTAGCTTTCTGGAAAAATGCACTCCTGGATGGAAAAGATAGAAACCGACTGAGAGCGATGGACAACCCTATACAAGAAGCTTTGATCTCCCTTCCAAATCCCGATTCGACTGGAAAATGGATTGCCAAATACGGAGAAAGAATTACTAAAGCAGAAGAAAACCTCGCTCAAATCAATGAAGTGTTGGAGCGAATAGCGGAGTCCAAAAAGCTGGCAAAGCGAAACGTTTATACTCTTGAAGTCTATGAGCAAGTGGCACAGGCGATCCAGTTTTCCAACCGTGCATTGATCACTTTGGCTGAATTGGATGATCCTTCAGGAGAAAAGCGGGCTATGGCAGAGCAAAAGCTGAAAGGGATGGCAGCGGAATGGACAGCTATTCAATCGGACTTGGAGAAAGTCTATGGAAAGACTAGGCAGCTCAATAAGCCTGCTGATTACATTTTGGATCAGGATCACCATCACCATTTGGCAAATCAGGCCAAAAACTTCAGTGATTGGCAGTTTTATGTGGAGAGTCTTTTCCTTGAGAAAGTGAAAAATTAGGAATTCAAACTAGATAATTGGTATTTAAAAAATTACTTTGGGAAGCAATTCTATTCCCTTTTGCAAGGACCCCAAGAGAAGCGTATCTTCACGGCTTTAATTGCCCTTTTTATAAAAATCAAACAACAGAATGGCTTCAGGATTTTTCGCGCTTTTAGATGATATCGCCACAGTAATGGACGATGTCGCAGTGATGAGCAAGGTAGCGGCCAAGAAAACAGCGGGCATACTTGGGGATGACTTGGCTGTAAATGCCGAAAAGGCATCAGGCTTCGTGACAGACCGAGAATTACCAGTACTTTGGGCGATTACCAAAGGCTCTTTTTTGAATAAGTTGATTATTCTACCTTTTGCTTTTCTGCTAAGCGCATTTCTGCCGCCAGCAGTGACCATTATTCTGGTGTTGGGAGGGCTATACCTCGCCTTCGAAGGGGTAGAAAAAATCTACGAATACTTCTTTCCCCACGAGCATTTCGCGAAAGTGACTTCCGTGGAGGACTTGACTGCCAAAGCTATTATAGCTGCTGAAAAGGTGAAAGTAAAATCAGCAATCTTAACTGATTTTATCCTTTCGGTTGAGATCGTAATCATAGCATTGGGTACTGTGGTAGAAAAGCCGATTTCCACTCAAATTGTGGTGGTTTCGCTGATCGCTATTTTAGCCACAGTTGGTGTTTATGGGATCGTAGCAATCATCGTTCGGATGGATGAATTTGGTATCAAATTGATCAATCTCAATGCCGAGGAAAACAGCTTTTCGGATAAGGTTGGGAGAGTATTGGTAAGTGCCTTGCCTAAGATTATCAAGAGCATGACAGTGATAGGAACAATTGCTTTGCTGCTTGTTTCAGGAGGGATTTTTGCGCATAATATTGAGTTTTTTCACCACTTCCTGGAAAGTTGGCCTTCGATTATTAAAGAGTTTTTGATTGGCTTAGTCGTTGGATTCGTGGTTCTTCTGGTGGTGAGTCTGTTCAAGAAAGTCTTCTCTAAAAAAGCACACTAAGCTCATTTCACTCAGTAAAGAAAGGCTTTATTTTCGAGCGAATGTCTTCGATGAGTTTCATTTCTCGAAAAGTCGATTTATTCAATGTGTCAATAATAGGGAGTGTTGAGACGAATCCCAAGAGGCTGGATTATTTAGCAGAAGCATGGATACTGCTGATCCTTGCAAGGAGGAATGGATAAGCAGTCTGATTCGTGTGCTTGTCCTTTTCTATACTTTTTGAAGGAGGAAAGAAATCAAAATAAACCTTTACTTCAGTCTTTTTTCCACAGGGGAATTGAAGGAGTGGAAATTCGGGGGTCGGCTCGATTTGATTTTCGTCAAGTTGTCCAACCTTAAAGTGGATAAACTTCACATGGTTCCTTGGGAGCTTCCGAATTTTCGTATCGGTTATCCAATCTTCCAAAAACCGAAAATCCTGCAGGGCATCTCTACTAATCAAATGCTGCAGTAAAAGGGATTCTTTTCTGGCTATTGGATTAATACAATAATTTCAAGGTTTACCGAAGCGGTTTGTAATTATAAATCAAGATACAGTTGAATTTATTTGTGGCCTGGTCAAGTGATTCCGCTATTACCAGTAAAGTTCATCTGATCAAGAAAAGGAGCTATAATCACACTATCCTAAAACAAACTAAATCATTAAATTGTTGAAATTTGGCTAATCACTAATCGGACTCAAAACACGTTAACTGAGCCTTGTTTTCTCAGGGGTCCGTTTACTTTTATGCCAAGAATGTAAAAATTTTTAGTAGCCTGTAATTTTAAACCTATCACATTACATCTTAGTCACTTGCCATGACTGCGTAATAAATAAAAGAGTGGTAGTCTGACTTGTTCCTAACTGCTTAGATTCATTAAGAATAATTTATGGTTTTTATTAATTATTAATTTTTTAGGTTATATTATTATTTGCGCAAAATTCTGTTTTAACATGTTGATTTTGTAGTTCAAGGTAATTAAAATGAAGCTCCTGTTAGCCGCTAGTAAAAAATGATTTTACTGGAAGAAATAATTCAAGAATAACAAAAAATTATTTGCTAATTCTATCAATATTGACCTGCGAGGAACATGGAATCCTTGGCATTTTCTTCAAATAAATCCAGATTAGTTATCCCGAATACCTCTGTAGTTTCATGAATCGAATTCGATCACTTTCGCACGCTAGTACTATACAAATACGTGAGTACAGGTACCCTTAGATTCTCACTAGAAATACCTTAGAAGTTTATCACCCCCACCAAAATCAATTGGGTTCTTTGAGCGTCAATTATTATGCTTAGTATGAAAAAAATATCACCTCAAAATTCTTTGGGACGTAATATCCATGCCCTCCTGACCTTGTTCTTCGCCTTCGTGCTAAGTCTTCCGCTAGTTGCCGCAACTATCAATTTGGAGGAATCTGGAAAGGGAGCAAACTATTCTCTGGAAAGGATAAACAGCGATTTTACTCTTTTTTCAGGCCCAGCAGCTGCCCCTACCGTACTTTCGGCAAAACCGGGAGTAGGTTCAGCTCATATTTCTTTTACCGAACCTGCAAGTAATGGTGGCTTTCCGATTGTCAATTACGAGTACGAATTGGATGGATCTAGCACATGGAGCGCATTTGCTCCGGCGGCTAAGTCAGGAGCGGTGACGATTGAAGGCTTGACTAACTGCAGCACTTACTCGGTGAAGCTCAGAGCGATTACCTCCTATGGAGCTGGAGCAGCATCCCAGGCGATAGGTGTTACCCCAAAAGAT
>JBLGAM010000188.1:0-4934 GCA_047612305.1 Planctomycetota bacterium | reverse complement strand
GGACAACTTTTCCCGGGCTGCTGGGAAGTGCAATTAAAGGTTCTAGCTCAGATAAATTTATTTCTTCGTAATGATCGTAGGATGCTCCTTCATCGGCTTCCAGTTTAACCCAGTCATTTTCTCTTCCCTCTCTTCGTAGGAATTCATGGGTGATCTCATCTGAGGGAAATACAGAAGAAGTAGCACCTAACTCCGTACCCATATTTGTTATAACATGACGATCCCAAGCACTCAAGCATTTCAAGCCCTCACCATAATATTCTAAGATATATCCTCGCCCTCCAGTCACATCATACCTGCGAAGCATTTCTAAAACAATATCTTTAGCACTTATCCAGTCTGGTAGCTTGCCAGTGAGCTCGATGCCCATAATTTTTGGCATTTTAATATAATATGGCTCGCCTGCCGAAGCCAGTGCTACATCCAAGCCACCTGTACCCATAGCAAGCATTCCAATGCCACCTCCTGCAGGAGTATGACTATCCGACCCCAATAGGGTTTGCCCCGGTTTACCAAAACGTTCCATGTGTACAACATGACTAATTCCGTTTCCAGATTTACTAAACCAAAATCCAAAGCGAGCAGCAGCTGACTGAAGAAATAGATGATCATCCATGTTCTTATAATCCGTTTGAAGTAGATTATGGTCCACATACTGAACTGCTATCTCAGCTTTAATCTTTTTTAAATTAAACGCTTCCAATTCCAGCATTACTAAAGTACCTGTGGCATCTTGCAATAGCACCTGATCAATTTTTAATGCGATTTCGTTTCCGGGAATCATCTTGCCTGAAACAAGATGAGCGCTAATCAATTTTTGACTAAGGTTTTGAATTTTCATACTTGGAAGTTTTATTTTTTCACCTGTTCAACAGCGATTAGTATAAGATGCATTTTTATGCAGTCTTAGATGCTTTTATCTCTTCTTTTATATCATCATCTTTCTGTATGTATTCTTCAACTAAATATTTCCCCCACGTTGCAATAGACTCAAAAATTGGGATCAATTCTTTTCCTTTTTTTGTTAAGCTATATTCTACTCTAGGCGGAGATTCAGCAAACGCCCTGCGCTCAATCAATTGATCTCTTAATAGTTCATTTAATTGTGACGTAAGTACTTTTCTAGAAATTCCTGGTATAGTGGCATCAAGCTGTCCAAATCTTTTTTTGGTCTGATGCAGTCTATAAAGTATTAATGGCTTCCATTTTCCTCCGATTACGGTTAAGGCTTGGGTTAAGGGGCATGTTGGATTACTACAAATCATGTTTTTATTATTTGTTACTTTCAGGTAACCACTTTTTTCCGTGAAAAAACTCTGTCTGGTACAAAAGGTAACTATTAATAGTAACTTTGGGTAACAAAACTAGAGAAAAGGTAATGAATATGTCAAAAAAGGTAGTATTAATTACAGGAACAAGTAGTGGGTTTGGTTATTTAACAGCATTGGGAGCAGCAGAAAAAGGCTACAATGTATACGCCACCATGAGGGATACGCAGGGAAGAAATGCTGAAAAAGCAAAAGAATTGCAAGCAATAGAAGGGATAAGTGTTATCGAATTAGATGTAACTGATAGTAATGGAGTGAAACAAGCCATAGCCGAATTAATTTCGAAAGAAGGCAGACTGGATGTGCTAGTCAATAATGCAGGTTATTTTGGCGGTGGTCTCGCGGAATCATATACAGATGATGATTTTGAAAAAATGTATGATGTAAATGTAAAGGGGACATGGCGTACCACCAAAGCGGCCCTTCCTCAAATGAGAAAACAAGGAGATGGTTTGATTATTAATACATCCAGTGGTTTAGGGAGATTTTCAGCACCTTTTATGACGGTTTATAATAGTACCAAATTTGCCGTAGAAGGTTTGACAGAAGGATTACATTATGAAGTAAGACCTCTAGGTGTGGATGTGGTTATGGTTCAGCCAGGGGCATTTCCTACTGAGATATTTAACAAAGTTGCATATGGTTCAGATCAAGAAATAGCTGCTGGTTATGGAGATTTGGCGAAAGTTCCTGAACAGGTTAGTGAAGGAATGAGACAAATGTTTGAAGCCATGAAACCAAGTCCTCAAATGGTGCCTGACGCAATTTTTAAATTGATCGACACTCCTAAAGGAGAAAGACCATTAAGAACAGTAGTAGATGCTGTGACAGGGAAATTTGTTGAAAATGCCAATGCAAATATAAAAGAAGATTACGCTAATTTTCTTACTGCCTTCGGAATGAAGGACATGCTAAATTAAAAAATAAGAAATCATTTATGCCTCTATTGTCAATCGGCAATAGAGGCTTTTTTTTGCATAATAATATTCATTTATTGGCGAGGTCATGTAATTATTCAATGGCACCAACGCCCAGTATAAATATCCTCACGCGTGGCATTTATACCATGTTGTGACCAGCACGTATTTTGGCTTCCAGAAGAAAGAAAAGAATCCTTTCTGATCCGCCTGACTTGTAAATCGGTTTGATCAATGCGTTTTAGGAATTTAAGCGACAGTTACAAACTCAATTGGCACGGGTGTAAAGTTCCCATGGAAAAAAGGAAGGTGGCGAAGAAATGGTTAGGTTATGTGGATTAGCTTCGTTGAGCTGGTTGGCTGGCGGGAGAGGGAGGGCCCGGGACGGGCTGTGCAACCACTAAAAAAGTAGGACGATCTTTTCTTAATCCGCCTAACGAGTTCATCGGTAAGATCATTCGGTTTGCGGTTAGTCTCCGTGTTCCCGTTCAACCTAGGGGTCTGCAAACGGAAGGTGATGGGTACGCAAGAAACAACTGAGATACTATTGAAAGAAGCAAATTGGCTGGCGAAAGGGGTTGATCACAACGGTTAGTATATGAACAGTAGCGGATAAACAACTACGACTTTTCAGATAGCATGATATTTAATAAAGACAAATACCGGTTCAAGTTAACACCTAAACCGCTATTGCTATATAAAGTGTGAGTGCCCAGCATGGGCATTAAATTTATTGTAAGATAAAATATTTCTTGAGGGTGCAAGTCCCTTATGGGCAGGGGTAACGCCTTGAACTATTAGCAAGTCACAAGGTTGCTACTCTTGTGGTTAGGACTGAAGGGGGCAGAGCGTGAAGAAAATGTCTGGGAGACGTTTTTTGCGAATGAGCCAGCTTGGAGGAGGAGCTACTGCAAAACGCGGTACTGATGAAAAGACCAAACCGCAGCGGCATCATGAACACCCCTAAGAAGATAGAATAAGTGAGTAAACCGTATATGAGGCTTAGTTGTGTGGGTAATCAAGCACGTCATTGTAACGCCCAAAGCCCCATTCTTAGAACTGCAATCACAGAAAAACGCTTAAGAAGAAGAGGTTTTGAAAGCTTGCTGGAATACTACCTAAAAGTAAAGTTCTGATTTAATGAACCGCCGCATACGTTCCTAAGAAACTACATTCAGTGAATGTGTTTTAGAATGGAACGCGCGTAGCTCACGCGCGTAAGGTGGTGTACTCACGGTTGTTTGTTTTTTAATGTGTTCGTGAAATCGCTTCGCTAAGTTGAGAGGCGCACTCCGTTCCTTTAATTAGGAGCGGAGACGTCTGCTCCACTGTAACCAGTTTTTATTTTTCCCATTTTATTTTAACCGCAGAAATTTTGTCCAGTTCCAATCTATTCCTTGATAATTTTTTGAATCCATTTTTAAGATAAAAATTCAAGGGCGATATATATAATCTTCCGTTGCTTTTTCTTTCGTTACTATGGTCAATTACCCAGCCATTTAATTCGTTTTTATCTTGTTTGGCAAGGTCGAGTATTTTAGTTCCAAAACCATTTCCGTGAATACTTGAGTCTAATATTATTGCAAACCACTTTTCATTTTCTCTTCTAAATTCAAAATACCAACCATTAATTTTTTTGCTCGGGTCAATCAAAAGTATATGAGATTGATCGTTAAGACTGTCAAGGTAGTTGTCCAATTCCTCTATGGATTTATAAAATAACTTTTCGGGATATTCATTGTTCCACAATTCGAAAACTTCAAGTTTTTCGGATTTAGATAATATAGAACGTTTAATAAAATCCATTTTAAAGGTTGATATCTAATTGGTTACAATAAATCAATAAAGAACATAGCGTTTATCCACTTACATCGCTTCCCCCAAATCTACCTAATCCATCTCGTTTTTCTGCCACCCTAAAGTGTGGCTTGACCCAGGCGTTCATTCCACAGTACCCCGCTAATTTTTGCACGTTGTGAATCGCATCTTACAACCCTTATAAATCCAACCCTCTCTAGAAAGCAATCATACGCAAGAAGTAACACCCACCCAATTCTAAAAACCCATTTTCATCCCTGATTCCCTTCAAGCCAGCCCAATTGCCTTATTCTAAACTATTAGACTTATTAATCCCGAAAAATCATCGACCAAGTTTCTTTGCGATACGGTCCCAGAACTTTGAATACGTCCCCCAGAATTTTTCGCTAATCCCTCAGTAGATTGATCTGTCCCGTCAACAAAGTTTGGTAACCTGGTAACGAACTTCGGTAACCCCAATTAGTTGGTTGATATGCCAAAAGAGTGCGGTGAAGAAGAGAGGGGGAGCTCGGGGTACCCAAAAGATCATTTTGGATTCCCGAATTGATATCCTGTTACTCGCTCAAAGAAATGGATATTGGGCTAATCTAGCGACTACTTAGGGTTGTTTCCATGTCTAACCATGAATGCATTTCGTGGCTACTGATTCTCCAATTCAAGGACGGAAAAGAAAAATTATTAAACATTTAAAGTTTTGGCGCAGCCCGAGCCTACAACTTAACTACCTCTCCCCAGAATCCACCACCTTTCTTCACTTCCAAATCTCCAAGAACTTTTGATTGACAAGCCAAACGTTTGCCTTTTTCTCCTTTATGGGGAGGGAAAGACAGTCGCCACTTTTCTACATTTGTCATGAGGGAAAGCTTGCCTT
>JBLGAM010000187.1:0-5039 GCA_047612305.1 Planctomycetota bacterium | reverse complement strand
CGGAATCAATACTTTTTCAATGGAGAAATCCCTCAGCTTCCGGGTTTGGCCCGCTTTATATTAGGACTTCCTGGAGAAGTGACTGTTGAGGAAGGAACCGAGTTAAAGGATTATTTGAATGAGCAGTTGGGGCGCTCGAATTTTTAGAGTAAAAATCCCCCTAGTCTCCATTAAGACAGGGAGATTTGCATCCGTTGAACCTTAAAAATTTAATTAATTAGAGATGTTTTTTGAACAGTAGAATCTTTACATTCTACCGGTTAAAATTAATTCCAGCAGCACCTTATTCCACCTTGACAAGGAGGGTTAGGGGGATTAATTAGAGACAGTTTTTAAATAGTACACACCAAACTAAATATTTACATTAAACTTTCAGTTTGGTGTGTGAAGGCAATTACGTATAGCCACTAGTATGGGTCCTGGTTATTCCAGTTTGAGCTTATAATTTCAATTTTTAATAACACATAGGATTTATTTTACCAAACCAATAGTTTCCTAAATCCACTAAGTACTTTTTAAATAAAAACTAGAAGCAATTGATTTTACTCCGAATCAAGAATGTTTTTTTTCATCAATTCTATAATTCCAGATCGGTCGTAATACGTATAATATCGATCAATTAAGTTTTCTTCATTGAAATGTGCGACAAAATTCATTCTCAATTTCACGCTGCCTTCCTGATATACAATTTCATTAGAAAAATATGAAATAACCATCACTCCAGCTAAACCAGTATAGGCCGATTTTTCCTTTGCAATTATAGGGATATTTACATTATCCGTAAACGTCATGGATTGTACTCCAGAGGTTTCTTTCCAATTTTTCCACCAATCAACAACACTTGATTTACCACTTAATTTTGTTCTAGTACCTGCGTCTCCATCAGGAAAATAAAACTCTACATCATCGGCCAACATAGATCCCCATGAATCAAATTGAAAATTGGTAAGATCTGTTAATGCTTTAACTGAAAGATTAGAATAATCAGCAGAAGCAATTTCATAATTTGAATCATTGCTAACAATTGCTTTTTCTGGAGGAGATTCACAGCCAATAAAAAGGAGCGTAATGAAAAAAACACTCAATAAAGGCTTTAGCGATTTGAATTTTAGTTCTTTCATATTTTTGTTATTTATTCTTACTCATTTGGCTTTTCAGATTTCGCCCCGTTTTAATGTGGTTTCTGGTCTCCACTTTATCAATCTAAAATAAAACATATTTTTTTATAATTAAACAAAATTTTTATGTGATACACAACTTAAATGAATCCAAAAAATTACTCTTAACTAATTGACATCAAACCTAAAGTGATTTTATGATCATCATCTCAAATGCAAAATCTTCTTGGAATTTCACTAATTTTGGGTCTTTTAAGCTTGAATTCAAAGTACAGGAACAGGAATTACTGAGGGAGTAATAGATACAAGTCTGTCTTCTAACCAAGTTATGTTAGGGTCTCAATTTAATAGTGGTGAATCTTCAAACCGATGTGTAAAGGCTTTTGGAACTTACCAGACTGTTTTTTTGGTGATGAAAAAGGGTTGATGGCCTAACTGATCAATTTGGTCAAGGAACTGCCACGTCAGGCGTGTTAGTCTCACTAAAAATTACGGCTGAAAATGATCTTGGAGTCACTTACAAGGCTAGTCTCTTCGGTGTGAGAAGTACGAGCGACGTGATTGTGAATTCTGGGAATAAAAAAATTGGAGTAGCTAGGTTATCAAGAATAGACAGAAAATTGGGTAAAAGAAAAGGGCAAAAAATTTTTCGCCCTTTTCTTTTTGTGTTCTGATTTTTTAGAATTCTCACTTCAAACTTCTGATTTCAGAAATCACTTGATCGTCTTCGTCAACTTATCCACCTTATTGCTAAGGTCAAGAATCGCATTGGCATAGCGCGTATCCCATTCTTCCAATCGATCGGTAGATTTGATTTCTACTTCATATTGAATCCCCGGAAGAATCCAAGAAGCATAGCCAGAGAATGGATCAGTACTTACGTAAAGCGAGCGATACCAGCTGCCATAATACATTCCCTTTGGATCTATCCAGCTTTTCTCCAAAGCCAATAAACCTTTATTGATTTTCTTGATTTTACCCTTTTTCAATTTATTACTTGAAAGGGCTGCATCCCTTGCTGCTTCAAAAGAAGCTGAACTCACTTCCAATTTCTTAATCGCTACATCGACCTGATCAAATGTGCTAAAATCAGGAGCTATAGTTTTTACGTTTTTCACAGCGTTGTCAAAATGTCCTCGAAGATCCTGCGCATAGCGTGGCACATCATAAGGAATCACTTCAGCATTGGCTAATCGAAGCGTTAAGATTCCGATCACCTGAGCTACTGTCCCACCCATTTTAAAGCTTGGGTCTACGAATTTGCTGTAATAGTTGAAGTTGTCATAATTGGAGTGATAGGCTGTTGGCCCGCCGACACCACCACTCAAACTAGGCACGCCCACATGCATATAGAATGCAATATGATCCGATCCACCACCGAGATTACCGATTTTAGGTTCGTCATTTTTACCTGCCCAAACTTGAAATACGGTCTTAGCCGAATCTGGATAGGCAACTTCCTTGGATGCTTCAATAATCAAATTTTTCAACGTAGGAGCGGAGGACACTCCGAAGTTCCTTCCAGATACACCACCATCAAAATTCATATAGGTCACTGCTTTTGCTCCTAATTCTTTTTGGTATTGCTCCACCCATTCGGTAGATCCAATCACGCCCTGCTCTTCAGCATCCCAATGTCCAATCATAATGGATCGGGCAGGAGCTTCCCCGTTTTTTACCAATTCGCCAATTGCCTCAGCAAGGGTCAACATCATTGCAGTACCTGAATTCGGATCTGTAGCCCCAAAACTCCAAGCATCGTAATGACTGCCAAGAATAATCCACTCATCAGGATACGTACTTCCTACGAAAGTTCCGATGACATTATTCGCTCTGATAAAGTCTGACTTCTGATCCACCATTACGCGGACTTTCAAGTCAGATCCCCCAGTAAGTTTATAGTCAAAAGGTAAGCCTCCCTGCCAAGCTTCAGGTACTGCCGCACCTTTCATTCGGCTCAAGATTTCTTTGGCAGCACCATATCCAATCGGTGAAACTGGAATGGTATGAAAATCCACATCCTTTGGGTCCAATCGCTTCGCTTGAACTTTCCCATCTCTAGGAAGAGCAGGTTCAAAGGGGGTCAAAGGATCCCCAGTATAATCTAAGGTTAAAAGTGATCCTCTCTGTATCGTAGTTTCATTGAAGAAAGGGCCATCAGGATAGACTCCTCCTTTTCCAGACCCCGAATCTTCTGGATCTGTATAGATAATTAACGCTGCAGCACCTGCCTCTTCTGCAAATTTTGCTTTGTAACCTCTAAAATTCCCTCCATAACGAGCGATTACGACTTTACCTTTCAAATCCAGACCCATTTCCGCCAACTTTTCAAAGTCAGCTTTTGTGCCATAATTCGCATAGACCACCTCTGCAGTGATATCTCCGGAACCGGAAAAGGCATTAAAACCTTTGTGTAACCGTGGATCTGTGGAGAAGGGATCACCTTCTACCGGTCCTTCCTGCTGAGAAAGGGTCATGGTCACAGGACTGATGATTTGAAGAACTGATTCTCCCGGATCATTTGGAAGGTAAACATCGTAGGGATGAATTTTCACATTCATTCCTGCATCGCGCATCACTTTGGACATATATTCTGCGACAGCTTCATTTTCAGGAGTACCGGCTATATGCGGAGCCTTGGTGAGTTCTTGAAGATGGACTTTGAATCGGTCAAATTGAACTGCTTTCAAATAGTTTTCTTCAACCGTTTTCTCTTTGGCTTGACTTTTCTGGAAAAAGCCATCCAATTGCTGTGCATTCGCTTGGAATCCAAGCGCCGTTAAAAGACCCAGCGAGAGCAGTATTTTATTTAATTTCATGGTTGGATTTTGGTTAATAGGTTTGCTACCGAGCGTATATTTTCTGAGGGCACGTTGACAATTCGCTTGGTACGGAGGTAGCGATTCAATTCATATTCGTCATAATTGGGGTTTTCGGGATCAAAGCTTGATATTCTCACCAAACCTCTAGAATGGATAAACTCTCCATTTCCAATCCACATGCCTACGTGAACGACGCGCTCTTTCTTTTCTTCAGTCGCTTTTTCACCAAAGAAAAGGAGATCTCCGACCTGAAGTTTTTCCCAGTTTTTGTCCGCATCTATCAATTCACCTTCATTAATTTGCTGGGAAGCATCGCGGGGAATAATCTGTCCATTGAGGTAATAAATGGTTTTGGTAAAACCGCTGCAATCCATTCCTTTAATCGAGGTTCCTCCCCATAAATAGGGCGTGCCTATCATTGACTTTGCAGTGCTGATCAAACTCTCAGGACTTGTATTTCTACTGGCAATCCAAGACTCCCAAAGTTGGGATTGACTTTTGGAAACCCAGCCTTTTCTTGTGTCAGGAAGGGAAATGAAATAGTGCGAACTACTTTCATTCTCTATAGTCATTATATCTCCAGCAACTAGATCTGAAACCATTTCTTTTCCATCTGCAGTTTTCCAGACATAGCCCACCAAGTCGGTGAAGACCAGTTTCGGAGCTCTAAACCAAGCCTCCAATTGATCTTCGCTTAGTAATTGGATTGCAGCACTATCTACCCAAGCTAAATATTGATCGGGAGTTTGGACTAGAAACCAGCCATCATCCTCTTTCAAAACATTAAGAGGAGTACCCATCAAAGCTTGAGTAGCCAATTCGGCAGAATGTTTAGGTTGACTACGGATGTTTGCCACAGAGATCGTAACGAGGGCTTTTGTCTGATCACCCAGTGCTATAGCTGGCAATTGCTTTACTGCATTTATATAATTGATCTCAGCAGCTTCCATTCCTTCGATCAATTCTTGATAGGCTAGTGGCTGATCCGTTTCACCTTTGAGCGAATCATTTTCAAAAGTGATATCCCAAAGTGCTACCCGCTTATCCGGGGCATAGTTAAGCTTCAATTCTTCAATCAACTGGGTTACTTCTCCATTCC
>JBLGAM010000186.1:0-5052 GCA_047612305.1 Planctomycetota bacterium | reverse complement strand
TAGAGGTCTGCAAATCAGAAGCGGTGATGGTCAAAAGGCTGTCCTTAATTTCAAAAAGGAAGTTTTCCAAAATTGGCACTACAGGGTTAGTCGTAACTACACCGTTGATGGCCGAAAGCTGCTTCAGTAACGCAGAAGAGGAAACAATGAATTTCATATCTAAGGCTTTTTTAATTTTAACTTTTGAATGGGGGTAAATTTATAAATAAAATCTTATTCGAACCGCTGTTAACATAAATTTGCTTAAACGATTTTTTATTATTTAAAATTTTCTTCGCCAGAAGTTAAATCTGTAGATAAAAAAGCATCTCGATTTTTACTTCTGAAGTCAATCAATCCTCTTACCATAAGCTTTTCTCCGAATCGCCCAGACCATACCGCCTATTCCCAACAGGACAACTACTGGCAAAGCCACATTGATCAATTGCCAAAAGAATTTTTCTTCCGATACTTTGACCTTATTCAAAGGTCTGATTTTGATGATTCGAATTCGTGAAGCAATTATTCCTTCCGGATCTGCCAGATAGTTTACCAGATTACTGAGCAAGGCCTTATTGGCAAAAGTGGTTTGCCTGAGTTGATCCTCTCCCAGCGTAAGCGGAGATCCATCCTGATAGCTCAATTGGCTTTGAAACAACTCTCCATCACCAAAAATCACCACTTTACCTTGGCCACTTTCATTAAAATCTTCCTTATTAAATTCTTCTGGAGCAAATCGATTCTTAAATACAGAAGTGAACTCGCCTTCTAAAAGGTATCCTAAAGGAAGATTTTTCAGCTCAAAGGCTTTTGGATCTGGCTCAATAGCAATCTCATCAAGCGAGATTTGTAGTGGCGCAGGAAGAATTCTGGAATAATCGGAGGTAAAAACCAAAGGGGTTTTTGTAACGCCTTCTGCCTTCACCGTGTCGATACTGCTCGCAAACCTAAAATTCAACACTTCTAACCCTTTGGTAATGGGGTGGTTTTGCATGATTGCAGCTTGAAAATAATAGAGCCAAGGCATAGGCCGCATTTGCTCCTGATTCCCAAAATTCCCGGCCATCGTAGGAATCAAGCCAAAATTAAAATCTTGAATCAGATCGTTATTAACCCGAATACCATAACGAAAAAGCAGGTTTTCGAGTCCTGTTTCAAAAGACATCCCCAGCGTAGTCCCACTAGAAAGTGCCTCCTCTGAAACTGCAACGCCATTCATCAACACCACAAGATTCCCCCCATTCAGGACATATTGATCCAATAGATAAATTTCCCGATCAGAGAATTGCTCTTTAGGAGATTGGATGAAAATAATTTTGAAAGTAGCCAAATCAGCAGGTTTCTTCGCTTGTTCCAAGGGTACTTTGAAAATCTCAAATTCCCCGTCTAGTGCCTCCACGATTCCAAATCCATCATCCTGCCCATTTTCTCCATGTCCTATCAGCATCGCAATCGTGGATGAGGTCGGAGAAATCAATTTTTGAATCGCTTTACTAAGTTCAAACTCCAAATTCTCAATCGACTGATTCAAAATTTGATCCGGGGACATGCCTCGCTCTCCTTTCAGCACCAAAGCGCCAGTCTCAAATTCAGAATCGCTGACCAAAAACCCCGGAAAAATAAGCTGCGCTTGTTGAGCGGAATTTTGATTTACAAATAGATTTGTCGGATTGATTCCATAATCCACCAAGCTCAAAATGAATTCTTCTTGCTCCGCTTGATCCACTTTTAATGGATCGAAATAGGAGTAGGAAATCGGCTCAGGACTGTAAGCATTGAAGGTTCGCACAGTCTCTTCGATAGATTTCTGAAGTCTTCGCATTCCCCCGGGCAGATTTTCCCCAACGAGAAGAATATCCACATGCAGTGGCTCCTTAATTTGGGCTAGGACTTTTTCTGTACCTGGATGAATGGAAAAACGTTTTTCTTCTGTGAGATCAATTCGAAAACGGACAAGCTGTGCAAGCAGTACAAATCCCAAAATTCCTCCTAAAAGAAATACCCACGGCTTAGCGATATGGGAAAATGTTCTTTTCATTTGCTTTGCAAAACGATTATTGTTCCACCTAAAAACAACCAAATCATACCAAAAAGAAAGAAGATGTCTCTGGAATCAATCACTCCTCTACTCAAACTGATGTAATGATAACTTAGGCTCAACTCTTCCAACCAATAGGCAAAATTGCCCACTTGAAGGTCTGCTGCCGCTGAAAAACCAAAGTAGAGTAAAAAGCATAAAAACACCCCGAGTACGAAGGCTAATACTTGCTGGGAAGTTAAAGCGCTGGAAAAAATCCCAACTGCTGCAAAAACTGCCCCGATCATAATCAAACCAATCCAGCTCCCAAAGAAGCCCGCCTGATCCAAATTACCCACTGGATCTCCTAATTGAACTACACTGATATAATAGATTAAAGTGGGCAAAATTGCCACAATAACCAATGCCAACAAGGCGAGGTATTTTGCCAAAACGATCTGAAGAATCGAAAGTGGCGAAGTCCTAAGTAGCTCCCAAGTACCGGTTTTGCGCTCCTCAGCTAGAATCCGCATCGAAAGAGCAGGAATCAAAAATGTAAATACATAAGGCGTATAGCTAAAGAGGACTTCCAAATCGGCAAAACCGTATGAAAGCACACTACTCTCTGGAAAAACCCAGACGATCAATCCCAGAGCGACAAGAAAAAGCGCCAAAACCAGATAACCCAAAAGGCTTCCAAAAAACGCGTTTATTTCTTTCCAAAACAGACTTTTCATCGCGTGATTTCCCAGAAAATTTGTTCTAAATTTTTCTTGCTTTGATTCAGACTAATCAGATTTAATTTTCGCTGCTGAATCAATTGCATGATTTCCTTTCGTGCTTCTCCTGCATTGGATGCAGAAATAATGACTTCTGATTTTCCCTTAGTTCCAAATTTGGCCAAATCAAACTGCGTAAACCATTGTAGATCCAGCTCCTCCTCAGTTTCTAAGATCAATTGAATTTCAGAAGCGGAAGACTTAAGATTTTCCAGCGAGTCTGCTGCCAAAATTTTACCCTTATTGATTATCACGACATCATCACAGATCGCCTCGACCTCCTGCATGATGTGCGTAGAAAGAATCAAGGTTTTATGTGCAGCAACTTCTTTGATCAGCGCTCTGATTTCGACCAATTGATTCGGGTCAAGTCCGGTGGTAGGTTCATCCAAAATAATGACTTGCGGATCATGTATCAAGGCTCTTGCAAGACCTGCCCGCTGTCGATATCCTTTAGATAGCTGCGAGATTTTTTTGTGCTGCTCGGGTTCCAGCCCGGTTTTCTGGAGCATTTCGAGTACGCGCTGCTTCAGCCTATTTCCTGATAGTCCATAGATACCTCCTGAAAACTCTAGAAATTCTCTGACATACATATCCAGATAAAGCGGATTATGCTCGGGCAGGTAACCGATGAGGGGACTGACTTGCTTCGGAGCAGTCAAGGCATTTTTACCCAAAACTGAAACTGCTCCTCCATCTGGAGCTAAATAGCCGCAGATGATTTTCATTGTGGTTGATTTCCCCGCCCCATTTGGCCCCAAAAATCCCAAAATCCGCCCAGGAGTAACCGAAAAAGACACTCTATCGAGTGCTTTTTGAGAACCGTAAATTTTTGTGAGCTGGCTTACTTCTAGGGACATTGAGATTTTTTAGTCAATCAAAAGTAAGGAAAAATGTTTTTCCCTTAGTTGGGCCGGAATTGGCAGCGGTTTTAGAAAAACAGATTAACCCCAGCTTAGAAGCGGTTTAGAAAATCTGTAAGACTTACTTCCCTTGACTCAAGTTATTCAGCAATAAATCAATTTCCGTAATCCCCACATATTCCGCCACCAGTTTCTTTTCTGAATTGTAGCAATAGATAGAAGGGACACTTTTTATTTGATAGAAGCTAGCGACTTCCATTTCAGAGTCAAGCAAAAAATGAACGTAGGGTTTGTCTTTAATTCCTAGACTGTTCACAAACCCAATCATCTCTTCTATTGGCTGCACCGTCGTGATAATCATGTTGTAGTCTTTAAATTCATTTATTCTTTTCGAAATCGCAGCAAGTTCATCTTGACATAGATGACAGGTCGAGCTGAAGTAAATGAAAATCGTTGGCTTGTTACCTGCTAACTGATGAATGGAATTTGCCTTCCCATTTATCCCGTTTAGCGTAAAGTCAGGAAGCACACTAGGTGCAGTAAGAACTGGCGTTTCTTCCACTGCCTTATTTTGAGAAGAAAGGCTCATATAAGCGGTGCCACCAAAAAGCACCGAAATAAGAATGATGATATGAATTTTTTTCATGGCAAAGTCACTTAAGATTGATGTTAAAATTAAACACTTAACTGAATGAAACCAATTTTGAAAGAGGTTTAGCGGTCTTATTCTATTCTGGAAATCGATAAGGAACCTTAGAAAAAAAAATCACTCGAGATTTTGGCTCAATAGATGGAGAAAATCACAAAGTGGTTCTAGGTCTATCCCTACAAAACAACTACAGTTTTGCCCATAAAAAAGGTTCAAGCCTAAAGGCTTGAACCAGTTTGTGACTAGAAAACAAAGGTTAATTCCTAAGGCTATCTAAGCTTTTTTCATATCGTTTGATTTATGGCTCTTTGCGAAACCATGGCGTTATTCGCAGTTAACAACCAAAAAACTATTTCTTTCCTTTTGGTCTAAGCGGTCTGCACTCCACATCTGCCACAAAGTAATTGGGATGAGTCTCCAGCGTCTGAAGCATCGTCATGGCTACATCAATTGGTCGCATCATATTTTCATTGGCCTCTACTCCAGGAATCTCATCGAAGAAATTGGTCTGAATCGAGCCTGGATAAATAGTCGAAACCTTGATCCCAAAATCTCTCAACTCCATATATAAAGAATGTGAAATTCCCCTCACCGCATGCTTTGTCCCTACATAGCCAGCAAAAAGGTTAACTCCATTTAGCCCAGCGATGGACGCTACATTCAAAATGTGTCCTTCATCGGCAGCTTTCATTCCAGGAATCAGCCGCTTGGTCGTGTAGAAAATCCCGTGAACATTGGTGTCAAACATGGCTTTCCAATCTTCTG
>JBLGAM010000185.1:0-5129 GCA_047612305.1 Planctomycetota bacterium | reverse complement strand
CCCAATACCAATGCAATCCCAATACCTACTGGAAAAGCAACTGCCATTCCAGCAATATCAATAGCAGCGACAATTAGAAGATTAGCCAAGTTAAAAATGATCCCTCCCAAAAAGGCTGATCCAATCGAGCCAGAATCTGCCTGAACCAAATCATCAAGAAATGCTCTTCCTTCCTCTCCGGTACTCCCAAGTGTTAACCCAAAAACAAGAGATAATAAGATAATTCCCAGCGAGTAATCCCAATAAAAAAGTGGGAATGGCCAGGATTTAGAAGCCAATTTCTGTGTATTAGCCCATGAGCCCCAGCAGATCATTGTGATCAAGCAGAGTACAACTGCAAATGAATAAGTAGCTGGAATAAACATAGTTTGATTTTTAAAAGCCTAATCTAATTGATTTCGAAATGGTTGCGAATCTTGTGCGCCCATAATTGTCACAGAGATCGCTGCTGCCCGATTGGCAAATTTGATTGCATCTTTTATGTCTTTTCCTTCGCAAAGAGCCACGACCAGTGCTCCATTGAAGGTGTCGCCAGCAGCTGTGGTGTCCACTACTTTTACTTTTTCTGCTGGAATAAGACCGCTTTCATTATCTGTAAGAAAAAAAGCACCCTTTGCTCCCATAGTGATAATTACATTTTTGACCCCTTTTTCTTTCAGAAATTTGGCTGCAGAAAAAGCGGAATTCTCATCCTCAACTTTAATCCCTGTTAGCATTTCTGCTTCTGTTTCATTTGGGGTAATTAAATATAATCGCTTAAAAAGTAGACCCGAAAGTTCTCGAGCGGGCGCTGGATTTAAGACCATAGCTACTTCCAACTGTTCTGCCATTTCCCCAAGTTTCTCAACCGCTTCCATAGGAATTTCCAACTGAGTAAGTACAAATCTTGACTCTTGGATAATAGATTTCGCGTCAACTATATCCTGTGGAGAAATGAAATTGTTAGCACCAGATGCAACAGAAATACAGTTTTCACCAAGTGAATCGACTAATATTAATGCCACTCCAGAATGTGAGTTGGGCTCGATTAGAATGGAATTTGTATTAATCCCAACCTTCTCAAATCCCTTGATGGCATTTTTCCCAAGTTCATCCGCGCCAAGTTTCGCTAAAAAAGTGACTGCGCCACCTAGTTTTGCAGCCGCTACAGCTTGATTAGCACCTTTGCCTCCTGCAAATGAAAAAAACTCTCCTCCCAAAACAGTCTCTCCAGGCCTTGGAATCTTTGGAGATTTCACGACCATGTCGGTATTACTACTTCCCACCACCAGAATTTTGCCCATAATTAATTTCAAAATTTGCGATGTAGAATAAACTTCAAAATGTATTATTTTCCAAATGATAATCTACAATCATTAAATTTAACAGGGCTTTATGGTCAATATATCACATTTAATACGGTGAAATTTTGGCATAATTACTTTCTCTGTTTACCTCAAGCACAATTTTCTAATTTAAACAAGAATGAATTTATCTGGTTATGAGACCGTTTGAAGGATAGAAGAAGTGAAATGAAAATTTTGAAAAATAGAAACAGAATTTTGTCACTATCTTTAAAGCAATACAGAGGGGACGATTTTGGTCGAAATTTCCCAAAAAGATAATAAAACTATTGATTATGGCAAAGCCGATAAATTACGAATTAGAAAAAAATATTGAAGTAATCTCTCAGCTTGACGGTTTAGTCGGGGAGGCTGTTGATAATATTTTGTTAGATCCGGACAAGTGCTGGCAACCGTCAGATTTCCTGCCGGATTTTGGAGACCCAGATATTCACGACCAAATAAAACTGTTGCAAAAAAGATCAGAAGGCATTCCTGATACGATATTGACTTCCTTGGTCGGCAATATGATTACTGAAGAAGCATTGCCAAGTTACCAGACTTATTTCAATCTTTTGGAAGGAATAAATCCAGAAAGATCACTTTTCTCACCATCGGGCTGGGTTCGTTGGTCCAAATCTTGGACTGCTGAGGAGAACCGACACGGTGATCTTCTTAACAAATACCTCTACATGACGGGAAGAGTGGATATGAAGGCTGTAGAGCAAACAATCCATAGATTATTAACAAATGGATTTGACCCTAATACTGGAGGAGATCCTTATCAGGCGATCGTTTATACTTCTTTTCAAGAAAGAGCCACAAAAATCTCCCATGTAAATACAGGGAAACTCGCAGACATTGCCGGTGATACCGTACTTGGAAGAATCTGTAAACAAATCGCAGGAGATGAAGCAAGACATGAAAAGGCCTATAAGAGCTTCATGTCAGCAATATTTGACATCGACCCTAGTGGCGCAATGGTTGCTTTTGAAAAATTAATGAGAAAGCAAATTGTGATGCCAGCAGTAATGATGGGCGAAGGAGGAACTAATCCTTCACTATTCACCCAATTCTCAGCGGTCACTCAAAAAGTAGGGATTTATACAGGTTGGGATTACGCTCGGATCATCGAACATTTGGTTGACGTTTGGAAAATTGAAGCGATCACTGGGCTAAATGATGTAGCTGCAAAAGCTCAAGATTACTTGGCTAATCTCTCTGATCGATACATGCGCTTAGCCGATAGAATGAAAGCTCCCGATGAAGTTAAGTTAGCTTGGTTGAAATAACGGATTACAATACACAAAAAGTCCTTTCCTTAATCAGAAAGGACTTTTTGTTTTAAAACCATTTTGGAGGTAATTTAAATACACATATTATATAAAAATGAAAACAAGACTACTATTCCTTCCTGCTTTACTTTTTTTCACGCTAAACATTGTGACTGCTCAATCAGCATTACGAGTTAATTCGGAGAGATTGAATGGCTCAATTAAAAAACTTTCCACTTATGGAAAAAATGCAGCAGGTGGAAGCGATCGAGTAGCTTTCTCATCTCATGATTTAGCTGCAAGAATTTATGTAATGGATTTGATGAATAAAGCAGGTCTAGAAGTTTCCACGGATTTTGCAGGAAATATCATCGGCAAAAAGGCGGGAACCAATACCTCTTTGAAGCCGATTGCATTTGGATCACATATCGACGAAGTGCCAAATGGCGGAGATTATGATGGCCCAGTGGGATCGATGAGTGCCATTGAAGTGATGCAGACTCTCTCAGAAAATAATATTTCAACAGCTCATCCACTTGAAGCCATCATCTTCACCAACGAGGAAGGTGGAGTTGTGGGAAGTAGAGCTATTGTAGGTGAGTTAAACGAAAAAGCGCTCCAAATCGTAACTAATGCAGGAATCACCCAATATGAAGGAGTTAAAAAACTAGGAGGAAATCCAGACCGGGTACAGGAAGTAGCTAGAAAAAAGGGGGATTTAGCGGCTTTTCTGGAACTACACATCGAACAAGGAGGAAATCTCGATCGAGAGAAAATCCAGATTGGGGTAGTAGAAGGGATAGTAGCAATCGAATGGTGGCAATTTACCTTCAAAGGAATGGCCAATCATGCCGGTACTACTCCCATGAATATGCGAAAAGATGCCTTGCTCCCAGCAGCTGAATTTGTCTTAGCTGTAAATAAAATTGTACGTTCTTATGAAGGTGCGCACGTAGGAACGGTAGGAAAGATCGAAGCTTTTCCAGGGGCTGGAAATGTTATTCCCGGAGAGGTCAAATTGAACCTTGAAATGAGGGATCTTTCCTCCGAAAAAATCTGGATGATCTACCGAGAAATTGAGGCCAAAGGAAAATCGCTGGCTACAGAAGCTGGAATAGAAGTAAGCATCGTCCATCAAGAAGTAGCTAGCAAACCCGCTCTAGCAGATGAAGGGATTCGAAAAATCATAAACGATCAGGCGAAAACTATGGGCTTTTCTACCCTAAGCCTTCCAAGCGGGGCAGGGCATGATGCCCAAGAAATGGCGAGAATAGTTCCTATGGGAATGATTTTCATCCCAAGCAAAGACGGTATCTCTCATGCTCCAAGCGAATATTCCTCGCCAGAAGACATTGCAAACGGAGCTAATGTACTGCTTCAGACCATCCTTCAGCTGGATAAAACATTGAAGTAATCTTTAATTAATAAAATTCTGAACGCTTAGAAAATTAAATTTCTCAGGTGCCAAATATTTACCTTCGCATGTAATTACATACCTAATGGACAATTCTCAAGCAGGAAATATTTCACTCTCTTATCTCGAAATTTCTGATTACAAGGAACTGAAAGCCGCAATGATCGATAGCTATCGATCCATGGCAGAAGCTTATTGGAGAGAAAATCAGATTGAGACATTATTGGGTAAATTCCCGGAAGGTCAAGTAGTCATACGAGTGAATGATCAACTGGCTGGCTGTGCGCTTTCTATTGTAGTCAATGAGGATCTGCTTGAAGGTGACCACACCTACAAAGACATCACTACAGATTTTACTTTCGAAAATCATTCCTATGAAGGTGATTTACTTTACGGAATTGATGTTTTCATCAAGCCAGAATTTCGTGGCTTGCGTCTTGGAAGAAGACTCTACGACTACCGAAAAGAACTATGTGAAAAATTAAATCTAAAAGGGATTGTCTTCGGCGGTAGGATTCCAAACTACCACAAGCATGCAGATAAAATGACTCCAAAAGAGTACTTGGAGAAAGTAAAGTTGAAGGAGATTTACGACCCAGTTTTAAACTTTCAGCTGGCCAATGATTTCCACCCTGCACGCATTATGAGAAATTACTTGGAGGGAGATGCCTCTTCAGGAGAATTTGCAGTATTACTCGAATGGAATAATATCTATTACGAAAAACCCAATAAAAAAGCCACCTCAAAAAAAACTATTGTTCGGCTTGGCCTAATCCAATGGCAAATGCGGCTATATGAAAACTTGGATGAACTCATGCAGCAAGCAGAATATTTTGTGGATGCAGTATCTGCCTATAGATCCGATTTTGTCTTATTCCCTGAGCTATTCAATGCTCCATTGATGGCTGAGTTTAACCATCTGAGTGAATCGGAAGCGATTCGTGGACTAGCGAAGTACACGGATGAAATCGTAAAACGGTTTGCAAAATTATCAATCTCCTACAACATTAACATTATCACTGGCTCTATGCCAAAAATCAAAGATGATAAGCTCTATAATGTAGGTTATCTCTGTAAGCGAGATGGTTCCATTGACTATTACGAGAAATTACACATTTC
>JBLGAM010000184.1:0-5212 GCA_047612305.1 Planctomycetota bacterium | reverse complement strand
CTGGGAAAAGCTTTAGAACCATGACATTATTATCCAGCTTACTTCGATTGATTAATTTCTTCTGAGATTCAAGCGGCCTGATCACTGCAGTGTGGTAGTCAATCACTATTCCTGATTCTGCAAGTGGAGGATAATTTTCAGATTCAAAAGCATCAAAATGCACGCTTTGGACTTTTTTAGAGCGATTTCCTCTCAAAAGCATGTGATTGAAAAAAATACAGACTTCGGGTACTATAGGACTTCCATTGATTTTAGCTGTCGCAATTTCCAATGCAGTCATTAGATTCTCCCGGGCATCAGATCGCATGGCTGAAATAGGGAGTTGCGCTCCTGTGAAAATCACAGGTTTATTCAATCCTTGAAGCATGTAACTAAGCATAGATGCCGAATAGGCCATTGTATCAGTACCGTGTAACACGACAAACCCATCGTAGCTATCATAATTCTCATTGATGATGTAAGCCATATCTCGCCAGTGTGACATGGAGACATTGGAGGAATCAATCGGCTCAGGAAATGAAATCACCGTAATGGCAATGTTCATATTATAAAGTATTGGGATTTTCTCAAGAATCTGACCGAAGTTAAAAGGCACTAATGCACCTAAGTCATCGTATGCCATTCCCAAAGTTCCACCGGTATATATAATAAGGACAGATGAAGTCTTACTCGTCCTCAATGAAGTATTTAATCTGACTATTTTATAATTCATAGCTTAAAATCCTTAAATAGGTTCAGGGCATTTTCTGTTGTTTTACTTCCTACTTCCTCCTTAGAGAGCTGTAAATAATCCCCGATTTTTTCCGCAATAAAAGGGATATATGCAGGAGAATTTCGTTTCCCCCTAAAAGGAACCGGTGCTAAATATGGCGCATCTGTTTCTAAAACTAGATGATCGAGGCCAATCTCAGGAATAACCTTATCCAAACCTCCGTTTTTATAAGTAGCCACTCCTCCGATTCCCAACAAAAAACCCATTTCTATAATCGCTTTTGCCTGAGAAAGATTTCCATTAAAACAATGAAAAATACCTCTTAAAGATCCATCTTGATTAGACCGAACTATCTCAATGGTCTCATCCATAGATTCACGGCAATGCAGCACAATTGGTAGATTTTTATTTTTTGCCCAATTGATCTGAATCTGAAGTGCATCTTTTTGCTGCTCAAAGAAGGTCTTATCCCAGTACAAATCAAGCCCGATCTCTCCTATGGCAGCAAAAGGTCGTTTTTCCACCCATTTGGCCATTACTTTCAGCTGGCTTTCAAAGTCAGCTTTGACATCACAGGGATGAAGTCCCATCATCGGGATACAGACTCCTGGGTACTTCTCCTCGCAAGCAAACATTGCGTCGATACTTTCCACGTCCACATTGGGCATATAAACTCTGGAAACGCCTGATTCTAAGATATCTTGTATGATCTGATCCCGATCGTCATCGAACTTGGTGGAGTAAATATGGGCGTGTGTGTCTATAAAATTCATGGGTAGCGTCTGGATTTCCAGCTAATTTTATCAGGATAAAAGTAGTAAAGAATCGTAAGGGCATTGATCAGGAAAGTATAAAAATCGAAAAACAAAAAAAATATCCAGTTGACCTTTTGAGCTGTTCGAAATAAAAGTACACGAATTATTGATCCATGAAGGCATAATTTTAGTGTGAAAAGCAAAATTCCAAGTAAAGGAAAGTGAAAAGCAATAAATAATAGTGCCGGTACATAGAGAAATTGCAGATTCAAAAGAATCAACAAGGAAATAGGGAGTGTCAAAACGCCACTAAACCAACGCTTACGCTGATTGAGTAGAGCATTCAGATCAAGTTCTGCCTTAGTAAAGGCAAGTATCTGAGAGCTGATTTGATGAGCAAGCTTATATCCAGTTTGGTGAATCAATCTTGATATTTCTAAATCTTCCGTAAGACTTTTGGCGGTCTGTTCAAAACCACCTGACTGATCATAAGTAGTTTTTCGAATGACCATATTGTTTCCCAAACCTGTAGTCTGAAGGCCTAAGTCAGCAGCAATTTTCACTTGTCCGAGGGTATTCCACCATTCCAACTCCTGAAACTTTCCTAAAATTGAGTTGGACTCCACTTTAGTAATCCCGATAACGATCCCTATTTTGGGATTAAAAGAAGAAACACCTGCTTTGATCCATTGCGAATTCACCTGACAATCGGCATCGGTGAAAAATAAAAAATCACCTATAGCTTCTTTACATAAGGTAGCCAGCGAGGCTGCTTTTCCATTATTCCCTTGAAAACCAACTCCATCCCTGAGGGAATTGAATCCTTTCCTATTCACATGCCCTTTACACCAAGCTGAAATAATTTCTCCAGTTTGATCCTCACTTGCATCATCGATAATCAGGAATTCTATTTTCTCATTCGGATATTCTAATTGTTCCAATGATGCTAAAAGCCTTGGCAGAAACTTGACTTCGTTTCTTGCTGCTATCAAAACGGACACGGTTGGCCAAGAAATGGAAGGATTTTCATGGTTTTCCCAAAAAAAACTGATGCGCAACAATTCAAACCCGAAAAGAAGTAAAACGAGTATAATAATAACTGAGGCAGCTAGGATCATCATAAAATTGCTGTTTTAAAACCTTGATCGGCCAGAAAGTCTAACAAGTCAGGCAACACTTTCCGGATTATATCTCTAGTTTTTTCTTGATCATGCAGCACCACTATAGTTCCAGAATTGATATGTTTTAGGGTGTTTTTTAAAATCTGATCAGGGGAAAGACTTCTATCGTAATCACCTGTGAGTACATTCCACATAATGAGTTCATGGGTTTCTCTTATGACTTTGGCCTGACGTTCAGTCATAGTCCCATAAGGTGGGCGAAAAAGCTTAGACTTTACATTCAACGTTTTTTCTAGAATTTGATTACATGCCTCGACGTCTGTCAAATAATCTTCTAATCTAGTTTTCCATCCATCCAAATGATGAAACGTATGGTTCCCTACTCCATTTCCTTCAAAAATTACTTCCTTAGCCAATGATGAGCTTTTTTCAACATTTGCCCCCACCATGAAAAATGTGGCTTTCATTTCCCGTTTAATCAGTTCATTCAGCACATAATCTGTAACTCCTGGCACAGGACCATCATCAAAAGTCAAAAAGATCTTTTGACCAGCATTGAGTTTCTTCCAAGTTCTGTTTGGGAAAAAGGATTGGATCAAAGTCGGAACCGAATGAAAAACCATACTAGCTGAATCGTAAACTGAGTAGCGTTAGATCATCTTTCAGTGGTACGCCTTGCGAAAACAGATTGATTTGTTTGAGAAAATCACGATGAAAATCAGCTGGATCAACGCATAAATTTGAATTAACAAACTCCTCAAACCGCTCCTCTCCAAATTCCTCCTCACTTTTATTCATCGCCTCTGTCAATCCATCGGTATAAAGGTGAATGGTGAAACTTTCTAGATTTTCTCGCCTTCCAATTTCTAAGAACGGTAATTTCTCAAATGCCCCAAGGATTGTAGTACCTGCAACTAGCGTTTCACTTTTCTTATCTTTTTCCCAACAGAGGACCGGCGGATTATGCCCCGCATTCACATAATGGAGTGTATTGGTTTTCCGATCCAAATAGCCTAGAAAAAAAGTAATAAAGCGTTCACCTTTTGTATTTTCAAACAAGGTGAAGTTGAGCTGATTGACGATTGTCTCCAGATCAGTATCACTCCGAAGCAAAGTCCGAAGGGTAGCCTGGAAATTAGACATCAAGAGTGCTGCCGAAATCCCCTTTCCAGAGACATCAGCAATACAGAAATAAATTTGATCTTCAGATTTCTGAATCAAATCGTAATAGTCTCCTCCCACCAAACTATGAGGGAAATAGGTCACCTCGGCCTTCAAGACATCGGTATTGGGAAGCTTTGCCGGGAAAAGCATCTGCTGAACTTGAGAGGCAATTTCAATCTCCCGATTGAGCAATTGCTGAGAAAGCTGCTCACGCGCAAAACGCTTATTCTCCAATGCCACCACCAAAATATTGGTGATAGCTTCGGTAAAATCTAAGTCCAATTCCAAGTCAGGATCTTTCCTTCGTAGAAAAAGAATAGCAAGCATTTGATTCTTGTGATAAACCGGCAGATAGGTTTCCAGCTCAATAAATGAATATTCGGGACTAATCATCAATTTAAGTTCACCGGTGGATCTCTTGTCCAAAACTTGCCTTTTTGGAATCAGGCTCGGAATAGTCCCTTTTACCCCATGAGAAATTTTATTTTCAAATTCACCGTCTTTGGCCACATATAAAATCAGCGATTTGATATTCAAATGGACAAGGCAGGTAAATTTAAATATATTCAAAAGCACTCCCTCCGACTGATTTTCGTTGATTGCCTGTGTAATTTCGAGGAGGGCTTTTAGCTCCAACTCTTTTCGCTGGTACTTATTTTTCTCTGTTAGCAAAATCAAATTGTGTTATGAACCATTAACCCTTTTTTTGTCGCCAAGAAAAAAAGTGAATACCCATCTTCAGTGAAATTTACTTTTCCGAAAATTTCTTCATCCGGTGATCTCAGGCATTTGATTAACCCTTGCTCATAAAGTAAACTCAGCGCATCGAGAATTCTTTCGTCCTCCCATTTCAAGGTCTCTTTGATGTAAGAATAATGCTGGACAAAATACAATTCGTCCAATAGTTCAAATTCGGTCTCGCTCATTTTCAAGATTTATTGGCTAAAATAACATTTCTAACATTGCTCCTGCCCTTCCAGCTAAACTTTCCTCTCAATGCCGCAAATCCAACAGTCAAAACGAATATTGGATGAACGAAAGAAGTGCCTATAAAATTAAGCTGTTTCTGGCGGATAAGATATGTTTTTAGAGGATGTGCTAGTGCATTTTGTTCTGCTAAAACTTTTAATATCCAAACGATCAAAAAGACAATCATTCCAGGGACTCCTTGAAAAAGGAGTAAAAATGATGCTAACCAAACAAATTGAGTCAGAAATGATAATATCGCCGAAAATGCATGCGTGACAGATCGATGAGCACGCCATTTTGAGGTCCAACGAATTCTCTGTTGGACTAATTCTGACCAGTTTTTTTGAGATTCTGTATACACTAGAGCCCCCGCTTTTTTGACGTACACACAGCTTCCTTCAGGAAATTTTTCCGCAATTTTCTTGAGTAAAAACTCGTCATCCCCAGAAGAATAATCAAGATTCCCCTGGTATCCATTGACTTCTTCAAAT
>JBLGAM010000183.1:0-5259 GCA_047612305.1 Planctomycetota bacterium | reverse complement strand
CATTTTGCATCAATCTGAGTAGAATCTGCTGATCATATAGGACTCGAATCAAAAGCTCTCTCAACTGATAAACCATCGCCCCAGTAGAAGATTTGATTAGACTAGAAAAGGTATCATGCTCCTGCTGTAAAGCTTCAAGATATGGTACATCATCAAATAGCAAATACTCCTTATTGTATGGGGTGAGACGATCTATCTCCTTACCTGGACGATGCATCAAAACCGCCTTGAGTGTTCCGAATTCTGAATTGAGTCTGAGATTCATTTGATTAAGGTATTTGAATTATTTTATCTGATAACTTATCATTTTTCTAGTGATAATACCAGTTATTAAAAAATTTACACAATAATTATTTAATCACTATTGAGTATTTATACACGATTTTTTCTAAAATTACTTCAATTTTAAACTAAAAAAAGTTCTTTTGCATAAATTTTAGTCAATTACGGTTTATTTATTGATCATTAGCAAAAAATGCAAGCAAATCTAAGCTCATCTATTTCATCCTACCTTGCGTAAGTGATATTGAAACAAAACACCACCTATAATAACTATCTAAAAAACCATGATCAAACAAATAACTCGCCTACTTACTTTGACAGGCTATCTATTACTCACCGGTTGTGCCACAGTCACCCAGATTACGGATGCCATGTCACAATCAATCCTAAGTCCATCAAATGTAGAAATCAACTCAGCATTGAAGGAGGCCCTGGAGCAAGCTACCGGAATCAGTTCCGAAAGACTTCACCTCAAGGATGGATATCTGAGTAATTTGGATGTAAAAATCCTCTTTCCTCCTGAGGCAAAACAAATCGAAAGTACACTTCGATCATTGGGCTTGGGATCAATGGTCGATAAAGTCGTGGTCAGTGTCAATCGAGCGGCTGAAGATGCTGCAATACAGGCAAAGCCGATCTTTGAAAGTGCGATCAAGCAAATGAGCATTCAGGATGTCAAAAATATTCTTTTGGGGGAAAGCAATGCTGCTACCCAATATTTCTCCAAAACCACTAGTGATAGTTTGAATACAGTCTTTTCGCCCGTGATCGACCAAAGTCTGAAAAAAGTCGATGCTACCAAATATTGGGAAGATGCTACCTCTCGCTATAATAAGGTTCCTTTTGTAAAAAAGATCAACACAGATCTCACTGCCTATGTCACCCAAAAAGCAATTGACGGGCTATTTGTGGAGATTGCTAAGGAAGAATTGAAAATCCGTGAGCAGGTTTCTTCTCGAAAATCCGCTTTGCTTCAAAAAGTCTTCGGCTATGCAGCGAAAGAAAAGAAGTGATTTGAAATTAAGTTTAAAGTCTATACAAGAAAAACCGAGCTGAAAGGCTCGGTTTTTTTGTTAACACACTTTCTAATACTATCTAATTAAGGTCTCCGCAGAATCTTTAATGCTTTCCCTATTATTTTCCGATGACTTTGATCAGCATGCCCTTGCTTAATTGATCAGTCAAATCCATCCCATTTAGCAAGGCGAGTTCTTCAAACCGATCGGCTGGCATGCCAAATTCCTGAAAAGCTGCCTGCAATGTCATCTGCTGTGGAACAGTTTTGATCTTAATAATATCTGGTTTACGATTTAGTTTTTCAGAATCTCTTAATTCCTTGAAATTCCGCATTGTATTTAAGAAAACTGGCTGATACGAGCCAAAATTCGAAAGGTCCGACACCCCCATCAAGCTGTAAATATTTCCTTCAAACTGAATAAGAGATGAAAGAACACGAGTAGTAGTTGTTTCCTTCTTCTGCTCGGCTAGCATGATTACAGCAGGCATTCCATTAATAGTTTCCTCATTGGATTCCACCATTGTCAAGTTGTACTTTTCCAAAACTACATTGGCAGCTTCCTCTAATGTTGCTCCAGGAGTTAAAGTGAGAATCATAACGGCATCTCCCTCATTCGGAGCCATTTGAAATTGCTGAGGGGTGTTTTGATTCTTCCAAGAGGTAGGGATAGGGAATTGAATTTTCAGTACAGGATGATAGAATACGCTATTCTCTACAAATCCCTGCTTTGGATCCTCCCCCACTATAAGACCATCAATTTTTCGCAGATAGCTATCTCGGTTTACTACAAATTCAGTCATTTTAGACTTTTTTTGCCAGTCAATAGCCAGTTTTTCAACAGTAGCATTTCGCTCTTCTGGTGAAGGGTGTGTAGAAAGAAAAGGAGGAATTTCACTCGCCTCAGAATTTTCCTGTTGCCGCTCTAATGTTTCAAAAAAGCCAGCCATTTCAGTTGCATCATACCCGATTTGGGAAGAATAATCCACACCTAATTTATCCGATTGACGCTCCGCGTCTCTTCCGAATTGCAATAAAGCCAACTGCATTCCCTGAGACAATGGCTCTACGAATTCACTGAGCTGAGGGACTAAAATGATTCCTGCCAGGAGTCCTATTTGACCTAAAATCTGGTTTCGCTGCTGTATCACTGAATGCCTAGCGGTAACGTGCCCAATCTCATGGCCCAGTACACCTGCAAACTCGGCTTCATTATTGAAATGTGCCATAATACCACGGGTAAAATAGACAAACCCACCTGGCACCGCAAAGGCATTAATCACAGGTGAATCCACAATTTTGAACTCATAGGCCAATTTTGGACGGTGTGAGATTGCCGCCATTTCATTTCCTTTTTCAGTGATAAATTCTTGGAGTTCTGGATTTTCATAAAGACCAAAAAAGGCAATAATTTCAGGGTCTGACTGCTGACCCATAGCAACTTCTTGAGCTTCAGACATCAAAACAAATTGCTTTTTTCCTGTGACAGGATTGATTGCACAAGCACTTAAAGCCAAAAGAGTAAATACCGTACAAAGGTTAAGTAAGTCCTTGAGAATGTTCATAGGAAGATCAGTTTTTAGCTTTTAGATTTTGAGTATTTATTGGGAATTTCGTTCCAATTTATTCCCTAAATAAAATTAATTTTCTTGATCGCTAATAAAGGGGATACTTTCATTCCCTACCGATGACTCAACTCGAGGTGGATCTATTAAAGTATGAGACAAATAAAGTGATTGAAGCATATTTTGTGAAAATAGCCCAAGATTAAAGATCTGAGGAAATATCAATACCAGTAAATCAGAATTACAGAAGCAGGTGTTTGATTTTGGTGAAAAGGGGGTTCAGTGACTCTCTTGATTACTCAAGAGGAGGCTGTCCAGACTTAGATTTAGGCGGATTTTATCTTTTCAGCTGTAATAGGCAAATCGTAAATCCGCCTACCGCAAGCATTATAAACCGCATTTGCAATTGCAGCTCCAGTTGGCGGCATAGAAACTTCTCCTCCCCCTTCAGCAGGTTTATCTAGTCGATTAATCATCGCTACCTCCACTTCAGGAATTTCACTAAACCGAGAAATTGGATAGCTCGCCCAATCTGTGCTCGTTATTCCCTTTTGATCAAAAGTAACTTGCTCTTTTAGTGTCCAACTGGCAGCTTGAATCATTCCCCCTTCGATCTGGTTTGTAATGCCATCTAAATTGATGATTTCTCCAACATCTACGGCAGCCCACATTTTTTTGATCTGGACAATTCCTGTAGACATGTCCACCCAAACTTTAGCAGCTACGGTGGAATAAGCTGCTGTATTTTTATAGCGGGAAAAAGCAAAGCCAATCCCTTCTCCTTCATTTAAAATTTCGGAGCTACACATTTCTCTGATTTTAATTACTACCGCAATTGCCCTTTCGTCTTCCAAATGGGCTAAACGAAATTCCAAAGGATCTTTTCCTGCCTTTTCGGCAAGCGCATCCATAAATGACTCAATCGAAAAAATGGTGGTGTACGAACCCAGACTTCTCAAAGAAGAAACGCGCAATGGTCCATCAAAGTAGTGAGCATTCACTTGCATATTTGGAATGCTGTAATAGGGATCAGCATTTCTATGGCCCCCGGCCAAATACCCTCTCGCTTTTAGTTCGATTGGGTTTTCTAAATACCTAGTATCCAAAAGCGTTGCAGCATCATTATTTGGTCTCATGCTATGAGAGTCCGTCCAAACGTCCGATTTCCAGGCTTTGATCTTTCCATCCTCGCCCAAACTCGCTTCCAATTCCATGATCATGGCCGTCCCAAAGGGATCCCATGCATGCTCATCTTCTCTAGACCATTGAACTCGAATATGCTTATTGGGATAATTCAAAGCGAGAATTGCCGCATCCGCAGCGGCATCATCCGCTGTACTATGACCAAAGCAGCCAGCTCCAGGAACTGCGATCACATGGATTTTTTCTTTATCCATTTTGAGCATGCTAGCTATCGCACTTCGCATGGGATAAATGCCCTGACTATGTGACCAAATATGAAGGATCTCACCATCATACATGGCAATCCCACAAGCAGGCCCCATAGATCCATGCTTTAAATAAGGTTTTGTATAAGCAGATTTGAATGTCTCCGTACTATTAAATCCCTCACTTACATTCCCATCATTTCTGATGCTTTGGGCATGGTCTGCTATAGATTTAATATGGGTATAAATATCTTTTTGATCAGGAAATAAAGGACCTGAAGTCCATTCTGAATGATTTCTTAAAAACCCTACGGCTTTTACTGCTTGATATTCTCGTTCGGTAATCACTCCAACAAAGCTACCGTTGATGACGGTTTTAATGACTCCGGAAACTTCTGCTGACAATCCACTTTCATCCAATTTCACCAACTTTGAAAGGTATCCTTTCGGTCTCAAAACCCGCGCATGAACCATACCTGGAAATCTCATATCCTGGATATAATATGCTTCAGCTCGAACCATTTTTTCAATTTCAGTTCGGGGAATAGGTTTACCTACATACCGATATTCAGTATTAACTTTTAATGGAACAGGAACCGTGACTTCCATATCAATCTGAGCTCCATCCAGTATTTCCGCAAAATTCAATGATTGATTACTCGTTTTGGTTTTTACTTTTCCATTGTAAAAAATCAGGTCTTCAACTGGGGTATTCAGTTTAATACTTGCCAATTCCAATAGTTTTTGTCTAGCAGTAGCCGCTGCATATCGAACAGACATGGCACTATTTGATATCGAGCCACTTCCGGCGGTATAGCCTTCATCGGGAGTCAAGCCTGTTTCCGCTAGATGAACTTCTACTTGATCTAATTCTAGATCCAGCTCCTCAGCTGCTACCTGACAGATAGCCATTCGGATTCCCTGACCCAATTCCACTTTTCCCGAAAAAACCATCACTCGACCATCTTCCAAAACCTGAAGCCAAGCGTTCACTTTGGAAGCATTACGC
>JBLGAM010000182.1:0-5260 GCA_047612305.1 Planctomycetota bacterium | reverse complement strand
TTCAAAATGATTGCTATGGACAGGTTTTGGTTTCTTTGCTGCCTTTGTATTCCGATCAGCGATTTACCGAGGATGAGCGAAGTCATTCCGAACCCATGATTATGAATTTGTTAGAAAAGATCGAGGCCACAATGAATGAAAAAGATGCTGGCCTTTGGGAGTTTCGAAATCTCGCGCAAGAGCATTGCTATACCTTCTTATTCCACTGGGCTGGATCCTGTGCTGCTGCCAAGATTGGTATTCGCCTTAAAAATGATGTGATGTATAAAAAGGCCATCGAGCTCCGTGATTTGGCAGTCGGAAAAATTGAGTCCTGCTATCTGCCTGATCGAAAGGCCTATGCTCAGGCGATAGGTTCGAGGTTCATGGATGCTAGCACCCTTCAGTTGATTACAATGGGATATTTTGGAGACGATTTGGACCGGGCAAATGCACATCTGAAGGCATTGGAAGAAGATTTATTAGCAAAGAACTTTCTGTTCTATCGCTATAAGCACATGGATGATTTCGGGGTGCCTGAGACGACATTTTTGATTTGTGCATTTTGGTACATCGAGGCTTTGGCTTGTGTGGGAAGATTGGAAGAAGCTGTCGAGGGATTTGAGACTTTGGTTCAATACTGCAATCACCTGAAATTATTCTCAGAAGATGTAGATCAGCATACTGGCAGTCAGTGGGGTAATTTTCCGCAGGCTTATTCCCATGTGGGGCTAATGAATGCCGCTTTCCGAATTGGCAAGAAGCTGGATAAGCCGAATTTCTTGTAAATTGATTTGAACCACAGATGATTTTAACCACCAAGGACACGGAGGACGACACGGAGGGCACAAAAGTTTATTTTCCAACCGCAAAGCACCCAAGGTCCGCAAAGGGGATCTCATTTGTTCTCAATCAAAGCCCTCCAGACGATCCCTTTTGCCATAGGCAAATCCTGTAAAAGCCTAGCATAAAATGCTTGGCAATCAGGTGTGAATCAGCCTTGCAAGTGCCAAAGGCACGATCTGTTTGAATTTAGACCTTCATATAAATCGCCCTTCAGTGCTCATGCTTTATGATTATTGAAATAACCCCCAATTACATTTGTGGCTGTTACGGGTCACGCCTTTGGCGCATTATCGAGATTGTTGCCGCGGTTCGTGTTTCCATGAAACGCAAAAAGGAGGTTGGTTTTCAACCGCAAAGCACGCGAAGGTTCGCAAAGGGAAAAGTTTAGACTTTTTTCAAGCCATGCAAGCAACCAAATTTTCTCTGTTTAAAATCCCATCCGGCTTTCCTAAGTTCTTTTTTTACAGCTAATTTTCAGACTTAGTTTAATACTTGTAGCTTCAATTTTCGAAAAAAAAGCTTTCATGAGATTCCATAAAATTTTCTCAGCACTAGTATTTGCGAGCATTTCCATAGCGTTTGTTTCCTGTTCGAATGACATTTACAAAAAGAATAATAAAGAACATAAAAGAGCAGTCAAAGAAGTAACAGCAACACTGCAGGAAATCCCAAAAACGAAATCGCAAAGCAAATCCGATACGCTTAGCATTTCAGACGAATGGATTGGGACGACAAATTTTAGCGTCAGAAGACCAAACTATGTGATCATCCATCATACCGCACAGGATTCATTGGCTCAAACCATCAAGACTTTCACCTTGACTCGGACTCAGGTGAGTTCCCACTATGTGATCGGAAGAGATGGGGAAGTCGTGCAGATGCTCAACGATTACTTGCGCTCTTGGCATGCAGGTCGCGGGAGATGGGGAAATGATACGGATCTTAATTCAGCTTCTATAGGAATCGAGCTGGATAATAATGGATTTGAGCCCTTCACAGAAAAGCAAATTGAAAGTTTGTTGCTTGTTTTAAAGCGATTGAAATCGAAATATTCAGTTCCTGTCGCTAATTTTATCGGGCATTCTGATATTGCCCCGGGGCGAAAAGTAGATCCTAGTCCCTATTTCCCTTGGAAAGAGCTGGCGAACGAAGGATATGGCCTTTGGTACGATGAGGTATTAGATACTCCAGATTTTTTGACAGCTGGACCGCTGCCTGAAAACTTCAATTCCATCGACGCACTGCGAATTATCGGCTATGACATCAGTGATTCTTCTGCCGCAATCCAATCTTTCAAAGTTCACTTTATCCAACGAGATATTGAGTCTCCAATGAGTGATTTGGATCGCTTGATTCTTTATAATCTGTATAAAAAATACCGCTAGAGATTTTACTCTGGTGGGATCTTTATGTGAGATTTTTTAAGACCCGAGCTTGGTCAGTAGTTGCCGGACTTGCTTCACAGATTTGATGTTGTAATTAGCTTGGGTATAGGCATAGCCCACCCGAATGGAGTAAGCGCTTTTCGGCATGGCCTTGAAAGTATCCTCATCCGTCCAGTCATCCCCGACAGCCAAGATAAAATCATATTCCTGATCTTTCATGATGGCTGTGGCAGCTCTTCCTTTATTGATGTCTGGACGTTTGATTTCCAGTACCATATTTCCCTCCAAAACTTGGAGATTATGCCCTCTAGCCATGTATTTTAGGTGACTGAAGAGTTCCCGCATTCGGAGATCGCCCAACCCACTTTCTACCTTTCGGTAATGCCAGACCAGCGAATGATGCTTTTCTTCGATAAAGGCCCCGGGTGTTCGGAGTACATAGTATTCCATGATTTGACGAATATCTTCCTTCCACCCATCCTCAATTTCTGCATAAAGGTTCCAGTCACCTGTTTCATTTTTCCGCTTTACCCAGACGCCATGCTCGGCAATTAAATCGACTTTTTGATCTTTAAACCAGGCGCCCAGTGTATCCTTATCTCTTCCAGAAATAATAACTACTTGTGCTATTGGACTCAAATTTTTGATAATGCCTTTCAGTTCCGCATCTGGTACCGCATCTTGAGGATTGGTGACAAAACCGGTCAGAGTTCCATCGTAATCCAAGAATAATATTGGTTTTTTAGCTTTTTTGAAAGCTGACTCAATCTCAGAAATGATCTTAGTATCTACATCCTTCGATATAAGTTCTTCTTGCTTGCGTTTGACATGGCCGAGTCTATCCATGAAAACCTTAACCCATTGAAAGACATCATATTTCTTTAGGCTTTCCTGCATGCTGACCATTCGAGCTTTTTGCTCTGCAGGCTTCATACTTAGTGAATTATAAATTGCGTCAATGACACTTTGTTGATCATTTGGATTGACCAAAACAGCATCCTGCAATTCTTTGGAAGCTCCAGCCATTTCAGATAGTATTAGCACTCCAGTTTGGTCGGTTTTACTCGCTACAAATTCTTTACAGACCAGATTCATACCGTCACGCAATGGGGTAACCAAGGCGATGTCGGACATGCTATAAAATGCGCTGAGCTCCTCAAAAGGAAAACTTCGATAGAAATAGTGCACCGGGACCCAAGTCAAAGTGGAATACTCTGAATTGATCCTTCCGACTAGCAAGTCTATTTCCTGTTTGAGCTCTTTGTACGATTGTACTTTATCACGACTTGGCACCACAATCATGATCATAGCGACTTTGCCATGCAACTCTTTGTGCTCTTTAAGAAGTTGTGCGAAAGCCTGAATCCGCTGGGGAATACCCTTCGAATAATCGAGTCGATCAATGGTAATGATCAGTTTTTGATCCTCAACTTGCTTTCTGAATTCACGGACAATGCCTTGTGTTTTTCTACTTTTTGCCTGATTTGCAAACTTGTCATAGTCGATTCCCATGGGGAAGGAGTCCACATTGATAATTCGATTTTCTGCTTGGATATAGCCACTTTCCGAGGAAAGACCAGTAATTCTTCCCACAGCACTAAGGAAGTGACGCATGTCATCATACGTGTGAAACCCGATCAGATCTGCACCGACCATTCCTTCGAGCAATTGTCTTCTCCAAGGGATCATCCGGATGATCTCGTAAGAAGGGAATGGGATATGCTGAAAAAATGCGATGGTGGCATTGGGCAGTTTTTCGCGAAGCATTTTAGGAAGCAAAAGCAGCTGGTAATCATGCACCCATATCGTGTCTTCTGGACCGGCTTTCTTTAGGATTGCTTCGCAAAATTTTTCATTTACTCGTACATAGGCCTCCCAATGGGCAGGATTATATACCATGTATTGGGTAAAGTAATGGAAAGCAGGCCACAGGGTTTCATTGGAAAATCCCTCGTAAAATTCCTCAACATCTTCTTTGGTTAGAAACACCGGAGCCATTTTGAGCTCATGGAGTTCTAACATAATTTCAGCACGCTGCTCAGGGTCTTCTACTGTGTTTCCTGGCCAACCAATCCAGATATTTTCTCCCTCTTTATAGATAGATCCCAAGCCTGTAGCTAGGCCACCTGCGCTAGGTTTAAATTCAAATTTTCCTTTTCTGTGTCGAAGGCTTATAGGAAGACGATTGGAAACGATAATCGTTTTTGACATAATATTTTTTTACCAGATAAAAAACATGAAAAGTGCAAACCCTAATCAAAAAGGGGAGTAAAGAAGGTACTCAATATTGAACTTAATCAAAACATTTATCTTGCAAAAAGGCTATTTCTTAATCAAGAAATAAGTTTTTCTGAGTTAAAATAAAGAAAGCAGCCATTTTTGACTGCTTTCTTTTTATTTTTTTGAGGCTATTTTTTTTGGTTTGGTGCTGATTTTTGACCAGATAAATTCTCCGATCTGCGTGCCCTGCGTCAAGCCGTCCTTGATAGCTGGCATGTAATGGATTCCTCCATAAAAGCGGCTTATTGCTGCCTCCTCGGCGGCTCCACTGAAGGAATCAAATTCCCGAACGGGGAGGCCATAAGCAACTTCAGAACTGTCAACTAGATGAAACTGATCTCCAAAAATTTGACCTAAGGTATACGCTGAGGCTGCTGAAGCGACAGAATGTCCAGAGGTATGCTCCGGAAAAGGAGGTGTCTGCAAAAGTGGAACCCACTCTTCGTCAATGTATTGATTGATGTAGGTTTCAGGTCGGATCAGCTTGCTTCGATATTTCTCATCCCAACAGGATATAAATGCCTCGTTCAGGGAGATTCCTGTCAAAGCAAATACTTCTGCCGTTCCTTTCCAGTCTTTACCCGCTGCTTTGGCAGCGATAGCAGCTATACTCATCCAATGTCCACCAGGGGTGATTTTCTTAGTGGCAAACATGACGTGACCTTTTACATTCATTTTGTATGGATTACAATCCCAAAACAGTGCAATATTCTTCTGTTCTTCATTTGCATCCAAATCGGCTTTATAAACCTCATTTGCCAATTCATAAA
>JBLGAM010000181.1:0-5309 GCA_047612305.1 Planctomycetota bacterium | reverse complement strand
TTTATAAACTATGTTAGAAGTAGGTTGTCCGATGTAAGGTATTACGTGCTAAAATGAAGACAATAACTATAATTTTGACCCTAGTAATTTTGATTGGTTGCGGACCAAAAAATCAAGATGATAATCAGACAAAAATCAGAACTGAAAAGTTTCTTGAATCTGAAGAGGTTACGAAAAACCAGTCAAAAAATGATCAAATAGAAAATGAATAAAAAACTATGTGCAATTGTGACAGTCTTGTGGATTGGCAAAAGGATGTGAAGATTAAACTTTTCGACCATTCAAATGGACAAATAATTGACACCCTAACTCATGACATTAAAGGAGAAGACTTTTAACCTTTACCATTTATGAATCGAAAGATGAATTTTTTAAAGTGAAAATTGGACCAGCAATTAATGGACAAAAAAAGGTTAGATTAAGAATAAAAAACACCTAGAGAATCTACGCTAGAAATTATTCGGATAACGATATCGGGTAGCAATGAAACGTGTCGCACACAAATTATCATTAGTCCACAAACTTTGCCGGCATGTTTTATAGCTTTTTTTGTGCGCCGCTCAATTTCTTATTAGGTAACTTAAACATCAGATCTTTCCGAGTCTTTACATCATAATTCAATTGTTTAGCATCACGAGTCGTCCCTTATGACTCGAAAGTTTCAAATCTTTAGCTGTCAAGTAACTTCTCTGTCGGTTAACTTCTCCCTTTGAAGTTCTGCGGTTGGAAAATCCAGCGCTATCAGGTGCGGATTCCGATCCCTTTTACGATCTTATTCCGCAAGGAGGTGATCACATAAAGTTGTTTATAGAGAATATTTGCAGTTTTAATATGAGTTGCTCAATTATAACATCGGAGGTGGTCAGTTTTTCGGGGAAACAGTTGGCTAGCCTATTGAAAAATAATGGTCACTGGTCGATGAAATAAAGGGGTCTAACCCTCTTTGATCTCCAATATACAGACATGTTAGTTGAATAAGTTTAGCCCAGTATGACTTCTTTGACTATAGAATATTCAAAAAAAAACCTGCAAGAAGCAGGCTTTTTTAAAAAGGCTAAGACCAGATTAAGCAGGCATAAGCACTTTACTGATCGCGTGAATAACGCCATTATCAGTTTGAACATCTGCTACTACTACTTCTGCATCGTTAATCAATACTTTTCCATCTTTCAGATGAATAGTGATTTCCGCACCGTTTACTGTCTTCGCTTTCATGCCATCTGTTAAATCGGTAGATAGTACTTTACCTGCAATTACGTGGTACGTTAGTATACCTTGTAATTTTTCTTTGCTCTCAGGTTGTACCAATGAATCTACCGTGCCAGCTGGTAATGCCGCAAAAGCGTCATCCAACGGTGCAAACACAGTAAAAGGTCCTTCGCCACTAAGTGTTTCCGCAAGTTCTGCAGCAGTAACGGCCGCAACAAGTGTTTTAAATGAGCCGTGATTAACAGCGGTTTCTACAATGTTCATATTTATTGTTTTTAAAATGTAATTATATAACTATATATGTAGAACGCACAAGTCCGTTAATTGTTCAGAATACAGTGTTATATAAATGTTAATTCAAATCGCTCCGAACAGATTTGTGACTCCACTGTCGAACCGAATCTCACGTTCCACTTGGTGCCCAAGGAGAGGAAGGGAAGAGATATTGAAAGTCTTATAACCATACTGCAGATTCCGATGCCTTTGATAGCGCATAAAGAATCTCCGAGTGAAGCACAACATGAATCTCTACACCAAACCAGGCTTGAAATCTGAGTCAACCGACACAATCAATATGTATTACCCAGAACTTTACAGCATCATAGACTGCGAAGGAAAATGGGCAGAGATAATCATGAAAAAGGATGGCAAGGAATTTAAAGGATAGATTGAGCCTAAAATGCAATGTTCAAACCCTTACACAACTTGTAATTGAAAAATACAAGCTTTAAAAAATGGAATTGAAAAATTCAATTGACACTGCTGTTTTCACTACAACGTTTATTCTTTTCGAAAACAAGCCAATCACTATTGTAATACATGAAATTGAGGATGGAGCTTGGCAATTCTTTAATGATGATGAATTTGAGAATTTTTAAGACGTAGCTAGAATAGTAGGATTTCAGGAGATATTAAAAATTGACCCTTTTCTTATTCAGCTTATTGATATGGAAGCTGGTTATTCAGCCGATCACTAGACTGAGGATCTCTAAATAATTCTTCAAGTGTTCGTTTCTTTGTCATCTATTTGTAAAATTAGCAGACGCGCTTAACTGAACACTCTCCTCGCAAGATGAAAAAACACTTCTTTTTTTGATAAAATAGTAGTAAAATATTAACTCAAATCTATTAATCCCCAATCTTCTACTCTCTATACTCCAATCCCTTTTCCCTATTCTCCCATTTTCATATTCTCTCATTCTCTTATAACCTAAAAATGCAACCAAACCCCATCAGAACCACCGTCATCGGCTCCTACCCTTTTCCGGGCTGGCTCGAATTCGGATCTAATAATCTCGATAAATTTGGTAAAGCCGATATCGATGAGATGATTGACGACGCGGTCAGTATCGCTATCAAAGATCAGGTAGATGCCGGTCTGGATGTGATTACAGACGGAGAGCAGACCCGAATTGATTTCAACCTGTCTTTTTATGGTTTCCTAAAAGGGCTCAAAGCCAATCATGATGAAACTCGAAAGTTTGGTCCGCCGGCGCATGATCAGCGCGGGAAGCATTCGATTATCGATCCACTTACAGCTCCGGGTGGATTAGGTGCCGTTGAAGAATACCAGCGCTTAGTTCGGCTGGCTCCAAAAGGGCCAACTTTGAAAGCCTCGATCCCCGGTCCTTACACTTTGAGCGGCCGAATGATTCCTGATGGAAAAATCTACAAAGATCGATTTGACATCACGGAAGCACTTCTTCCTTTAGTACGCGACGAAATCCAGCGCTTAGTTGAAGCAGGCTGCAAGGAAATCACGGTAGATGAGCCTTCCATGTCTTGCTATGCCTACAAAGAAGACACCAAGCGCTTTGTAGATATTTTCAACCGAACGGTTGCTCCAGCTGTGGGAAAAAGTCGACTTTCCACGCATTTATGTTTTGGGAATTTCAAAGGTCGGCCGGTAGGTTTCCGTAAATTGTACCCAATGCTTCCCGATTTTCTAGACTTTACTGTGGACGAGATTCACATCGAAATGGCAAATCGGGAGTTTGATGAGCTTCCTCTTTTGGCAACTTTTGCAGAAAAAATGGACGTTGCCGTTGGCATCATTGATGTCAAAAATTACTACATAGAAACTGTCTCGGATGTCAAACACCGAATCAAGCAAGTGCTTCAATACGTTCCTGCGGAAAAATTAGCCGTTGCTCCCGATTGTGGACTCAGCCAAACCGCTCGATGGGCTGCAAAGCGAAAACTAGTAGCAATGTGCCAAGGAGCGAAGGAAATGCGTTGAAAAGTCTGAAAGCTAAAATCAGAAGTCTGAAGTGTTCAGAATTTCCAGACTTCTGATTTATGAATTGAAAAAATTATACTTCAAAAATTAATCACGATTCCATGAATATTACTTTAAAAGAAGTCGCAAAAATGATCGACCACTCACTCCTTCATCCCTCGATGACGGATCAAGAATTGGAAGATGGCTGTAAGCTAGCCGTAGAATACGGAGTAGCAGCTGTTTGTATCAAACCCTATTTTGTCAAAGAAACTGCCAAGCTTTTGAAAGGCTCCAAAGTTCATGTTTGTTCGGTTATTAGTTTTCCTCATGGCAACAGCACGATTAAACTGAAAGTCCTTGAAGCTCGTCAAGCTTGCAAGGACGGCGCTACCGAAATCGATATGGTCGTCAACTGCGGTAAAGTTCTCGGAGAAGATTGGAGCTATGTCCGAAAAGAAATCAAAGCCATCAATACCGAATGTAAAAAGCACAAAGCAATCCTAAAAGTCATCTTTGAAAACGACTTTCTTCCTGAAGACAAATTCAAAATAAAGCTTTGCAAGATCTGTAGTAAAATCGGAGTGGCATTTATAAAGACCAGCACCGGATATGGTTTTGTGAAAGGTGACGATGGCAAATACAGCTACGAAGGCGCTACCGAGCATGATCTAAAGTTGATGCGAAAGTACAGCGATTCAAAAGTACAGATCAAAGCTGCAGGTGGTGTCCGAACTTTGGACGGCTTACTTTGGGCGAGAGATCTGGGATGTACCCGCTTAGGTGCCTCTGCAACAGTCGCGATCATGGAAGAAGCGAAAGCCAGACTTGGAATTACAGCTAAGAAAAAAGAAGCGAAAGAAGACCCTTCAGGTTATTAATATGATCAAAGCATTTCGAAAAGAAGACGAATTAATTGCGCACATCAAAACGACAGAGGAAGAAGTCGAGGGACTTCGGATTTGGTGGCTGGGGCAAAGTGGTTTTTTGATTCAGTGGCATGGACTGCATGTCTTAGTAGACCCATATTTATCTGACAGCCTGACCAAAAAGTATGCTGCTACCGAAAAACCACATGTGCGGATGAGTGAACTCGCAGTTTCACCCGAAAAATTAAATTTTCTAGACTTGGTCATATCTTCTCACAACCATACCGATCATTTGGATGCCGAGACGCTCAAACCCATTCTGGAAGTCAATCCAGGGATTCGATTCGTGATTCCAGAGGCCAACCGGGATTTTGTAGCGGAGCGTTTGGGTTGTGACCGCAACTTTCCGATTGGACTGACCGATAGACAGAGCTATTTTTTGAACCAAGCAGTAGCTATCAATGCGATTCCATCTGCTCATAATGAATTAGAGGTCAATGAAAATGGACATCACAAGTTTCTGGGATATGTCATTCAGATCGGACCTTATTCGATTTACCATTCCGGTGATACTCTTTGGTATGAAGGCTTAGAGAAAAAAGTAGCCCAATTCGAGCCTGATGTTTTGCTTTTGCCAATCAACGGAAATAAGCCAGGACGGAAAGTAGCAGGAAATATGAGTGCAGCCGAAGCAGCTGCCTTCGCCAAAGCGGTGGGAACAGGTATTGTCATCCCGCATCATTTTCACCTGTTTGAATTCAATACCGAGGACCCTGAAAACTTTGCAAAGGCTGCAAAAAAAGAGGGTATCCCTTATCAAATTCTTCAAATTGGAGAGTCTATAGAAATAGAATAAGTTATGCAACGGAGAAATTTTCTGGGCGCTGTACCGCTATTGCTGAGTTTGGATTTCAGGGAATTTGCCTTGGAAGAAATACCCATTGCCTCCAATGGTTATAATTGGACGACTTTTTTCCGAAGAGATGAGAAGGTTTGGGGGAAAAATATGGCTT
>JBLGAM010000180.1:0-5386 GCA_047612305.1 Planctomycetota bacterium | reverse complement strand
GAAAAGGGGCGATGTTTCTTTTCCCATTCATCATAAACATAATCCGAAGGGTATTGATGGAGACATCACAAACCCGGGCACAAAAAATCAGCAAAGGCATGATCAGGTAATTAAATAATTGATCGGAGACGCCGAAAGATTGAAAGAATTCTTGCATGACAATTTGAGGCTTGTTATCTCACAAAATTACAATCCTTTCTACCAAGGTGGAAGGAATCTTTTATTAGATCTTCAAATCTCGCCCTGCAGCCATTCCGAAATAAATAAACTGCACAGTGAAAAAGAGCATGAAAAAAATCAGAAAGTTCCAATTATTAAACAAATCGAGGGAAATGCCAAATAAAATTGGACCCAGAGCAGCTAAATAATAGCCTGAAGATTGGACCATGGCAGAGAGTTTGGCAGTTGTCGTATCCTCGGCAGTTCGTAATGAAATCAAGGTATAGCCTGTGCTCAGACTCGCTCCCATTCCAACACCAATTATGCTCAGGGAGAGATACGTAAGCCATTCAAAGTGGAAGAATAATCCTGTAAATCCGAAAAGATACATGATTCCCACGATTAGCGTAAAAGTGGATTGTTGCTTTTGTCGAATCAAAATCGCTGGTGCAAAATAGGAGCCGATCAAGCCCAAGAGTTGCATCACCGCCGATACCGCTCCTGCCTCCACTGGACTCCAGCCTCTTGAAATCAACATATCTGGAAGCCAGGCGGTCAAGGTAAAGTACATCACCGATTGGCAACCCATAAATAAAGTCACATGCCAAGCCAACTTGGATTTCCAAACATTTCTGGCAGGAGATTGACTAGAATCCAATCCGGCTTTTGGTCTCCGAATCTGAGGAATCCACAGTAGCAATGCAATCAGAATAAATATTGACCAAGAGGCCAAAGCCCCTCGCCATCCTAAATCCAAGTCTACAGCAAGAGGCACCGACAAACCTGCCGCAACAGCTGCGAAAAGGGACATAATAGTTGCCATTAATGCCGTCATCAGTCCCAGTTTCTGGGGAAGCCTTACTTTAATCAAAGGAATCAAAAGCACATTTGCAATAACGATTCCTATCCCGGTAATCCCTGTTCCTATTAGTAATAGCTCAATGCCTCCCAAGACTCGAAGGATCATTCCAAAAGCAAGTAAGATCATTGCCAGAAAGATCGCTCTTCCCATTCCCATTCGTTTTCCTATAGCTGGAGCAAAAAGTGAAAACGTCGCAAACGTCAACAAAGGAAGTGTAGTCAGGAATCCAGCCAACCCATTGGAGAGCCCCAAATCAGCACGAATAAATGGAATCAAAGGCCCAACCGACGCGATTGAGGTTCTGAGATTCACGGCGATCAAGATGATGCCAGTGATTAGGAAACCTTGGTGGTTGGGGGTTTTATTCAAAATGGGCTGATTGAGAGATTAGATATTGGGATAATTGGGATTAGGGAATAGGGATTAGGAGATTAAGAGATTAGAGATTAAGGGAATAAAATATTTTGATCCACTAAACAAACTTAGAATTACCGCCTAATCCAGAAAATTATTAATTATCCTCACTCCACAAACTGAGACCTGCCTATCGCCGACTGGTAACCAAATCTTTTACACATTCCACCCAAGTATCAGAAGAGTTCAAACTTGGAACTAGATCCCAATGCTCTCCACCCAATTCCTCAAACTGCTCTTTGTACTCCTCGCCGACTTCGACTGTAGTCTCTAAGCAATCCGCCACAAAAGCCGGTGAAAATACCAATACTTTTTTTAGTCCTTTTGCAGCCAATTCCTTAATAATATCCTCCGTGTACGGCTTTATCCATGGATCTTTTCCCAAGCGACTTTGGAAGCAAGTCATGACCTTTTCCTCAGGCAGACCAAGTTTGGCGGCCAGCTGTCTTGTAGTGTGGAAGCACTGACCTCGGTAACAAAACTGATTCTTCGGCCCATATTTATTACAGCATTCACCCAATTGGCAGTAGCCTTCCACGGAACCTTTGCGAATCTGACGCTCGGGAAGTCCATGATAGGAGAAGAGGAATATGTCGTAATCCTGCTTCGCCATCATCTCCTGGCCAAGTTCGGCCCAAGCTTGAAGGAAAAGAGGATGCTCTACAAAATTATTGATAAAGGAAATCTCAGGAATAATCTGCCAACCCCTGGCAATCTCCATCACCCGATCGATGACAGATCCATTCGTCGCTGATGCGTATTGTGGGAAAAGTGGAAGAACAATGATCTTTTTCACTTTGGCTTTCATCAGTTCGGCTAGACCAGCTTCGATACTTGGCGTTTGGTAGCGCATGGCCATCATCACTAGGTATTCCTCCGGGTCTAGTTTTTCGACCAGTTTATCCTTTAGATCTTGGGTGTGAAACATAAGAGGCGATCCTCGATCGGTCCAGAGTTTGCGGTATTCTCCAGCTGATTTTGGGGCACGGAATGGTGCTATGATCAAATTGACAAGCATCCATCTAGGAATAAAAGGAAAGTCGATGACACGACCATCCATCAGGAATTCGCGAAGGTACTTCCGTACATCACCAGTGGCAGTACTATCTGGAGTGCCCAGATTGACCAGAAGGACGCCGGTTTTTCCGGATTTTGACATGTTTGGGTGTTTTTGAAAAACGATTTGATCTAGAGAACCCAAAATTAAGGCAGAAAGTTGGATTGCCTAGTGATTTGAATGTTGTATATCTGATTTCGGATTTCGGATTTTCGTTTCCCTTTACGCGAACTAACCTGTTATTTTTTATCAAAATTTTGAATAAACAAAATTTCCCCTTTCTTTTTTCGAGCCCCAGCTTTGCAAGGTTCGCCGAGGGCTTTTGAAAAGTGCAATTTTTAAACATTATAAGGAATAACACTCTTTAATTTTGAAACTGAAATTCGCCAGATAGAAACTTTATTCGAAAGACTCAGCTCTAGCTTCTTGATTTTTGATGTGCTATTTCTAAATCTTCAACTTTTCAGCCCAGCCCATTAACGGGCCACTGCTAACACTGGAAATTAAAGCAAGGATCACCAATCCTATAAAGAGGGCCTCGGTAATCAATCCATTTTCCAATGCGATCAATCCTAGGATAATATCCATGCTACCGCGCGTACTCAGACCAAAGCCAACAACCATCGCTTTTTTTCGAGGCAAACTGGCAAATCGACCTCCAATATACGCTCCCCAATATTTGGTCAGCAGACCTACAATAACTACTACGCCCACGATTCCCGGATCAAAGGCATCAATGAAATTCACCTTGAGTCCGATCGATAAAAAAAAGATCGGGGCAAAAATATTGTTGATAAACTGATGAAGAATTTCTTTGGCTTTCTCAGTCAAATGCTCTGAATCTCCTAAGGCCACCCCAATAATGAAGGCTCCAAAAATGGCATGAATCCCAATAAACTCAGTAAAAGATGCCGCTAAAAAGCAACTCGCCAATGAAAGGGAAAGTAGACCTCCCGGCCAAGCCAACTTCTTATTGATCCAAGGGAGTGTCTTATTTATAAGTCCTTTCCCCAGAGTCAGCATGAAAAAGGTGAAGAAGAGCGTAAGTCCAATAGTCGGCCAAACGCCTAAACCTCCACTGCCTGATTCGGAAAGCGAAAGAATCACAGAAAATACGATCCAACCCAAAACATCTACAATCATGGCAGCTGCAATTATCAAAAGCCCTGTTGGAGTTTTGAATAGATTCAAATCCATTAGAATTCGGGCAACAACGGCCAATGCTGTGATGGAAATCGCTAGTCCAAAGAAGGTGGAAGCGACAATTCGATCATTGATATTGACTCCAAGAAACTCAGGGAAGGCATAGGCTAACACAAACCCAGCTATGATCGGCAAGACCATTGAAGCAATGGCAATTTTCAAGGCATTTTTCCCTTGATTCCAGACTACTTGCAGCTCAACTTCTAAGCCGGCAATAAATAATAGCAGTACTACCGCGATCTGCACAAAGCCATCCAATGCAATATTACTCATCGGATGTGAGTTGAACAGGTATTCTTGAGCTACTGGAAAGAGAGATCCAAAAATCGTTGGACCAATAATGATTCCTGCTAAGATTTCTCCAACGACAGCAGGCTGTTTGAATTTTCGAGCCACTTCGGCAAAAACCCGAGCGACTATAAGCATAGTGGCTAGCTGGAGGAGCAAATTAATGACCTCCTTATGGTTGAGCGTTTCCATGGAGGTTAAATTTTAAGGATTAAAAGATTACAAGGTAAGGTGCTGAGCAAATCTTCCAGATCGTGTGGGAATAAGCGATCAAAAAAAGTGAGTCGCTGATCATCCCCGACAACAAGTAGATCTGCTTCAATTTTCTCACAGAAGCGACCCAACTCAATTGCCCATTTCCCTCCCGTTACTTTGATATTTATTTTTAAGTCGTTGGTTTCAATTTCTTTTAAAATCTCTTGTACATAGTCCATTTCATCCTGCACCAATTGTCGTCGGGTTTGTGCGATTTCGCCCTCAGAGTCCTCGCTGGCAGCTCCCATTTGGAAACCGTACATTTTGATTTCATTCAAAATATGTACTTGCTCTGCCTTAACTTCTCTAGAAAAAATAACTCCTTTTGCAATGACGAATGGGGTGATTTCCAATTGAGTCCCATTTAAAACCACCTTTGAAAAGCTAGTCGTTTCGGGTTTTGGATCGATCAAAGTCAATACAGAACAAGGTGATTTTCGGATGATTTTTCTTCCGACAGATCCCATATAATATTTTAAAAACCCTTCCTCTTTCATAGCTCCCGCTACCAAGAGATCAACTTTAGATTCTTTACAGGCCTCTAAGATCATTTTCGCCGGTTTTCCCTGTTTCCAAATGATCGTTGTCCGGTCTTTGTCCAAACCATGTCGATTCAGCACTTCCTGAAATTCCTTTTCCAGTTCATCCGTTTTTTCACCAACATGAATCAAGATCAATTCCGAAAGAAACAACTCAACGAGACGTTTGGTCTCCGCTAAGAGTGCTTCCATTCGGGGAGAAAAGGCAACTGCAAGGGCGATTTTGGTAAACATATGGGCTAGACTAGGTATTTCAAATAAGCGAATTTTCCAGCTCATTCCAAGATTTGATCATCAATCCATTTATCCCGAGCAATGTCCATTTAAGCTGTAAATTGACTCTCAGAAAAAGGAAGAACTTATTTTAGGTAAATTTTCTTAAAATTTAGCTTTTAATTTCAGATTCAGAATTTTACGAAAATATAACCCCATTCTATTTATGAAAAAATCTATACTGAGCTGGTTTATAATGGCTAGTCTGGGATTTTCAACCTTCGCATTAGCGCAATCGGCTGACTATCCCACACTGACTCAAGTCAATCAGCGCATGCAGCAAGTGGCCAAAAACAGCAATGCCACGCTTACTTCCTTGGTCAAGACTGCAGGAGG
>JBLGAM010000179.1:0-5409 GCA_047612305.1 Planctomycetota bacterium | reverse complement strand
TTTGAAAAAGCCTTTTTGGAAAAGCTGGTTCACGGTAAATATGAGGATTGGGATCAAAAATCTCCAGCAGAGCAGGCTCAAATTAAAATTGCTTTGGTAAAAGATCTTCTTCACCGAGATCAGTCAGAATTGGAAGCGGCACAGTCTAATTCAGACAATTTTCGTGTTCAATCAGCTGATTTTGACATAATGATGAAGAAAAAACTCTTTAGTGTAAAGCGAAAAGTGGATGTGAAAAATTACATTTTGAAGCAACTTTCTTTTAATTAAGGGCGTACATGAGTAAATATTTAAAAAAAAAGATATTTTTGCACCCTTTAACAAAGAGAACACTTAAAATATAGACATATGTACTGGACACTTGAATTAGCTTCTTATCTAGAAGATGCCCCTTGGCCAGCCACTAAGGATGAATTGATTGATTATGGCATCCGCTCTGGCGCCCCTATGGAAGTTGTTGAAAATCTTCAAGAATTGGAAGATGATGGTGAACCTTATGAAACCATCGAGGAGATCTGGCCGGATTATCCTACCAAGGATGACTTCTTCTTCAACGAAGACGAATATTAATTATGAAGCCTCGGGAAATCGAGGCTTTTTGGTTTTTTACGATAAGGCAATCTGAGCTTTTATTTAAGGTTTAGAAAGTTCGAAGGCTGAAAAATCAGATGTGAATTTAACCTACTTCTCCAGAAGCTGGAATTAAGTCATTTTTCAATTTCAATCTTATGAAGTAAACCTGCTATAATCCGAGAACTTGACGAAGTCTGGAGTAGCCTGATTTACTGACTGGCACTTGCCCACCACTTAGGAGTTTGACTAGGTAATTTTCCCGTTCATAGGGTTCGATTTTCGCAATTTGATTTACATTTAAGATAAAAGAGCGATGCACTCGGACAAACCGAAACGGATCTATCGCTTCTTCAAGCGCCTTCATCGTCATCTTTTTCAAATACTTTCCCGATGGGGTATGAATTGCGATGTAATCGCCTTCCGCTTCAAAATAGACTACATCAGCGGCCGGTATTATTTTGATCTCATTTTTGACCCGAACGACTAATCGATCCCGTTTTTCTCCCAATCCACTAAATTCTTCAGACTTGGCAATATTTTTTTCAGTTGAAAATTGCTGCAAAAATTTATCAATCGCTTGAGAAAATCGGCTCATCGAAAATGGCTTAAGGAGGTAATCCACCGCCATCGCATCAAAAGCTTTTACCGCATACTCATCGAAAGCTGTGGTGAAGATCACTGCAGGATAATCCTCCACTAGTTCAAGCATTTCAAAGCCTGTGATTTTTGGCATTTGGACATCCAGAAAAATTAAATCTGGCTGAAACTTCTGGACAGCCTTCAAGCCCTCAAATCCATCCTGACAGACTTTGACAATCTCAAATTGAGCGAATTCGGAGAGGTATTCTTGGATAATACTTGCAGCAAGAGGCTCATCATCAATGATTATAGTTTTAATCATTTCGTTGCGGGATTTTCAGTTTTACATTGAAATTAGAATCCATCTGTTTCGTCTCCAACAAATCCTTTCGCCCAAATACTAAGAATAGTCGTCGCTCAACTGAATTCAACCCAAATCCTGTTCCTTTGGCTGGAGCAACTTCAGAGTCATAGGGGTTACTAATGGAAATCATCAAGTAGTTTTGATTCTTTGAAATAGACAAATTAATAGAAGCCTCTTCAGTCACCCCATAAAGCCCATATTTTATTGCATTTTCCAATAAAGGCTGGATGAGCAATTGAGGGAGTTGCAGGGATTCAGCACCTTCTTCAATCTCAAAATTAATTTTCAATCGATGTCCAAACCTGACTTTCTCAATATCCAAATACAATCGCAGATAGGCCAACTCTTCCGAAACTGAAACCCATTTTTGAGGGTCTTTTCGAATTGTTCCACGAAGAAATTCAGAAAGCTGAATGACCATTTCTCTAGCTTTTTGTGGTTGGGATACCACCAAAGCATTTATCGAATTTAAGCTATTAAATAAAAAATGAGGCTGGAGCTGCTGACGAAGTTGAGTCAGTTCTGCTTCTTTTGAAAGCTCATTCATCATTGTTTCCCGCTGCTGAGATTCTTCCTGCTGCTCCAACTTAGAAACTACAATGGCGATCAGTGCGACCAGAACTTCTGCCAATCCCAATACTGCCCAACGTAAAAACCGATGATCAAGTAGAAATTGGATGTAGTCTGGATCAGCATCAAAAACCCAACTTTGGATGCAAGCGTGAGCCCACACGGTGATCAAGCTCACCAGAAGCGGAATAATGAGCAACAACCAATTATTCCCTCCTTTGGGAATATAAAAGCTAAAGATCCGCTCCAACACAAATACTCCGAGCATGAAACCCAAGGTGAATAAACCTGAATCTGCCAAAGCTAAACTCAGCTCAATCCCATAAAAATAAAGGAGTGAAAAACATCCGAGAAACCAGATAAGACCGGCTCCTTGGATGACCCATTTTGCTTTGTGAGGATTGGAAAAGGCTTTTGCAAACAAAATTTTAGGGTTTTAGATACCTTCTTGAATCTCGTTAATAAGATTTGATTTCCAAACCCCCGAAAAATATTGTGCCCTTGATTAAGAGCACTTTGTCTGTATCGACTTCAGATTGACGGTAGATACGCTTATCCTCTACCCCCGCTGCAATATTGCTCACTTCAGTCCTGACATCCCAGTGTGGTGGCACGATCAATTTCATTCCTCCGAAAATCACATCCACTTGAAGCGTAACAATCCCAGTGAAATCAGATTGAGTCAAATCTAAATCGATTCCTCCAAAAGCGGCGGTCAACTTTCCGCCTTGAAAATTCTTAGACATCACACGCTTATTGACTCCACTTAGAATGGCATCAATATTCACTCGATCTGAAAAAGTTGATCCAGATGTACCACTTATTCCCGTAAATCCTGAATCCCCGGATTTCCCTTCTTCATTCGAATCAGAATTAATCGAGCTGGAAACCTTCGATGCCCCTGTTTTGATCTGAGATCGAATATCATCAATAACCTTATTTTCTCGCCGCTTCTGCGTGATCAAATAAAATCCAAGGGCAATCAAAATGATAGGGAAAATATAGCGCTGCAATCCGAAATCGAAGTCGAATTCCCGCTCGAAAAGGAAGTAAACTCCGAGCGCCAACACGACTATCCCAAAAAAGCTTTTGAACTCGTGCTTGATTAAAGTAAAAGCACCGACAGCGATCAAGATCATCGGCCAGGATAAAATCCAATCGGGAAAAAAGAACCCAAGCTTCCTTAAAAGAAGCAATACACCTACGGCTAAGATGATAACTCCGAAAATTATTCCGCCGTCATTACGTTGTTTTAGTCTGCTCATCATAGAATGGTTTTAAATGATGCTCAAACATACCCTAATCCTAATTCATGATGAATGACTAATCGGCTAAAGCGGCTGAAAAGTCGGTAAAGCCCACAGATTAGTCGATGAAAATGTAGTCGCCAGTTTTACCGATTAGTTGCTGAAGCGAGGAATTCGGCATAAACCATATCCTCTGGTGAGGTGATTTTGATATTCTCTAGATTCCCGTCGATCAATTCCACCTGCCAGCCTTGATGCTCGTAAACGGTCGCATCGTCTGTGAATTGCTGAAGTTCATCGACCGCAAAAGCCTCTTTGATCTTACTTACTTGAAAAGTCTGTGGGGTCTGTACCAATCTGAAGTATTGTCGCTCTTGGTAAAAAGACTTTCCGTCATCAGTGACTTTCCGAATAGAGTCTTTTAGTGGGACTACCGCAATTGCGCTTCCATACTTACCTGCCACCTCAAAACTTTCCTTGATTACCTTTGGGTCAACAAAAGGCCTCACCCCATCGTGAATCGCGACAAGATCAACAGATTCTGGAAGTTGGTTTAGCCCATTTTGTACTGATTGGAATCTAGAATTACCCCCCGCCACCAGACAATGAGGAATTGAAAAGTTGTAGGATTCACACAATTTTTCCCAGAACTCAAAATCAGATCCTGGGAGTACTAAAATTAAATCGATCTGATTATCCAATTGATAGAAAACTTTCAGCGTCCGCATTAAAATCGGAATACTCCCAATGGGTAAATATTGCTTGGCAATAACCCCTCCCATTCGAGTTCCTTTTCCTCCGGCTACAATAATTGCTGCTTTATTCATCTACTTTAAAAACCTTCCTGAATTGAAAAATGAGAAATTTTCTGTTGGAAAGAAAAAAAGCCTCAAAATTGAGGCTTTTACTAGTTAGAGGATCAACATCGCATCCCCGTAGGAGAAGAATCGATATTTCTCGTTTATTGCTTCTTTGTAAGCTTTCATGATCAAATCATAGCCACCGAATGCTGCCGTAGTCATCAATAAAGTTGACTCAGGAAGGTGGAAGTTAGTAACCAAAGCATTTGCTATTTTGAAGTCATAAGGAGGAATGATAAACTTATCCGTCCAGCCGTTGCTTACTTTCAATCTATTATTCGCAGTCACAGAAGACTCTACAGTTTTCAAAACAGTGGTTCCAATAGAAACCACTCTCTTTTTGGCATCGAGTGCTTTATTGACATGCTCAACCGTTGCCTCAGGAATGAAGTAATTCTCAGAGTCCATCTTATGCTTAGTCAAGTCCTCTACATCCACTTGTCGGAATGTACCAAGACCAACGTGCAAAGTAATCGGAGTAACTTCAACTCCAAGAAGCTCCAAACGCTTCAATAAATGAGGCGTGAAATGCAATCCTGCAGTTGGTGCAGCTACAGCACCTACATTTTTTGCAAAAACAGTTTGATATCGCTCGCGATCTTCTGCCTCAACTTTTCTATCAATAAATTCTTTCAAAAGTGGCGTTTCGCCTAGGGTATCGATAGTCTTATGAAACTCTTCATCTGTTCCGTCGAACAAGAATCTAATGGTACGGCCTCTTGAGGTCGTATTATCAATCACTTCTGCTACAAGATCAGAATCTCCAAAATAAAGTTTATTTCCTACTCTGATTTTCCGAGCTGGATCTACCAAGACATCCCATAATTTGAGTTCTTTGTTTAGTTCTCTAAGAAGGAATACTTCAATCTCTGCTCCGGTTTTTTCTTTGTTTCCGTACAATCTCGCGGGGAAGACTTTTGTGTCATTATTGACAAAAACATCTCCCTCCTGGAAATACTCAGTGATGTCTTTGAAAACTCGGTGCTCGATTTGCCCTGTCTTTCGATGCACAACCATTAAGCGTGATTCATCTCGGTTAGGAGAAGGGTGCAGGGCGATTAATTTCTTTGGTACTTCAAATTTGAAATCCGATAATTTCATAGAGATGTTTTAAATTTCTGAGTGATGTAAGGATTACTCTAAAAAATGCAAAGATACTTACAATTATGCCCAATTTCAGCTAACTTAACAAATTGTTTTAACCAACTATTAACAT
>JBLGAM010000178.1:0-5412 GCA_047612305.1 Planctomycetota bacterium | reverse complement strand
ATGTCCCAATCCAAGATCCTTGTTATCAAAATCGGTTCGAATGTCCTCACGCAGGAAAATGGACTACCTGATTTGGAGCGTATGGAGAAGCTTATTCTTCAAATTCAAGGCTTGATTCAATTAGGAAAAAAAGTCGTTTTGGTGAGTTCTGGCGCGGTGGCTTTCGGAAAGCAAGCTATTCCTCTGCCAGAAAAACTCAATCCCGTCTTCAAGAAACAAATCTGGGCCTCTACCGGCCAAATCCGATTGATTCATGAATACCAACAGCGCTTTGAAGAAAAGGGAATCCAAATCGCTCAAATCTTGGTCACCAAAGAAGATTTTCGGGATCGGAAGCATTTTCTCAATATGAAAAATTGCGTACAAGCTTTACTGGCTCAGGGCATCCTTCCAATTATCAATGAAAACGATACGGTAACTATTACTGAGTTGATGTTTACTGACAATGATGAGTTGGCTGGACTCACTGCAGCGATGATTGATGCGGATACGCTGATCCTACTGACAAACGTTGACGGGATCTATACTGGAAATCCAGCAGATTCGGAATCCAAACTCATCGAAAAAGTTTCGGCAGCGATGCCTGAAGTATCTAATTACATTACAGCCTCAAAGTCATCTTTTGGGCGGGGTGGAATGCTGACCAAATACGCGATGGCTAAAAAATCTGCTGACCTTGGCATTCAAGTTTTTATTGCCAACGGCGAGCGGGATAATATTTTGGATGAATTCGCCCAAGGAAAGATCAAATGCACCCAGTTTGAAGCCCAAAAATCAACTCCCAGCACCAAAAAATGGCTCGCCCACGGCGCATCCTATTACAAAGGTGAATTGATTGTGAACAATGGAGCAAGAGCTTCCTTGACTTCGGAGATTATTCGGAGCTTACTTCCTATCGGAATCGTCAGTTTGGAAGGAGAATTTTCCAAAGGCGATATCCTGTTGATCAAAGACGAAGAAGGTCAAAAAATCGGCTTGGGTCGAGCGGAATACAATTCGAAATTAGCCCAAGAGCGACTGGGTCAAAAAAATCAAAAAGCCCTAATTCATTACGATTACCTTTATTTATTCGAGCATGACTGAATATCAATCAATTTTTGAAAAAGTAAAAAAGGCAAGCCGTAAATTGGTGGGAATCACTGACTCCAAAATCAATGAGATTCTTGAAGATTTAGCGGTTTTAGCGAAGGCCGAACGCAATTTTTTAATCTCTGAAAACCAAAAGGATTTGGCTCAGATGGATTCCCAAAATCCTATGTACGACCGCCTTTTGCTTTCGACAGATCGGATCATCGGGATCACAGAAGAGATTCTTCAGGTGAGTAGATTAACTAGTCCTTTACAACATGTATTGGAAAGCAAAGTCTTGGAAAATGGGCTTTCCTTGAAAAAAATAACCGTCCCCCTCGGTGTAATTGGGATTATTTACGAAGCTAGACCCAATGTGACATTTGATGTATTTTCGCTGGCATTAAAATCCGGCAACGGATTAATCTTAAAGGGAGGCTCGGATGCCAAATATTCCAATATGGCAATTCTCAAATTGATTCATTCGGTTTTGGAAAAGCATCAAATTCCAACCGATGCCTTTCAATTGTTGCCCGCTGATCGAGCCGCCACCAAAGCTTTACTGGAAGCTGTGGGATTTGTAGATGTAATTATCCCAAGAGGATCCCAAGGGTTGATCAATTTCGTTCGGGAAAATGCAAAAGTACCTGTCATCGAAACCGGAGCTGGAATCGTGCATACTTATCTGGACGAATCTGGAGATTTGACCAAAGCCAAAGCGATTATCCTCAATGCTAAAACCCGCCGACCAAGTGTTTGCAATTCACTGGACTGCTTAATTATCCAGAAAAGCCAATTGAAGAATTTGAATGAATTGGTTCAGCCGGTATTGGAAAAAGGAGTGGAAATCTTTGCTGACGCAGCTTCTTTTGAAGCTTTGGTCCCAAATCCTAAGATTAGCCTTGCAGATGAAAGTCACTTTGGGACAGAATTTCTCAGTCTAAGACTAGCCATCAAAACTGTAGAAAATCTGGAGGAAGCCTTAGATCATATTGCAACTTTCTCTTCCAGGCATTCTGAAGCTATTATTTCCGAAAATCCAATACATACCGAACGGTTTCTCTTGGAAGTCGATGCGGCTGCGGTGTATGTGAATGCCTCTACCGCATTTACCGATGGAGCTCAGTTTGGCCTCGGAGCAGAAATTGGGATCAGCACTCAAAAGCTACATGCCCGCGGCCCAATGGGACTCGCCGAGCTTTGCAGCTACAAATGGGTGGTGCGGGGAAATGGGCAGGTGAGAGCTTAGGAGATTGTTGGTTGGAAGTTAATTGCCTTGTGAATGCATCTTTCAGTATCAATTTCATGTCATCGATTGTATACTTAGAAATCCTTAATTCATATTCTGAATCTTCGGAATCTTGCAGGTGGAACGCTTTTTCCGGAAGTAACTGGGATTGAAATCCACAGCCCCTTTTAAAAAGCAAGGTGAAAACACCTCAATTTAATTTTCAAAACGCTATCCTTTAATGGTGTGTGTCTGGTTTCGGATTGTCATAATTAATAGTATTAGAATCTTTTTGACAAAATAAACCGTACTTTCATACGTACTTAAATACGAACTTATGATTGCTGCAAACTATTCTGAATTTCGCTCTAAGATGAAGGATTACCTTGATCAAGTCGAAGAAGAACGCGAAACTTTGATTATAAAACGAGGAACCGGCAAAGGGGCTGTTATTATTTCTTTGGAAGAATATAATTCAATGATGGAAACTATGCATTTATTGAGTTCGAAAGAAAATACCAAATGGCTCCATGAGTCCATTGCGCAATACCAAGAAGGGAAAACGAAATCTCATCCATTACTTGAAGAATGAATCTGACATTCACAGAAAACGGGTGGGTCGACTACCTGAGTTGGCAGCAAGAAGACAAAAAAATACTTCGAAAAGTAAATGAATTGATTAAAGCTATTAAAAGAGAGCCGTTTTCTGGAATAGGAAAACCTGAACCTTTGAAATTTGATTTGGCTGGTTATTGGTCTCGGAGAATTGATTTAGAGCATAGATTAGTTTACAAGGTTGAAAATGGTCATTTGATTATATTTGCCTGCCGATTTCATTATGATCGATGAATTTTTTGATCTCGGATATAGATTACCCTATTTTTAGACTCCAAATCAAACCACCCCAAATTGAAACGTATCGCCATCCTCGCATCCGGTAACGGCTCAAATGCCGAAAAAATCATGGAGTATTTCCAAGATTCAAGCAAGGCAGAAATCGCTCTGGTAGCGTCAAACAAAGCAGATGCTTTTGTACTAGCGCGTGCAAAGAAGTTTGAAGTTCCAACCTTCACATTTTCTAAAAAAGAGCTGGAAGAGGGTATTTTACTCGAAAAACTCCAGACTGAAAAAATCGATTGGGTGATTTTGGCTGGGTTTCTTTTGAAGATTCCGTTGGACTTGATCCGGGCTTTCCCAGATCACATGGTGAATATCCATCCGGCATTACTCCCCAACTACGGAGGAAAAGGCATGTACGGCAGTCATGTGCATGAAGCGGTCAAAGCAGCGAGAGACACCGAGACAGGCATCACCATTCATTTGGTGAATGAACACTACGACGAAGGGAAAATTATTTTTCAGGCTGCAACGACAGTTTCAGCAGATGACACGCCAGAGACGATAGCTGCTAAAGTCCATGCTTTGGAGCATCGGTATTTTCCAGAGGTGATTGGGAGTTTGGTCTAGGGATTGGAGCTTGGAAAGGTTGGAGGTTTGGAAGTTAAGAGGTTGGAAAGTTCAAAACTGAAAGCTAAATTAAGTAATATGGATATGCGGAATTCTGCCAGTCACCTTATTTCCTTTGCTGTACTAGACGCCGGCCGGCCGGCAGGGAGAGGCGTAAAACCTAGGTTTTAACCTCATTTGTTACATGCTAAATGCCCTTACTGGCAAATTAGCGTACATTTATATTAAGTACTATTTTTAATCTTCATTTTTTATGAACGCTTCTCCGATCTCGCTTTTAGTAACTGAGACAAAAATCCTACTCAAAATGCCCAAAAATGAGCAGGACATCCAGTTTATTAGGTCAATGCCCTATGTGCGATGGAATAAATCTGCCTTTCATTGGGAAGTGCCTCACTATCCTGGCAACCTCGAGAAAATCATAGCTTATTTCGGGGATCGTGTGCATTCCATCACCAAATCCGAGGAAATCCCAGTCAATCTTAAGAAGTATTCGGCACTTCAAAAAAATCAAGTCATGATGATCCGAACCAATTCAGGTAGAATTAAACTGCTTTTTGGCTACCTCACAGAGCTAATCAAGCATATTAAGACCATTCCATATCACCACTGGGACAGTAAAAATAAATGGTGGACGATACCCTATTCGGAGCAGTTTGAGGAAGAAATAAAAAGGAAAGTTGAAGAACTGGGTTTAACCTATAGCTACGAGCAAGAAGGAAAAAATGAAGGTGTACCGAAGGCTAGCCCACTTTCTTTTTCGAATTACAAAAAATGTCCAGCCGAGTATGTAAACAAATTGGAGGAAAGGAGATATAGTCAAAGTACTATACGATCCTACGTTCCTTTGTTCGAAGAATTTATCAACCACTTCCAAGATTCTGAAATAGATTCCCTCGGAGAAAAAGAAATTATGGACTTTTCTAGATTCTTGGTTAACGAACGGAAAGTGTCGAGTTCCCATCAAAATCAAGCGATCAATGCAATTAAATTTTACTATGAAAAGGTCAAAGGCGGCGAGCGAAAATACTACCATGTAGATAGGCCAATTCGGGAAAAGAAACTACCAGAGGTCTGCAGCGAGGAAGAAGTATCTGCCATATTGAAGGCAACAAAAAATTTAAAACACCGGGCTATATTGATGACGATCTACTCTGCAGACCTTAGGATCAGCGAATTGGTCAATTTGCGAATCAAAGACATTGACTCTCAAAGAATGCAAATTAGAGTGGAGCAGGGCAAGGGAAAGAAGGATCGATATACGCTATTATCGCAAAAGACCTTGGAGATATTGAGGCATTATATAAAACAAGAGCATCCTATAGAATACCTTTTTGAAGGCCAAGGCAGTAGTCCCGAGAATCCGGTACCTTATTCGGCAAGAAGCATTCAAGCAATTTTAAAGCAATCGATAAGTCATACAAAAATTCAGAAAAAAATAACAGTACATACTCTGAGGCATTCCTTTGCAACTCACTTATTGGAGAATGGTACAGACTTAAGGTATATTCAAGCACTTTTGGGTCATGAGAGTTCAAAGACGACTGAAATCTACACCCACATTACCACGAAAGGATTCGATCAAATAAAAAGTCCTTTGGATAAATTGGATATTTAGATGATTAGTTGTTAATTTAAGCAAAAGAGAA
>JBLGAM010000177.1:0-5514 GCA_047612305.1 Planctomycetota bacterium | reverse complement strand
CAGGTGCCAAGTCATCTAATTGCTTTTGCTGCTCTAAATCAAGACTGAATAAAAGAATCTGACTTAGATTCAATTTCTTAAAATCTTCATTCTTGGTGACTCCAGAAAGGTAAGGTTCGAGCCAAGTTTCAGGATTTTCGCAAAGAATCGCAACAGACCAGTTCGGCCAGTTTTGACTTGGATTCCAACTTTTAAGGCTTGCAATTCTAAGAATCAACTGCTCCGTTTCTTCATCAAAATTTAGAAGATGTTCACCTTCTTCTCGGATTGCCTCCAAGATTGCTTTCGTAGCATCTCCTTTTTCAACTTTAGCCAAAGGCCGACTTCCAAGGATGATGGCACCAATTCGAACTTCAGTCAAGGCAACCAAGCCACCTTTTTTACGATCCCATGAAATCACTTCCTTTGTTTTGACCATTGGCATCAGGTCTTTCGGGTTTAGGGGTGCTGCCATCCAGATTTTCCCCATACCTTCCCGAGCATCAAGATGTGCTACGGCCAGCCAAGATTCATGAGCCAAATCATCTCGATGTCCGATCGAAGCGATCTTGCCATTTGCCAGTTGAAACTGGGCATTGTTTCCGGGACGAGCTGCAGCAATACGTTCGGGATAGGCGTATGCCAATAGCAGTCCAGTCTGCCAAGGATCAACAGGGGAGTTTTCAGCTTCGATTTTGAACATACGACGGTAAGAGGACGCTACTTTCTCGATCTTTTTGATTCGGGACATGTTTACTCCTCGACTGCGAAATCTTCGCAAAACCTCGATTCTTAAATTCAAATCAACCCCAGAATCTTGAGGAAGTGGGTCTCTTTCTTCCAAAATTGCAGCAACGTCAGTTCCCAAACCAAGTTGTCCATGTTTTTTCGCAAAAAGTAACATGTGCGCGATCCGAGGATGACAAGGTAGGGCATGAATCTCTTTTCCATGTCCAGTCAGTTCGCCATCGGAAATTGCTTCAATCGTCTCCAAGGTCTTTTCTGCCAAAGCGAGCGTTCCTGAAGGAGGTGGAGTCAGCCATGTCATGGAACGGATATCCTGTTTTCCCCAGGCTTTCATATCCAAAACCAAAGCAGTCAGATCAGCCTCCATCAGTTCGGGAGTCCTATATTCATTTAGTTGATTTTGAGTCGCTTTTGTCCAAAGCCTATAGCTATGACCAGCAGACAATCTTCCCGCTCTTCCACTTCGCTGATCTGCAGAATCATTGCTGATTCGATGCAAAACCAATTTGGATAATCCAGTTCTCGGGTCAAATTTGGAGGATTTAGCAAACCCGGAATCCACTACAACTTTGATCCCCTCTATGGTTAGTGAGGTCTCTGCGATATCTGTGGAGAGCACAATTTTCCGTTTTCCAGATAAATCTGGCTGAATTGCACGATTCTGCTCTCCAGGAGAAAGTTGTCCGTAAAGGGGTAAGACAATATCATTTGGAAGTGCCATTCGAAGAATTTCCTGCGCCTTTTTGATTTCACCCTGACCGGGTAGAAAGACCAGAAAATCTCCTTTGTGGACTTTGGTCAAGGGGATAATCTGTCTTGCCGTATCTTCTCCTATAGCATATTCATCGACTTCAACGGCAAAATTGACTTCAACAGGAAATTGTCTTCCCTTGCTTTCAATGATTTTGGAATTCAGCAAACTAGAAAGTTCCTTCGCGTCAATCGTCGCAGACATCAATAAGATTTTCAGGTCTGGTCGAAGGATCTGTTGCACTTCCCTACAGAGAGCCAACGCCACTTCGGAATGTAAATTCCGCTCGTGAAACTCATCAAAGATCACCATTCCGACATCTTCCAGTGCATTGTCTGAGTGAAGCATTCGAGTTAAAATCCCTTCGGTAATCACTTCCAATCGTGTAATTTTAGAAATAGCAGATTCAAAGCGAATACGATAACCAATCAACTCTCCAAGCTGTGTATTCGTCATGATTGCCATCCGCTGGGCAATGCTTTTTGTAGCCAGTCTTCGTGGCTCCAGCATAATAATTTTCTTTCCTTTCAGCCAAGGTTCCTCCAAAAAGGTAAGCGGGAGTAGCGTACTCTTTCCTGCACCTGGAGGCGCCTGAATAATAAGTGAACTCTGCGTAGAAAAATGAGCTTTAACTTGGGGGATGATTTCCGAAACGGGAAGATCAAAGGAATTGTAATTAAAATCTTTAAGCATGGAGTGCAAAAATAAAAAAGCCACAAGGATTTGTCCCTGTGGCTTTCGGAATATCTCTAAAAAGAATTATTTACTCAATTTCGCAGCTGCTTTGCCATACTCCCAACGAATCTCAAAACCAGTTGGCATAACTTCGTACACCAATCGCTCCTCCATAGTGGAAGTCTGCTGTGAAGGTACTGACACTCTTAACGCATCTTCTTTCGCATCATAATTCATAGATCCCCACTGTTTCGCTACTTTATTGAAGATCAACGTAGATCCTGTCTCTCCAGGAATAATGAAAAACCCATAGGTACCTGCAGCCAATTTTTTGCCTTCAACCATAATTTCTTTCGATGTGGTGAATGTAGTTGCCTCATTGGCACCTGCTCTCCATACTTCTCCCATAGGAACTAAACCTCCCCAAACGGTTCTGCCTTTTACAGCAGGAGAGGAATAGCTGATAGTTACTTTGGCATCTCCCACCATTCCTTCGGCAGTTTTAGCTGGACTTGGTTTTTCTTGAGCGAAAGCTCCAACGCTTACAAATGCCATCAAAGCAAACGCAAGAACCGTTTTTGTGATTTTCATGTTTTTCATTGTTGTGATATTTTTAGGAGATTAAATTAAAGATTAATATTTCAAATTTGAAGTCATACACTAGACATTTAACAAAAATTTAATATTCTTAAACTGTCACCCAAGCCTGTTTTTTATTGCTTTCGATGATTCGCTCTCCGATTATCAATTCACGCAATCCATCTGCAAAAGTTGGAAATGAGGCCTTTTCTGGCTGCTTCCCATCACGAATAGCGGCATATACTTCCTTAAACATTTGCTTGGAAGTATCTGGGAATCCTTCATTGTGTCCACCTGGAAAACTGACTAACGCTGAAGCTTCTGGATGAAGCAGCGATGGATCTTTCATCAAAGCTCCATTTGTAGTTTCCCGCTTTCCAATCCAAAGTTCATTCGGTCGCTCTGAATTGAATTCAAAGTTTGATTTTGAACCTGCTATCTCCACATTCAAGCGATTTTTTCGACCTGCATTGACTTGAGATACTGTAATTGAACCTTTACTACCATTGTCAAATCGAAGCAAAACTGTTGCATGATCCTCGGTATTGATAGGTACTTCCTGGTAATCATCCATCGAAAGCATTTTACCAGAATAGGTCTCAATATTCTTCAAAGGCTTCAATCGAGTCTTGTGAACTGTTGAGAAATCAGCCATAACTTCGGTGATTTTCAAACCAGTCACATATTCCGTGATATCCAATAAATGCGATCCTATATCAGCGATAGCTCTAGAATCACCAGATTTATCCGGCTCAAGCCTCCAGTTATAGTCCGTCTGTAAGAAAAGCCAATCTTGTAGATAAGATCCCATCACGGAATACACATCGCCTAACTCACCTTTTTCCCGCATCATTTTCATTTGGCGAACCATAGGATAATAGCGAAGGTTGAAATGAACAGCATTGACTAGACCCTTCTCAGCTGCCAAAGCAACCAATTCTTCAGCTTCATTGATTTTAACGGCTAAAGGCTTCTCGCAGATCACATGCTTTCCAGCGAGTAAAACAGCTTTCGCTTGCGCAAAATGAAGAAAATTTGGAGTACAGATATGGACTACGTCAATATCTGACTGCTTCAGCATATCATCGAAGGTATATGCATTGGGTATTCCTAGGAGCTTTGCTTTTTCGTCGGCTAGTTCCTGATTGACTTCCACAAGAGCCGTGACTTCTACATAAGGTATTCTTCTGAGCGCTTCAAGATGAGCTGGACCGATAAATCCAGTTCCTACTATCGCTGCTTTAATTATTTGAGGCATGGGTTTTTGATTGGGTTAATAAGTATTGAAAAGATCAAATTAGCAATTTTGACTCAAAAATGAGCTTTTAAATGAAATCAAAACTCACAAATTTCTACAACGAATTCAAATCAATGCAATTGTCCTGAAATAAAATCACTCCAGAAATTCGTGATTAATAATTTACTCATGGTTTAATCCACCATTCCTCCTTTGTCCGCAAGGAATCTTTTAGAATTATAAATTCTCCTATTTTTGGAACAAAAATCGGCTGGTTTATCTCTTTGGCTTTTACTATTAACCGCTCAACAGGATCTGTCCAAGTGTGCATCGCCAAAGTAAACGCCGCCCAATGTATTGGCATAATTACTTTTGCATTGACATCTTGACCAGCCCTTGCAGTTTCCTCCGGCATCATATGTATTTCTTTCCAATTCTCATTGTATTGACCACACTCCATCATCGCAAAGTCAAATGGACCGTATTTTTCACCGATCTCTTTAAAATGCGGACCATATCCACCGTCTCCACTGAAGTAGATATTATCGTTCTGACCTTTGATCACCCAAGAACCCCAAAGTGTAGAGAATCGATTGTTTGGCCCGCGACCGGAAAAGTGTCTAGATGGAGTAAATGCTAATGAGAGCCCTTCTACTTCAGCTTCTTCCCACCATTGCATCTCATGAATCTGTGCTGAATCTACACCCCATTTCTCCAAATGTGCGCCGACCCCGAGGGGGACATAAAATTGCTTTGTTTTTTCTTTGAGTATTTGAATCGAACCATAATCCAAATGATCGTAGTGATCATGTGATATAATAATCAGATCGATTTGAGGTAATTTTTCGATTTCGATTGGAAGATCTTTGAAGAACCGCTTCTTACCAAGCAGCGGGTTCGGCGCTGGAACTTCCCCAAGCATCGGATCAATCAAAATATTTTTACCATCTATCTGAAGCAAAAAAGCAGAATGTCCGAACCAGACCAGCCGGGAAGGAAGACTGTCTTCAACTAGCTCCAGTGAATCACGACTGACAATGGGTAGTTTAAAAGAGGGAATCCTTGAAGGATCGTTTTTGAAGAATTCGGGCAGCATTTTTAGTGCTTTTCCAAAATCCATATCCATTGTCGTAGGGATCAAGTTGGCAAATTTACCTTCAGAAAAATATTCAAGCTGCTCATACTCAGCTTTTTTTTCTTTCGAAGGTGTGCCACCAAACTCGGGGCTTAAATTGACAAAAAGAACTCCGATAAGGATAATTAACAGGGCAATGGCTAAAAAGGAAATCATCAGGATTTTGAGTGATTTAAGAATCATCGAATTAAAATTTTATAAACGAAGTTCGTTTAGGCTTTAAAGCCAATAAACCAGCTTCACAAGAAAAAAGTGCGGTTTCAATAACTATTTTAAAAAGCTTCAAACAAGGCCTGTTTTTATTCATTTATCTAACTATACAGCAATTCATCAAAAAGCTGAATTAATCAAATAATAATTTCCGTTGTAGGTCTGGTTTTCTTTAACTTATCGCTGGAAATAAAAATCAAA
>JBLGAM010000176.1:0-5572 GCA_047612305.1 Planctomycetota bacterium | reverse complement strand
AAATACCCAGAAAGAATACCTCTAAAAAACTAGGTTTCAAAGGACTGGCTTCGTCGGCCTACGGCCTCCTCTGCCAGTCCTTTGAAACATAAATTTAAACCTAGACACAGTTTAATGAACTATCCCATACCAATAGATTTTTTTATATGTCATTAAGTATAGCCCAAGAAAAAAACGAAAATACAGAAGCAAAATATATTGAATCGGGAGAGTTTTCAGCACGCTTCTCCAACCTAATACCTATCAATTCCTTAACTCAAATCTATGAGCCAGAAAAAGCGCTTGGTGGTCTTAAGTGGGGCAGGGGTGTTTGCTGAGAGTGGTACTAAGACCTTTCGGGATTCGGGGGGGCTATGGGAAGGACATGATGTGATGGAAGTGGCTTCCCTGGAAGGCTGGCGCAGAAATCAAGCACTACTAGTCCAGGACTTTTATAACCATTGTAGAAAACAAGCAATTAATAGTCAGCCTAACCAAGTACATGTAATCGTGGCTTCTTTGGAGGAGTTTTTTGAAGTAGAGATCATCACTCAGAATGTAGATGACTTGCATGAGCGTGCAGGATCTACAAAGGTCATCCACCTGCATGGGGAGTTGAGCAAAGCTCAGAGTTCGGTGGATCCAGCGCTTGTGTATGACTTGGCCCATTGGGAGATCAAGGCAGGGGAGCTTTGCGAAAAAGGATAGCAGCTTCGGCCTCATATTGTTTGGTTTGTGGAGGAGGTTCCCACGATGATTCCTGCAATTGATCTGGCGAAAAAAGCCGATTTCTTTTTGGTGATCGGAACTTCCTTATAAGTCTATCCTGCAGCTGGATTAGTAGCTTATGTGCCGAATCAGGCAGAGCTATTTGTGGTAGACCCGAATGGTGCGGAGTTGCGCATGCGGAGAAGGACATTTATGGAAAAAGCAACTTCAGAAATGAAGAAGATAAAAGCGGTTTTGATGGGCAACTTGTGAGGTTTTTTACCACATAGCTTCTGTGTTAAAACCCAATCCTTACTCTCCACTCTCCTAATCCCCAATCCCTAATCTCTCGCTCTCTAATCCCCATTCTCTCAATCTCTTAATCTCCTAATCCCCCCTCCTCGACATTTTCATAATATTATTTTTCTCGTCGTATAAATACTATAAATTGGAGTTCTAATTTTTATCTATGGCAACAAAGAAAAACACTTGGCCTGAATTACTTTATGAGGAGTTGAAGGACACGCTATACCTGCTTCATCACTGGTCTCAAATCGTGGGTAAGGTACGGTTGAAAAAGTCCCCTTGGCAAAACCATTCTTGGCATGTTCCCCTGTATGTGGAGGCTCAAGGATTAACCACTAGCTTGATTCCTTATGAGAGTGGCGCTTTTGAGATCCGAATGGATTTTATCCATCACGAGATCCGGATCAAAACCACCAATGGTACGCAGGATCGTTTTCCATTAGCCGGACAAACGGTGGCCAGCTTCTATCAGACTTTGCTGGAAAAGCTGAAATTTTTGGGGATTGAGGTCAGAATCGACGCTATTCCCAATGAGATTCCCGACCCGATCCCTTTTGCCAAAAACAAAAAAGCGATTCCCTATCAAGCAAATGCTGCCCAGAAAATCTGGAAATCCTTGGTGCTGATCTCGAAGGAGTTCAACACATTCAAATCTAAATTCACTGGAAAACATAGTCCGGTTCATTTCTTCTGGGGATCATTTGATTTGGCCTATACGCGATTCTCAGGACGAAAGGCACCAAAATTCGAATATAAAGTTCCCCATATTCCCTTAGCCGTCATGCAAGAATCCTATTCCCATGAGGTATTCAGTGTAGGCTTTTGGCCGGGGAATGCGTCTTTTCCCAAGCCTGCTTTTTGTGCTTACATCTACCCAAATTTGCCAGAATTCAAGGATGAAAAACTAAGTCCGACTGAAGTCTACTGGAGTACTGATCTGGGCGAGTTTATCTTGGAATACGAGGTGATTCAAAAAGCCTCAAATCCGCAAGAGCAGCTTCAAAGTTTTCTCCAATCGGCCTACGAAGCAGCAGCGAAGGTGGCGGAGTGGGATCGGGAAAGTTTGGATTGTGATTTCACCCATTTAAATCAACAGAAATAAACGTAGCGTTGCGTATGAAAATAGCATTGATCGGAGTAGGACCTTCAGGAATTACGGCGTTAAAAAACTTAGTAGATCAAGGACTGGATGTTAGGGCATTTGATCGGAACGATGAAGTAGGAGGAAATTGGATTTACTCCGAGAATGAAAGTCATTCCAGCGTTTTTGACACTACGCATATTATTTCTTCCAAAACGCTCTCGCAATACGAAGATTTCACTTTTGAGGATTTCGATCCTGCAGTTTCTGATTATCCTTCTCACGATGAGTTGCGGCGGTATTTTCAAGCCTATGCCAAGCATTTTAACCTATATCCCTATATCCAATTTGGGATGATGGTGATTCATTGTGAGCAAATAGATTCTTCTAATTGGGAAATAACCACAGAAAAAGATGGCGTCAGAAAAGTGGAGCAATTCACGCATTTGGTCGTCTGTAATGGCCACCATTGGAAGCCAAGATTTCCTGAATACCCAGGAGAATTCACTGGTGAGTTTATTCATTCGCATAATTTCAAGAAAGCGGCGCCATTTACCGGAAAACGAGTCTTGGTTATTGGAGGAGGTAATTCAGCCTGTGATGTGGCAGTTGAGACGAGTCGTGTTTCCCGAAAAACTGCGATCTCCTGGCGAAGAGGCTATCGAATTGTACCAAAATTCTTTTTTGGGAAACCTTCGGATGTGGTCGCCGAACAAACCAAATGGATGCCGATCAAATTGAGAGCATTTTTCAATCAAATTCTTCTAAAGATCATGCTTGGAAAGAATGAGCTCTATGGTTTAAGGCCAATTACGGAGCCATTTGGATCTTCACATCCTACGATCAATGATGAACTTCTCCACAAAATCCGCCATGGGAAAGTACTCCCCCTGATGGATATAAAGAGATTCGAGGGTGAAAAGGTGATCTTTGAAGATGGGAGAGAAGAGGGATTTGATTCTATTGTGGCCTGTACCGGTTATTGGCTGAGTCATCCGTTTTTTGATAAGGAATTGATTAATTACTCCGAAGGTCCAGTTCCGCTTTGGTTAAAGATGTTTCATCCAACCGTTTCTAATCTGTACTTTATAGGAATGTTTCAACCACTAGGATGTATTTGGCCAGGAGCGGAGCTTCAAAGCAAGATCATGGCACTCGAGCTGGCAGGAAAGTGGCAAAGACCCTCAAACATCAAGGAGCTATGTGTAAAAGAGGTAACCCATCCTCATTACAAGCAGATAAATACGCCTCGACATACGATCACAGTTGACTTTCACTTGTTTGTGAAGGAATTAAAAAAGCAACTTCCGAGAGTTTACCAGTCTAAGAAGCCAATGGCAAAAGATCAGCGGGAGGAGTATAGCAACTAAACCAATGAAGGGACCTAAAATCAAATACTTTCTAGTTTTTTTGATTCTTTGGGCCTTTGGTTTTTTAAGTTGGGAATGGTGGAATAGCTATCCAAAAATCTCGCTTGCCGTCCTTAAATCTGCTGCGGGTTTCGAAGGGAAAATTGATTCAATTCTTTATCAAGCGATAAATGAGTATCGATTACCTGGTGTTTCCCTTGCGTTAGTAAAGGAGGGAAAATTGGTTTATATGAATGCTTTGGGCTTTGAAAATCTAAGGACGAAAGCGCCACTAAACCCAACAAGTACGATCCCTGTAGCCTCTATTTCTAAGCTTTTCACAGCCTTGACTATAGCAAACAAAGCATTATCAACTGATCTGGAAGCCAATACCAGTCTGAAAAACCGCAGTAATACACTTTTCCCGCCCTTGTCTCTTTCTCAATTATTGGAGCACCGATCAGGTCTGAAGTCTGAGTATTCGATTCGATCGCGTTTATTTAGGAAATTAAAAACTGGCTTGAAGGATTGGGGCACGGCTTATATGGAAAAATTAAAATTTGAGACGATCAACTCCGCTCCATATTTTTACTCAGATTTGAATTATGACTTACTTGGGTATTGGCTGGAACGACAATCTGAGATTACCTTTCAAAATCAGGTCTCCGAAAATATATTTACTTCAGCTGGAATGGAGCAAAGTTTTTTTATGGATTTGAATAGTGCTGATACTCTTTCGATTTCTGGTTATCAGCATACGTTCTTATGGAAAAGATTGGAAGAGAATCAGTTAAAACTTCGAATCTTGCCATCTCCATCTTCCGGATTGCTGACGAGTACCAAGGACATGAGCATTGCATTAATCCATTTACTTCGTGGTGATATGGGTAATTTTCAGGAAGAGCTAGCCTGGCTCAACGATCAAGAAAACGCTAAACTCCTAGGTTTTCAAAAAATAAAAATACTGGATTCCGATTGGATAGGCCATTATGGTGGGCAGGCTGGTTACAGTTCTTTCTTCTTCTTTTCAAAAAATGAGGATACAGGCATCTTTCTTTTCTTCAACCTGAAGGATCCAGCTGACTATCGACTTGATCTTTCAAAGAAAATCTTGGTTCAACTGCTACAAAAATGAATTTAGATCTATGAAGCTATCCTTTCCGCATCCTATTATCATCCTGCTAAGTTTTATTTTCATGGCGGGGCTTTCAACTTTTTTTATTCAGTCCGGAAAATTTGATAGGGTTTTGGATGAGAAAACTGGTCGTGAAGTAGTTGTTCCGGGGAGTTTTAAGGAAATCGAAGATGTGAATGTAGGACTAGGAGATATTTTGCTTTCCATTCCCGCTGGGATTATTGCTCGAGCAGATGTGCTGGTTCTAATCTTACTTTTGGGAGGCGCATTTTTTGTAATTGAGAAAACAGGAGCCCTTCAATTGGGAATAGAATCACTGATTTATACTTTCAGAAATAGACCCTACTTGCTTTTTTATTTGCTAGGATTACTTTGTTCGATCTGCGGAGGGATTTTTTACATGTCGGAAGAGTTTATTGGATTGATTCCAATTTTTGTTTTGCTGGCAAGAAGGACACATTACGATTTGCGAGCGATCCTAGCTATAGGGTTTGGCTCGGCAGCTATTGGAGCAGCATTTTCTCCTTTTAATCCATTTGGATCTTTAATTGCAATGAATATTGCGAAGGTTGATCCAACAGCGGAAATACTTTTCAGAATGTTTTTTTTCGTCTTGGCTGTTTTCGTATGGATTACGTATCATGCGAAATTTGGAAAATTGAAGATCGAAACAACATCTTCTATTGAAATCCAGAAAGTGACTATTTCTATTCGGCACCGAATGATTCTAACGCTCACTTCCATCGGGATTGGCTTAATGATTTGGGGAGTAGCTGTCCAAGGTTGGGATTACAATCAAATGGGAATTATATTCTTTGTAATCGGATTTATCTCAGGATTGGTTGGAGGATTGAGTTTAAATGGAACCGCTAGATCTTTTTCTGCCGGCTTTTCAGAAATGATTTTTGCAGGTGTTATCATTGGATTAGCTCAGTCGATCTATCTGATTTTGGAGCAAGGAATGGCAATTGATCCTATTATTCATGGACTACTGCAACCTTTGGAGCAATTACC
>JBLGAM010000175.1:0-5612 GCA_047612305.1 Planctomycetota bacterium | reverse complement strand
GAAATTTCACAATGGGTGGTGGCTCCTCCAAGGGTTTCATTATCGATACTTTCTCCTATGGCGGCTTTGACTAAATAGGAACCTGCTAAGAAAATAGAACCTGTGCCATCAACGATCATCGCCTCATCGGACATAATCGGAAGGTAGGCACCACCTGCGACGCAGCTTCCCATAATCGCGGCAATCTGCACAATTCCCATGGCGGACATCTTCGCATTGTTTCGGAATTGTCTTCCGAAATGCTCCTTATCAGGGAAAATTTCATTTTGCATGGGCAGAAAAACTCCCGCACTGTCTACCAAATAAATAATTGGAATGTGATTCTCCATCGCAATCTCTTGCGCCCGTAGATTCTTCTTTGCAGTCATTGGAAACCAGGCCCCTGCTTTTACGGTTGCATCATTAGCGACAATAATACACATTCGGTTTTGAACATATCCAATGCCAGTGATCACTCCAGCAGATGGACATCCTCCCTCCTCTACATACATCCCATCCGCTGCAAAAGCACCAACTTCTAAAAACTCAGAGCTCGTATCAATTAGGAAATCAATTCGCTCGCGAGCGGTTAGTTTTCCTTTTTCATGTTCTTTAGCGATTCTTGACGGACCTCCACCCAGTTTGACCTCAGTATATTTGGATTGAAGCTTCTCAAGTAATTGCTCCATGGTTTGGACCGTATTGAAAGAATTTGGATTCATCTGGTATGATTTGGGTTTATAAGTTTCAAACTGATGCCTTTAAGAAAGAGTTTGGAATATAAGATACAAAAATGCCCTTCTTCAGAAAAAAAAGGGCAATTAGTTTTAAGTATTTCGGGAATTAATTTTTCTCGATAGCGTCTTTATAATCTTTGATCGATCGATAAATAGCAGAAGCCATGTATTCTTTGCCTGCGTCAGTCATCAAAAATCTTTCTTCCTCGGAATTTGAAAGAAACCCTAACTCGACCAAGACAGAAGGCATTGATGGAGTCCAAAGCACATAAAATGGGCCTTGTTTGACGCCTCTGCTCTTTCTACCTACCCGATCACGAAACTGGGTCTCAATCTGATCGGCAAGAGAAACCGAATTTTCAAAGTGAACCTTCGACATCAAATTGAACATCATGTAAGACTCCGGAGAAGAAGGATCAAAGCCTTCGTAGTTTTCTTCGTAATTATCCTCCAATAGAATAACAGAGTTTTCTCGCTTGACAATATCAAAATTGGATTCAAAATGCTTCGTCCCCATCACAAAAGTCTCTGTCCCAAAAGCTGATTTATTAGGAGCCGAGTTAGAATGTATAGAAACAAAAAGATCAGCCTTATTATTATTAGCAATCTGAGGGCGTTCTTTCAGAGAAGGAAAACTGTCATCTTTTCGTGTATATACCACCTCCACATCGGGTAAATTTTCTTTGATATACTTTCCTACCAAAAGTGTTACCGCAAGGTTGATATCTTTTTCTTTTGACTTAGCCCCCACATTACCAGGGTCTTTACCACCATGACCTGCATCTAAAACGATTTTTTTCATTCGAAAAGCAGGCATCATTGTTTCATTTGGAATGTACCCCCCAAATAAGAATGGCGTTAATAAAACTAAAGTCAGAAGAAATTTTTTGTTTTTGGATCGTACCATGAGGGCAATAAAATTAACTTTACACGAAATTTCACTCAAATCTAACTAAAGCGACAGCAGCAGTGCAGGAATTAAGGCTCTTTTTATTTTCCTTTTTTGGGCTAATACTCCTTCCGCTAATAGCGAATGCCCAAGATCCTGTAAAACCACGAATAGAGCGAGCACTTACTTTTCCTGACACGTTGGTTTCTCAGCCTCCGGTATCAAATTCACTCGACACGCTCTTATTACCTGCTGATTCGCTTGCTGTCTCTGACTCGACAAAAATTGTGCCCAGCAATGGAATAGACACAGATATTACCTATTTCGCTGAAGATAGTATCGTTGCAGATTTCCCGAACAACAAATTATATCTGCACAAAGAAGCCTGGTTTGAGTATGGTGACATGCGTTTAGATGCTGATTTGATAATTATTGACTGGGAGAAATCTGAAATCTATGCCAGTGGTCAAACCGATAGTTTGGGAAATGTTACCGGAAACCCATTCTTCAAACAGGCAGGTACAGAGTATGAAGTCCGCAAGGAAATGCGCTACAACTTCAAAACTCAAAAAGCAATCATCAAAGATGTAGTAACCGAACAACAGGATGGGATTTTGCGAGGAGAAACCATCAAAAAAACCGAAGATGGAAGTATCTATATGGATCATGGGTATTATACTACTTGTAAGTTGGCTGATCCCCACTGGCACATTTCTTCTAGGAAAATCAAATCCATCGAAGGGAAACAAGTCGTCTCTGGCCCTTTTAACTTTTATTTCAATGGAATCCCGACACCCTTGGGATTACCCTTTGGAATCATACCTAATACACCTGAGGAAAAAACTTCAGGAATCATCTTCCCTAGCTATGGACAAGAGCAAAAACGAGGAATATTTCTACGGGATTTTGGGTACTATTTTGCAATCAACGATTACGTCCATTCCCGCTTGACAGGAGACATCTATTCTAATGGAGGCTGGGGAATTAAATCTCAATCGATCTATAAAAAACGCTACCGCTTTGGTGGATCATTCAACCTTGATTTTCAGAAATTTGTTTCTCCTGAAACTCAGGAAAATCCAGTTGATTACAACACTTTTAAAATCGCTTGGAGCCATACTCCAGAATCAAGAGGAAACAGCAGATTTTCAGCCTCCGTGAATGCTGGTAGCACAAGTTATTTCAACAATATTATAAATCCATCGAGTTTCCAAAATAACGTTACTTCAGATCTCCAGTCGAACATTAATTTCACGAAGACATTTAGCGGAACTCCTTTCGTGTTTTCTTCCAGCATGCGTCACTCTCAAAGCGTGCAAACCGGTGAAGTCAACCTCAGCTTACCGACTATGTCTCTGGTGATGAACCGGCAAAGCCCTTTCAAAAATTTGAAATTCGAACCGCTGAAGACGTTCAACATTGCATATAATTTCAATTTGCAAAACTCTATCACCAACCGAGTTTCACAAGAGTTTGGAGTAGGAAGTGATATTTTGGGTGGAAGTCAAAACTCGGAAATCGTTCCTTTTACAGTAGATAACTTCAAATTCCTCCTTCAAAACGCGAATAATGGGGCGCAACACGTGATCCCGTTCAGTTCTAATTTTAGACTATTTAAGCACTTCACCGCAACTGCCTCGGCGAACCTTACAGAGCTTTGGTATCTACAAAAGCTGAATTACTATTACAATCCATCCACCGAGCGAGTGGATAGAATCTCAGAAGATGGCTTTAATCGAGTGACCTATTATTCAAGTTCTTTCAATCTGAACACGAATATTTATGGTTTTTATAATTTCAAGAAAGGAAAAATACAGACCATTCGGCAATTGATCCAACCTTCCTTTGGATTTAGCTACACGCCTGATTTCTCAGACCCAAGCCTTGGATACTATCAAGATATCCAAGTCAATGAAGCTGGAGACAGACAACTGTTTTCCCGGTATCAAGGATTTATTTACGGCGGAGCGCCACTTGGAGAATCTCGGGCATTAAGCATCAATATTAGAAGTGTACTGGAAGCGAAAATCCTTTCTGAAACAGATTCTACTGATGCGACTACTAAGAAAATCCCTTTGATGGAAAATATCGACATTAATACCAGTTATAATTTCGCAGCAGACTCATTCCAATTAGCTCCATTCAATTTCAGAGCTCGAACAAGCTTTTTTGATCGAAGATTATCCGTCAACCTCAGCACCATATTGGATCCTTATGCGGTGGAAACCTCTACAAATTCAAATGGCATTGAAATCACCAGAAACATCAATGAATTTGCTTGGAATAAAGGGCAAGGAATTGGTGCTATTCGTAACGCAACTTTAAACCTCAATGCCTCTATCAATCCTAATAGCAGTCAATCTCAGGGAGAGGTCCGTGATGAAATAACTAATAAATTTCTTCAGGAAGGTGGAAGAATGAATGAATTTGTCCAGAGTGAAATCAACAGAATTGCTACAGACCCAAGCCAATATATAGACTGGGATATTCCTTGGAATTTGACTTTCGGCTATAATTTATCCTACAGCAATCAGGCCAGTGGAACTAAAAATGTAACTCAAACCATCAACATGAGTGGAGATGTCTCCTTTTCAGAAAAGTGGAAGATCAACTTCAACACAGGTTATGACGCGCAAACAAAGGAACTAACTCAGACAATGATCGGAATAGCCAGAGATCTTCACTGCTGGCAGATGAATGTCAACTGGATTCCATTTGGGCGATTCACCTCATACAACATAGACATTCGAGTCAAGTCAAGTATTCTATCGGATCTGAAAGTGTCACGAAGAAGATCATTTTTTGATAGATAGAAAAGGATGTACGGTGTTGGATGCCCAGTGCCCGGTGTCTAATGTCACAAGTCCAAAGTCACAAATCCAAATGTCAGATAAGTTTTTTCAACTTTCTCACTTCTGATTTTAAAAAGCCTAAACTCTTGATCTGCTTAGTGGCATAGTCATGCATCTTGGTCCGCCAAGACCTCTTGAAAGCTCTGAAGAAGGTATTTCTAAGACTTCCACCCCCATTTGTCGTAAAGCGCGATTGGTATGAATATTTCGATTATAGGAGATTACTCTTCTCGGTCCGATAGCGAAGACATTTGCTCCATCAAACCACTGCTCTCGCATCGCATAATCCGGATTTCCGTCAGCAGTATGTAAAATCTCCAAGTGAGGGATTTCACGCTCTAAAATAGTCAGAAGAGATTCTTTTAATACTTCCCGCTTAATAATAACCTTATCGTTCCGAATTTCCTTCAAGGTATAAAGTGAGGTCTGCAATACGGAATTCAGTGCGTCTGGATAGGTCAGCGCTAGGTTTTCATCCAAAATTGTAAAAACAGTATCCAAGTGCATATATTGGCGTTTTTGCGGGAGGTGAACCTCATAAACTCGCTCAACAGTTCCTTCTCCAAGTAAGGCTTTGGCAGCATGATATATGGCCTTTTCATCCGTTCGCTCTGAGTTGCCAATGGCTACTGCCTTATTGGACAGAATAATGACATCTCCCCCTTCGATGCTCGGAGGACTATGCATCCCTTCTGCCGGATAAAGCTTATTGATATTATCTTTGAAATCTGGGTGGTTTTCAAAAATGGTGCGAAGTAAATCCGCTTCCCGCTGACGGCCTTCCATTTTCATACTGGAAAAAATTATTCCTCCCGGAGTAACCGCCATCGGATCCCGTTGGAAATACAAGTTGGGGCAAGGTGAAATCGCAAAAGCATAATCCATCAATTCGCCTGGATTAAGATTCGGAATCTTGCGCTTCAATTCATGAATTTTCAATCCTCCAGTCAAGATAATTGCACATTCTGCAGTAGAATATCGCTCCAAAATCGCCTCTGCCAAATGTGATAACCCGGATCTTTGAAGCGCATTTTGCATCAATCTGAGTAGAATCTGCTGATCATATAGGACTCGAATCAAAAGCTCTCTCAACTGATAAACCATCGCCCCAGTAGAAGATTTGATTAGACTAGAAAAGGTATCATGCTCCTGCTG
>JBLGAM010000174.1:0-5618 GCA_047612305.1 Planctomycetota bacterium | reverse complement strand
GAATTTCAGTTCTAAAAACATCAACTTCCACACTAGAAGGCTTCGCCTTAAGGGATCAAACCCTTTTAAACCAACACTATCTAAAAGGGATGGATAACTTCATTTCCACTTTCTTCGACTTTCAAGAGATCCAGAAAAGAATTCAAAGCCTGCTCAATATTTTTGCAATAGGTCTATGGATATACTGTTTTATATTTTATCTAGGCTTTTTTTATCTTCTTTAGGATGGGTTAATTCCTTTTTGAAGAAAGAGCGAACTTTGGAAAATACTGAGTTCCATTTTTAGAACAATTTTACTTTCTATTTTCCTCATCTATATTTCTGTATTCTTGGCTAATAACATAGCATGTTTTGCCTCCATTCAAGATCAGAAGTCTGCACAATCTAGAAACAAAAGACTAGGAAGTTCTATCCTTCTTATCCGTCTAGGTATCATCACGATTGGATTTTTTTTAGTACTGACCGTTGCAAAAATTCCCCTAGATAAAATTACCATTGTCTTCGGAGCCACTTCTGTGGGCATTGGTTTTGGCCTTCAAACCATCAGCAATAACCTAGTATGTGGAATTATTCTCACTTTTGAGCGACCAATCAAAATAGCTGATGAAATCTAAATAGGAACGCTTAGTGGGGCAGTAAAAAAAGTCGGAGTAAGACTTTGTAAAATTCGAGCCCACGATGGTTAAGAGATTATTTTACCGAATGGTGATCTGCTATCGCAAAGTCTAATCAATTGGACTTTGTCCGATAAGCGGAGAAGAATCGAACTGAGTATTGGAGTTGCTTATGATTCGGAAATGGAGGAAGTAAAAAGATTGATCGAAGAAGGCTTGGATCAAAAAAAAATCTTAAAACCACCTCCTTCTAAAGTTTTAATGCAGAATTTTGGAGAAAGCTCTGTCGACTTTAGAGTCTTATTTTGGATAGAAAATTTTGAATTTTGGATCAATGTACGAGGTGAAATCATGACTGCAATTTTCGAGTCTATTGCACAAGATGGAATAGAAATCCCTTTCCTAAAAAGAGATCTATACCTAAAAACAGCTCCAGCCTCCTGGAAGGAGTCAATCATTCCATCAGCTGAATCACTGGAAATCGAATCGAAAACAATTAAAAAAAACCCTCTGAATGATAACATTCAGAGGATCAATTGACAATAACTTCAAAATGCTGTATTAGGCTCTTTTGACGTTGACTGCATTAGGCCCTTTATTACCCTCTTTGACTTCGTATGTAACTTTGTCGTTCTGGGCAATCTGGTCCAATAATCCGGTTGCGTGGACGAAAACTTCGCTTTGAGTGTCATCGTCTACGATAAATCCGAATCCTTTGGCTTCATTGTAAAATTTTACTGTTCCGGTAGACATAATAATTTGTTTGAAATAATAAATAACTGCTCTAAAAGTAAATATTAGGATAAATAAAACAAAATAATCATCGTTAAATTGAGGGTATGAGGAAAATTATATTGCTTCGACATGCCAAATCTTCCTGGGATGATTACAGTTTACGAGACCATGATAGACCACTCGGACTAAGAGGTTGGAGAGATATGCCGATGATGGCAAAACGATTGAAAGCAAAAGAGATATATCCAGACCGCATCTTATCCTCGACTGCGCTGAGAGCAATGCAAACTGCAGAAATTGTCCTAAGAGAACTAGGATTAGCAGAATCACTGATGATTATCACAGAAAATCTTTATCATGCTTCGGCTTCAACAATTCTCAATGAAATCAAAAAGCAGCCTGATCATCTGGAAACACTGTTTTTGGTAGGGCACAATCCCGGATTCAATGATTTTATTGAACTACTTGGTGGAGCCATTCATAATCTCCCCACTTCAGGACAATATGGATTCAAAGCAGATATTGATTCTTGGCAAGAGCTTGATATAGGTAATGCTGAAACTTGGTTTATCGATTATCCAAAAAAATAATTTTAGGGCAAATCAAAGTTCCGCACATCCTGATTTACGGAATCAAACTTGTCAGGATTGGCCAATAAATAGCCGATTTTTTTGGCGACTTCAGATCCCGAAGAAAGCTTGCCCTCAGATTTATAAGTTTTGAAACGCTCAATTGCAGGAAAATCCTCTTCTGCGGATTCTCTAATCTTATTTTGCATTGCAGTATCAATGATCCCAGGTGCTAAGCTAAAAAACCGAATTCCAGTTTTTTCATTCTCTTTTTGGCAAACGCTAGTAAACATGGCAAGTCCTGCCTTTGAACTGCAATAGCCTGACCAACCTTCCAAAGGTTTATGGGCGGCTCCTGAGCTAATGTTACAGACCAATCGAGTCGAATTGACTTTCTGATAGCTCGACACAAAAGCATTAGTCAAGATCGCTGGAGCAAGCATATTTAGATTAAAAAGTGCCTGAAATCGTTTCGGATTCAATTGACCAACTTGCTTAATCTCACCAATTGAGCCCGCATTATTGATCAAAATAATTTCTTTGAAGTGTCCAATGGGGAAAATTAAATCTAACTGATTCTCCAGCAAATCTAAGTCAGATAAATCCAAACTTAACTCCTTCAGTCTTGGGAACTGAAGTCCTAGAATAGTCCTAGAAACCCCAATGATTTCAAAATTTTCCTTTTGAAGAAACAAATCCAGTAAGGCCTTTCCTAACCCTTGGCTATGTCCGGTAAGAATGAGAAGTGATTTAGTCATTATGCAAAAAGGGCATCTGAATAGACACCCTTTGATTTAAAGTATGTATTGAGAAAGGTCTCGATTTTTCACGAGTGAGCTTAGTCGATCCTCCACCATTTCTTTAGTGATCATGATTTTCGAATGAGCCTGAATGGTATCCGGCACATCAAATAAGTAGTCATTAAGCAAGTGACTCATCACCGTGTGGAGTCTCCTAGCACCGATATTTTCTACTTCTTGATTAATCAAAAAAGCTAATCGTGCTATTTCTTCAACCGCCTCATCATTGAATTCCAAGTAAACCTCTTCTGCTTCGAATAAGGCTTGATATTGCTTGGTCAAAGCATTCTTTGGCTCACGAAGAATTCTTGAAAAGTCATCCTGAGTCAGGCTTTGGAGTTCCACTCGAATCGGGAATCTACCTTGAAGTTCCGGAATCAAATCAGAAGGCTTCGCAACATGAAATGCTCCAGCAGCGATGAACAACACATGATCAGTATTTACAACGCCGTACTTGGTATTGACTGCGGAGCCCTCCACAATGGGTAGTAAATCTCGCTGAACTCCTTCACGACTGACGTCTGGACCTCCTCCACCTTTACCGGATTTAGAAGCAATTTTATCAATCTCATCGATAAAGATGATGCCATTATTCTCTGCCAATCTGATCGCTTCTTCTTTGACTTCGTCAAAATCAATCAGCTTGGACATCTCTTCCTCAAGTAACACTTTTCTTGCTTCGGAGATCGTGAGTTTTCTTTTCTTAACTTTTTTGGGTATCATGTTGGAAATCATATCCTGAAGACCAGCCATACTTGCGTCGTCCATCATTCCATTTCCAATCATCCCTACTCCAACCGGTGAACCTGCTTTTACATTGATTTCAATCTTGCGATCATCAAGCTCGCCATCTCGGAGTTTTTCCCGAAAACGCTCTCGAGTCCGCTCATTTAGTTCTTGATCATTGACTGGCTCTCCAATTTCATTGACATCAATAGTAGCATTTCGAGTGAATCCAGCGGTTTTTACTGGTGGAATCAGAATATCTAAAATCAGCTCCTCCACCGTATTCGTTGCTTTTTCTTTGACCTCTTCATTTTTCTGCTCACGCACAAGAGCTACCGATTGCTCAACCAGATCTCGCACCATGCTCTCCACGTCTCTTCCCACATATCCTACTTCAGTGAATTTAGATGCCTCCACTTTGGTAAAGGGCGCCTGAGCTATCTTTGCTAAGCGTCGTGCAATCTCAGTCTTTCCGACACCAGTTGAACCGATCATGAGAATGTTATTCGGCACTATATCCTTTTGGATTTCTGATTTGACCATCAGTCGGCGAATTCTATTTCGAAGTGCAATCGCCACATTCCGCTTTGCATCATTCTGACCGATGATATATTTATCTAACTCTGCCACGATTTGTCTTGGAGTTAGGCTTAAGATTTTATCCATGTTTAATATTTTTATTCCTCTTAGGGGAAGTTTAGAATTGTTCACCTAGCGAAAAGGATGATTAATCTTTTGAGAGAGTTTCTGGAGTAAAACTGAATATCAACGGTCGATCAACTTTAGATTTTAATAAAGCGATATCCAAGACCTCCTCTACTCGATCCACGAAATGGAAATCTATGCCTTTGATGTAATGGGCATCAATTTCCTCTATGTCTCGCTTATTTTTCTTACAAAGAATGATCTCTTTGATTCCCGCTCTCTTGGCAGCAAGGATCTTTTCTTTGATCCCGCCGACTGGCATTACTTTTCCGATCAGAGAAATCTCCCCAGTCATCGCTAATTTTGCTTTAATTTTTCGCTGGGTGAAAACTGAAGCCATAGCTGTCAACATCGTGATTCCCGCAGAAGGCCCATCTTTTGGAACTGCTCCCGCCGGTACGTGGATGTGCAGATCATATTGATCAAATACCCGGTGATCGATACCCAAAGTTTCAGCTTTTGATTTTAAGTAAGAAAGTGCCGTCATGGCGGACTCTTTCATCACATCTCCGAGTTGGCCGGAAAGCGTCAATTTACCCTTTCCTCTACTCAAGCTGGATTCGATAAAGAGAATCTCTCCACCAACACTTGTCCAAGCAAGTCCAGTAACTACACCTGCTACGCTATTGTCCTGATAAATTTCTTTATCAAAAATCTCCGAACCTAGTATTCTACGAATGGCCACAGGCGTAATCTTCGGATCATACTCTTCCTCCATTGCAAGTGATTTAGCTACGTTTCGGACTACTTTCCCGATGACTCTCTCAAGGCTTCTAACACCAGATTCTCGAGTGTAATCTTCAATGATTTTTACTAATGCTTTTTTCTCAAATGTGATTTGAGTGGCTTTCACGCCATGTTCTTTCCGTTGTTTTGGAACTAAGTGTTTTTTAGCAATTTCAACTTTTTCCTCTTGAGTATAACCAGTCACCTCGATGATTTCCATTCTATCGCGCAGGGCTGGCTGAATATTGTCCAGAGAATTTGCTGTAGCGATGAATAGCACTTTACTCAAATCGTATTCGACCTCCAGGTAATTATCTAGAAATGCAAAATTCTGCTCCGGATCAAGAACCTCCAGAAAAGCTGAACTTGGATCACCTCTGAAGTCTGAAGAAAGCTTATCGATCTCATCCAGGACATATACAGGATTTGAGATTTTAACCTTTTTCATATTCAGAATAATCTTTCCAGGCATTGCGCCGACATAGGTCTTCCGATGCCCACGGATCTCCGCTTCATCATGAAGTCCACCAAGAGACATTCGTATATATTTTCTGCCAAGGGCAGAAGCGATTGACTTTCCAAGCGAAGTTTTACCGACACCAGGAGGCCCATACAGGCAAAGAATTGGTCCCTTGAGATCATTTTTCAACTTCAACACGGCCAAGTATTCAATGATCCGTTCTTTGACTTTTTCCAAACCAAAGTGATCACTATCCAAAATCTTCCTGGCATGCTTCAGATCA
>JBLGAM010000173.1:0-5634 GCA_047612305.1 Planctomycetota bacterium | reverse complement strand
CGATAATTTCATAGAGATGTTTTAAATTTCTGAGTGATGTAAGGATTACTCTAAAAAATGCAAAGATACTTACAATTATGCCCAATTTCAGCTAACTTAACAAATTGTTTTAACCAACTATTAACATGATGCTCTTTTTAAAACTTACTTGGGAAAGTTTCAGGTTTGCAATTTCCGCACTAAACTCTAATTTGACCCGAACGATCTTATCACTTCTCGGGGTCACGGTAGGTATTTTCGCGATTATCGCGGTATTCACTTTAGTTGACTCGCTGGAAAATAATATTAGGTCTTCCTTCTCTTTTTTAGGCACCAATGTAATGCGAGTGGATCGTTTTCCTTTTGCTACCGATGGACCTCCGCAGAATTTCCCTTGGTGGAAATATTTTAGAAGACCTCCTGGAACAGTCGCTGAGTATAAATTTCTTAAAGAGCGACTAACCAATGCTGAAGCTGTGACGGTATCTGCTTCAGCGAATACCATAATCAAAGCTGGAAGTAATGCCTACGAAGGGATGCAATTGACCGGAGTAGCTTATACCTATCAGGATGTTTTCGAAGTAGCGCTAGAAGAAGGCAGATACTTTTCAGAATCCGAGATCAATGCAGCTCGGAATTTCGCAATCCTGGGACGGAAAATTGCAAATACGCTTTACCCTAGAGAGGAAGTCATAGGCAAAGAAGTTAAAATAAAAGGGATGAAATTCGTGGTAATAGGGGTCTTTGAGGAAGAGGGAGAAGGATTATTTGACCTGCCGTCTAAAGATGAAGCCTGCCTGATTCCCTATGGAGCTTTCAACAAAATGTACTACACTGGGAGAAACGGAATTGAGCCATCGATCGCCGTAAAAGGAAAAACAGATGATATTGGATTGATTGCTTTGGAAAATGAAATGACCGGCTTACTTCGAGCGAAAAGAGGCCTAAAACCCACTGAGGATGATAATTTTGCATTAAACAAAACTGAATTTATTCAAAATGCCATCGGATCTATATTTGATGTAATTAGTGTGGCTGGCTGGGTTATTGGAGGCTTTTCTATCCTTGTAGGTGGATTTGGAATCGCGAATATCATGTTCGTTTCCGTTAGAGAACGCACCAATATTATTGGTATTCAGAAATCCCTTGGAGCGAAGAATTATTTTATTCTATTCCAGTTTCTTTTTGAAGCAATATTTTTGAGTCTCATTGGAGGAATTACTGGGATCGTTTTGGTGTTCCTCGTGAGTTTTGTAGAGATAGGTACTTTAGATATCGTACTTTCTTTCAGTAATATCCTTCTCGGCCTAGGTGTATCATCAATTATAGGAGTGGTCTCAGGAATCGTTCCTGCCACTTTAGCTGCACGGATGGATCCAGTAGAAGCAATCCGAACGACATAAAAAAAGGGGCATTAAAGCCCCTTTTTTCTTTAATTACTTTTTGATTTATTCCATCGCTTCCTGCACTGGTTTGGCCCCAATAGCGCTAAGCCCTGATGCGACTTTAATCTTTTTCTCTAGTTCGTCCATCAACTCTGGATTATCTAATAACAAATTTTTACAAGCTTCTCTTCCTTGCCCAAGTTTTTCACCGTTATAAGAGAACCATGAACCTGCTTTTTTGATAATCTCCAGCTCTACACCAAGGTCAATAATCTCCCCTACTTTAGAAATCCCCTGACCGTACATAATGTCAAATTCAACCACTTTGAAGGGAGGAGCAATTTTGTTTTTCACCACTTTCACTTTGGTACGGTTACCTAAAATATTATCTGCGCTCTCTTTGATTTGACCTATTCTTCGAATATCCAATCTTACCGAAGCATAGAATTTCAATGCGTTACCACCAGTAGTGGTCTCAGGGTTTCCAAACATAACCCCGATCTTTTCTCGAAGTTGGTTAATGAAAATACAAGAACATCCAGTCTTATTGATTGCTCCCGTGAGCTTTCGCAAAGCTTGCGACATCAATCTTGCCTGAAGCCCCATCTTACTATCCCCCATATCTCCTTCCAATTCGGCTTTTGGTACTAATGCCGCTACCGAGTCAATCACGATAATATCGATTGCGCCAGATCTGATCAAATGCTCAGCGATTTCCAGTGCCTGCTCTCCATTATCAGGTTGAGAGATGAGGAGATTTTCCGTGTCAATACCTAGTTTTTCAGCATAGGCCTTATCAAATGCATGTTCCGCATCGATAAATGCCGCCATTCCACCAGCTTTTTGGGCCTCAGCAATCATATGTAGGGTAAGGGTAGTTTTACCTGAGGATTCTGGGCCGTAAATTTCGATCACTCGACCACGGGGTATTCCTCCTATGCCCAATGCGATGTCTAAGCCTATCGATCCGGTAGAAATAGCCGGGATATCCTGTACTTTATTATCGCTCAACTTCATTACTGTACCTTTTCCATAAGTTTTTTCTAGCTTATCGATTGTCAATTGAAGTGCTTTTAATTTTTCTGCGTTATTACTCATGAGTTTTCGTTTAAGGAATGACTAGTTAAGTGAAATTAGGTAAACACCAAATCCAAACCAAAGAAGTATACCCTATTGTTTTGGAGGACCAAATTCGTAATTTTAATCGCCTTCTGGCATCATTTTTCGTAATACTTGATTAAAAACCAAAAATTCGTCAGGTATTGTCAAAGAAATATATGAATCAAATCCGCTATTCCCTTTTTTTTGCTTTACTATTAATCGCTCTACCGCTAGTGGGACAAGAATCACCCAAGAACACAGCTTTCACTTATGGAGAGGAATTAAACTTTGAAGTGTCTTATGGTTGGCTTGATCTTGCTGACGCAAAGCTTCAAATCTCCAGACGACCGCATAATCAAGAGGAACTCCCACACTATAAAATAGATGTATATGGAAAGACCAAAGGCGCTGCCACGATCTTTGGTAAGGTAAATGACAATTGGGGAACCTATTTAAATCCCCAAACCCTTCTCCCCTATCAATCTTACAGACATATAGAGGAGGGCAAATACCGGAAACATGAATTAGTCTATTTTGACCAAAAAAATAAAAAAGCCCGATTGGAGCTTTATGATCGCGAGAACAAGAATCTAAAAGAGGCTCGAGAATATAATTTACCTACAGAAGTACAGGATTTGGTAAGTGGGTTTTACTATTTGAGGTCCCTCAATCTGTCCAAATTAAAGCCTGGAGAAATAGTGATGATCAAGGGATTCTTCGATAAGGAATTATATAACATAAAATTAATCTACGAAGGAACCGAGAAGCTCGAAACCAAAATGGGTATTAAAGAAACCTACATTTTCTCCCCCGAAATCCCCCCAAACAAGCTCTTCCGTGGTAACTATCCAATCAAAGTTTGGGTAACTAAAGATCAGAATAAAATACCGGTTAAAATCAAGGCGAATCTTTTCCTCGGCTCCTTAAACTTAGACTTAGTTTCTGCCAAAGGTTTGCGAAACAATTAGGTAACCCTGCCTTAATCTGTTAATAACATAGAGATTGTAAAAGGATTTTTTATCTTAAAAGTCGCCTACAACAAATTTTTATTTGGTTACTATGGCTAAATATTCATTAATTTTAAGGATAACATTAATTATTCGAGATGAGTGATAAACAAAAGATCAAAGTTCTAGTCGTAGATGATGAGCCAGATATTGTTGAAATTTTAAAATATAATCTACAAAAAGAAGGTTATGAAGTGGCTACAGCTGAGGATGGAATCAAGGCTGTAAAAATCGCTGCTAAATTTCTCCCAGATGTGATTCTGCTGGATATCATGATGCCTAATCAAGATGGTGTTGAGACTTGTCTGCAAATTCGGCAGATGCCAGAGCTGAAGAATGCTTTTATTATTTTCCTCACAGCTCGAATGGAAGAGTATTCAGAAGTAGCTGCTTTTGATGTGGGAGCAGATGATTACATCACCAAACCGATTAAGCCAAGAGCCTTGATGAGTAGAATCTCAGCGCTTTTCCGAAGAGAGTCAAAAAAAGAGCAAGAGCAGATTCAGATCAAAATCAAAGATTTATTGATTGACAGAGGCAGCTACACCGTGGACCAATCAGGAAAGACAATTACGCTTCCAAAGAAAGAATTTGAATTGCTTTACTTTTTGGCAAAAAATCCGAACATCGTATTTAGCAGGGACGAACTTCTTCAAAATATCTGGGGAGTAGATGTATTTGTCCTCGCGCGAACGGTAGATGTTCACATTCGGAAAGTGCGAGAAAAGATCGGAGATGACTATATTACAACTGTCAAAGGCGTAGGATACAAATTCGAATTAGGATAAAAATGCTTTCAAGTTCCAAGGGAATATCTTTATTATTAGCACTAGCCACTTCCGTCTTGGTTGTGGCTTTTTTATCGCTAATAGAGGAATCTACTTTTATTATTCTCTTGGTGGCCTGGGGGGTTTCCTTTTCTTCTGCCTATATCTTAATGGCATTTACGCTTGATTTCTTGGTGTTCAAAGAGATTGGAAATATTTACACCCTATTGGAGAAAATACAGCGAAAAGACCTTTCTGAGATCAATGAAAAAGGCAAAAAAAACTCAATGTCCCCTCTTCGCAAGATCAATAAAGTCATTAATTCCTATGCGATAGCCCGACAAAAAGAAATCGAGACACTTCAGAAAAATGAGGAATTCCGCAGAGAATTTATTGCGGATATTTCCCATGAGCTGAAAACACCCATTTTCGCAACTCAGGGCTACATTCATACACTTTTAGATGGCGCCATTGATGACAAGCATGTACGAATGAAATTCCTCAAGCGTGCAGCCAAAAATCTAGATTCTTTGGATGTACTGGTGCAAGACTTACTTACCCTAAGTCAAATGGAAAGTGGCGTGATCAAATTTAACTTTACAGAATTTGATCTCAAAGAACTCTTGCTTGAAGTTATTGACCAGCTCGAGGACAAAGCTTCGAAGCGGGAGATGAAAATCCACTTCGAATTTGAAGAAGGAAAAAGCTACCTCACTTCAGGGGATCGGCTAAAAATCTACCGAGTGTGTCAAAACCTGATCGTCAATGCCGTTAAGTACAACGATGAGAAAGGTGAGGTACATGTGACTTTAAAACTTCATAAAAACAGCATTCAGTTAGATATCAAAGACGACGGCCAGGGAATTCCTGCCGAAGACATCAAGCGGATATTCGAGCGATTCTATCGGGTGGAGAAAAGTAGATCCAAGGAAAAGGGGGGTACAGGCCTAGGACTGGCGATCGTCAAGCATATATTGGAAGGACATAAAAGCAAGATTTCCGTGACCTCTACATTGGGCAAAGGTTCGATTTTTAGTTTTTCACTGCCATTGACGAAAAAAGAACTTGTGGGACAGAAGGCTAAAACCATTCATTAAGTATTTGGGGAAAGTCTCGGATAGTGCTATTAAATTATTAATAGTTTATCGTTCCTTTTCAAGAAGTGGTAGAAAAAAATGTTAAATAAAAACTAATTGTTTTTATTTAACATTTTTTTCTAGTCTTGAAGAGGCTCAACTTTTTCCAATTATGAAAAATCTCACATATGTATTTATTTTCCTCACAGCCCTTATTAGTTCCTGTAAAGAAAATGAACATCCTCAATTTGCTACTGTAGATATGATGGCATTTATCACAGTATTAGACGAGGAGGGGAATAACCTTTTAGATCCCAAA
>JBLGAM010000172.1:0-5763 GCA_047612305.1 Planctomycetota bacterium | reverse complement strand
CTTTGTGAAATGGAAAAAACTGACTTGCACCTGAAAGAAAAGGCTTATTCACTGTTTGATGCATTAAATCTAAAACTCAGATTTATGGATCCGGAAGAGCATGATCGACATTTGGCCTTTGTCTCTCATCTCTCCCATATTTCTTCCTTTATGTTAGGGAAAACTGTTTTGCAAAGAATGGCAGACGATAAAAATATCTTTGACATGGCCGGTTCCGGTTTTGCATCTACTGTGAGATTGGCCAAGTCGAGCCCCGCAATGTGGGCGCCAATCCTTACTGAAAATAAAGATAATATTTTGGCCGCATTGGATGGATTCATCGCCAACCTAGCAGATATCCGTGCAAAAGTAGCTGACAGTGATGGCGCCTCGATTTATTCGGATTTGGCTGAAATCAATAAGATTCGGGACATATTGGATTTGGGGAAATAATTGACTTAAAGCCCACCGAATAACCAAAAATTAGAACCGCAGTATTCCTGCGGTTTTTTTTGAATTCGTAGTGATGCTTTTTTTGTAATTTCAGAAGTAAAAAAAATCACTTATGAAATCGAGCATGTCGCAATCACCACACAATGGTATGATTACCAGCTTTGCGAGATTCCATATGTCCTTTAAAAAACAATTATAATCATATGAAATCACTCCTCATTCTTACGCTTAGTTTTCTCACTATTATTTGCCATGCTCAGGAAAATTCTTGGAAAGTCCTCGAGACTACCAATGAAGCCTCCCCTCGCCATGAAAATTCTTTCGTAGAATTAAATAGTAAATTTTATTCCTTGGGAGGGCGAATGGATCGACCAGTAGAAGAGTTTAATCCTAAAACCAATACTTGGAAGCAACTCGCTACTGTCCCAATGAATTTTCACCATTTTCAAGCTTTGGCCTTCGAAAATGAAATTTATGTAATCGGAGCATTTACCGGTGGATATCCGCATGAGAAACCAATCGCGAATTTTTTAATCTTTAACCCAAAAACAAATACTTGGAGAGAAGGTCCAAAAATCCCGGAAGATCGGCTTCGAGGCTCAGTTGGGGTTTTCTCCAGAGCTGGCAAAATCTATCTCGTCTGTGGAATCCTTGATGGTCATTATGATGGTCATGTTGCTTGGTTTGACGAATACGATCCAAAAACTAATACTTGGAAAGTTTTACCAGATGCTCCTAGACCTAGAGATCACTTTGGCGCTGCATTGGTTGGTGATCGAGCATATGTGGCTGGGGGAAGAACTTCCCACGCTGCCATTGGTAAGGTTTTGGATTTAACTATTTCCGAAGTCGATTACTTTGATTTCAAAACAAATACTTGGCATACCGAGAAAAATGGACTTCCTACTCCAAAAGGAGGTAGCTCATCAATTGGATATAAGGAATTTTTGGTGGTCATGAATGGGGAAAGCAATACGCAGGAACTTTCCCATTCCGAGGTGGAAATTCTGAATACCAAAACAGGAGAATGGTCTATCCTTCCTTCCCTAAATCAAGGTCGGCATGGCACCGGTTTGGTTTATTATAAAGGAAAAATTTATGTGGCTTCTGGTTCTGCAAAACGAGGAGGTGGACCAGAGTTGAACGATATTGAATTCTTAGAATGGAAGTAAGGCTAGTATTTTAGTTTTTTTAAGACTTTTCCTTTCTTAATTCTGACTTCTTGAGGAATTCTGGCTTCACTTTTGACTCTTAACTATTGAAACTAACAACAAATGCTATGAAACAGACCTTAACAGCCCTACTGATTTTCGTGAGTTTTGCTGCTTTTGCTCAAGACGATCTAAAAATCCCACTTATTGAAATTGAAGGTATATCTGTTCGGAAAGTCTCTTCTGATGAAGCTATTTTCTCTATTAATTTAGAAGAAAAGTCTATGAAGGTGGTTTCTGCTGTAGAAACTTTAAATCGTAAAACCAAGAATCTTGCTGATGCGCTTAAGAAAGCTAAAATCAAAGATTATAAATTGATTGCGGACAATTATTCCGTGGATATTAATCGAGTTTATCGGAGTGGGTTTTCAATAGATAGTGGCTACGTTGCTAGGCAGAGTTTGCGAATTGTAACCACCAGTAAAAGTGACGACCTCCAAAAAATAGTAGAAGCAATTCAAGAATCTGGGGATATGAGTTTTAACCTTCACTTCCAAGTATCAGAAACAACCAGAAATTCGCTTGAAGATACGATGCTGATAGAAGCTTTAAAAAATGCTGAAAGCCGAGCATTGTTAATAGCCCAGACTTTGGGAATTAAAACTATCCGTGTGCACCGAGTGTCCTTGGAATCTCCTCAACAAATCTATCCAAAATCCGAAATGATGCGCTCAAGGGCAGATGCTTCTTCAGAAGTCTTAATCGCAGCAGATGATCAGACTTTGGTTCGAAAAGTATATATGAAGTATACGTATTGACCGAATACAAACAGTCATTCTAAACCCCGATTGAAAATTCAATCGGGGTTTTTTATTTGAATCCCTATCTTAGCCAATGCACGAAAACAGAATTAAAAACCTCCTGCTAATTTATCCGATCATCCAGAAAAAATATACTGAAATAGGGTTCAAAATGCCATCCGATATTTTAATAGGAACCCTGCTTAAAAGTCTGGCGGCAAATAAGCCCGGTGGTAATTTTTTTTTTAGAATTAGGTACTGGAATCGGGCTTTCATTGGCTTGGATGACCGGTGGTATGGATGATTCTTCCGAATTGACCTCGATAGACGATGACCCAAAACTCACCAAAATTGATTCCGAATGGTTTGGGTTGTATCCACTAGTAAATATCCTTTGTCAGGATAGGACAGATTGGATAAAGAATTATTCCGGAGATCTGTTTGATTTGATATTTGCCGACACCTGGCCAGGCAAATATTTTGATCTGGAGGAAACATTAGCTATTCTAAAAATATGCAGATTTTATATCATTGACGACATTAATTCACAACCAAACTGGCACGAAGGTCATGCCGAAAAAGCTAATACGCTGATCGAAAAACTGGAGTCATTGAAAGGTTTTACTTTCACTCAACTGGAATGGTCCACCGGAGTGATTTTAATGTGTAAGATTTCATAAGCAGATCAATTGAATTCTTTTTTTATCGCTTTAGAAATTGAGATATTAGCCAACTATTCAATCTGAACAACGAATCTCTACCCTATGATGAATGCGCTGGAAGATTTTCTAAAGCGAGAATTCAATTTCCAAAACCCCCAGATCAAACTTCTAGCTGGCTATTTTAATCTCAATTATTTGGTTAGTGATCAAGATGAAAAATTCATTCTAAAAACTTACCCTTTTGATGCGGAGTATTCGGACATCCTAGAAGCAGAAAATGAAGTTTTACTTCAGCTTTCAGCACACCTGAGTTCCGGGATTCCAACACCAATTCCGTTTAAGAAAGACCAATATCTTTTGAGCAAAGATTTGGAAGGAAAGCCTACCCTATTTCGGATGCTCAGCTATCTCGGAGGAGATTTTCTTGGATCAATTCCAGCATCAATAGCCACTTATGACTCATTAGGTAGCTTTTTAGCTGAGTTGGACTTGGGTTTAAAGGAATGTAAAAATTACGTTTTACGCTCCCGTCAATTGAACTGGGATATCCAATATTTACAACTCAATAAACCTTTAATTTCATCAATTGAATCTGCTTCCGACCGAAGTTTGGTTAGCTACTTTTTCCTGCAATTCGAAGAACATGTAGTCCCACTTATTCCTCAACTCCGAAAACAACTGATTCATGGAGATGCAAATGAATGGAATATTCTTACCGAAGAAGGACAAGTTACTGGCATTATTGACTTTGGCGATTGCACCTATTCTCCCTTGATCAATGAGGTGGCGATTGCGTTGACTTACATCATTTACGATAAGGAAAAACCACTGGATTGGGTAGCGGATTTTCTAAAAGCTTATCATCAAAAGCTTCAACTAGAAGCTCAGGAGCTTGAAATTCTATATTATCTGATTGCAGCTCGACTGTGTATTTCGGTCTGTCAATCTGCTCAAGCCCGAAAAGTAGATCCTGAAAATAGCTACGCCACCATCAGTGAAAAAGCTGCCTGGGCAACGCTAAGAAAATGGATCGCAATTAGCCCGCTTGGTGCTTCCAACACATTCAAAAAGTTAGTAAACCTTCCCGTTTCAGACTTTATCCCGATTCAAACCCAGCTTGAGCGCAGATATCAGTCCATTTCTCCAATCCTGTCTGTCAGTTATAAGCAACCGATCGCTATCACCAATGCAGCATTTCAGTACATGTATGATGATCGAGGAAATGCAATTCTCGATGCCTACAACAATATCCCCCACGTGGGACATTCTCACCCAAAGGTAGTAGCGGCAGGCCAGCGTCAACTCGCCAAACTCAACACAAACACGCGATACCTTTATGATTCACTAGCAGAATATGCGGAAAAGCTCTTGGCCAAATTTCCTCCTAGTTTGAGCAAAGTTTACTTTGTCAACTCCGGTTCTGCTGCAAGTGATCTAGCCATGCGAATCGCCACTGCACATACTAAAAGTCAAAACTACATGGTCATGGAGCATGGTTACCATGGAAACACTCAGATTTCGATTGACATAAGCGATTACAAATTCAGCAACAAAAAGGGTATTGGACAAAAGCCAAATATTTTGAAGGCAGCCATTCCAGATACCTATCTAGGAAAATACAAAAATGATGATGGCTCAGCAGGAGCAGCTTATGCAAAAGATGCCATTACTCAGATGAAGGAGTTTGGCGGAAAAATAGGAGCTTTTATCGCCGAACCAATAATCGGTTGTGGGGGTCAGGTCCCATTAGCCAAAGGCTACCTCCAAACACTCTACCCAGGTGTTCGAGCCCAAGGTGGTATTTGTATTTCTGACGAAGTTCAGACAGGTTTTGGTCGGGTTGGAACACATTTCTGGGGCTATGAGGCTCAAGGTGTAATTCCGGACATGGTTGTCTTAGGGAAACCTATGGGCAATGGCCATCCAATGGGCGCGATAGTCTGCACAGAAGAAATTGCTGAATCATTCAGCCAAGGCGTAGAGTTTTTCAGTTCCTTTGGTGGCAATCCTGTTTCCTGCGAAATCGGCATAGCTGTTTTGGACGTAATCGCGGAAGAAGATCTTCAAGAGAATGCACGAATCGTCGGGGATTATTATCTGGAGCTATTCAGGGAATTGCAGAAAAATCATGCCTGCATTGGAGATGTTCGCGGTTCAGGTTTATTCCTTGGAGTGGAACTGGTCAAAGCTGGAACCACCGAGCCAGATACTGCCTTAGCATCGCGAATCAAAAATGAATTACGAAATCGAAACATCTTAATTAGTACCGACGGACCACATGACAATGTGCTCAAGACAAAGCCTCCACTATGCTTTTCGAAAGAAAATGCAGCTGACGTTGTTTATCAAATCGGGGATATTCTGAAGGCGACAGTTTAATATTATTTTAATATCTACGGGAGAAAAACCAATCCATTTTAGATCAGCGGTTCTTCATCTACCAAACAAATTGGGATATTAGAGCTCAAAATCTTCACCACCCGAAATGAAACCTATTCAAAAGCTACTTTCTGTTCTCCTAATTGGTTTGGCATTTTCATGCGCCGAACCTAACCCTATTGTAGGCACTTCAGAAATCACCAAATGGCCCGAAGGAAAAACAGGGGCAATTTCTGTGACTTACGATGATGGCATCATCAATCAATTTACAATTGCCAAACCCATCATGGATAGTCTTGGTCTTCCTGCGACATTTTACATCATCACAGGAAAAGTAGA
>JBLGAM010000171.1:0-5797 GCA_047612305.1 Planctomycetota bacterium | reverse complement strand
TCCATTGGGAATCTGGGAGATCGGGCATTCCCCTTTGCTGACCCTTGTAAAACTTGTGCTTGCTGGTTTAGTTCGAAATTAGTGAATTCTGGAAATGGGAATCCCAATCTACAGAGCATCGCCCCGGGCTGAATTTCGTTTTCTTCCTTTTTGAAAATAGGAGTAGTAGGGAAAAGCATCTTTTCAAAGCCCTCAAACTTAATCAGGGCTAAGTCATAGATGGGGTGCAAGTGAAATTTCAGATTACTAATTCGGTCCACACAATCTACAAAAGTGATCCGCATTTCTGAAGTTTGTCCAGTGTTTAAGCCTAATTTTTTTGCAAGTGCATTTCGCTGCCCACCTCCAAGTTCTTTGGCTTGATTTTGAAAATTGGAATAGCGTTGATTGATTTGGTCAGCTTGGGTGATCCATTCGGCAACATGCTTACAAGTCAGTGCATAGCCTTCCTTATTTACAAAGAAGAGAGTTGCTGCTCCTTTTTGAATTTCAGCACTTCCAAAATTTCTTGATATAGAATGAATTGCTCTGGTAAAACCGGCTACTTTTTCGATTGCTTGTACAAACATGTTGGAGTGATTTTCGGTAATTTAAATAAAGAAATCTATTTGAAAGGAAAGGATAAACGCAGGTTTTGGAGAATTTACTTTTTCGAAATCGATTGAATTCGCCAAGATCGATAGTCCCCCTTCTTCTGGCTTGAGATAGTTTGGGCTAGCCAAAAAATTGTAATAACTTAGCAATCACGCAGGGATTTTTAGCTGGGGAAGCAGAATCCTGCAAGAGTTTTTGGAATCAAACCTATTCATTAATCAATAATAATATGAGCAAAATTAAAGTTGGAATCAACGGTTTCGGAAGAATTGGCCGTTTAGCATTCAGAGTAACTCAAGAAAGAAGTGATATTCAAGTAGTCGCAATCAATGATTTGATTGATGTAGATTATATGGCATATATGCTTAAATACGATTCTACGCACGGCATTTTTAAAGGAACTGTAGAGGTGAAGGATGGTAATCTGATTGTGAATGGAAATACGATTCGAGTGTCTGCAGAGAAAAGCCCCGCCAACCTCAAGTGGGGAGAAGTAGGAGCAGACTATGTAATCGAGTCTACTGGAATTTTCTTGACCAAAGAGACAGCACAAGGTCACATCGATGCCGGCGCAAAGAAAGTGATCATGTCAGCTCCTTCTAAAGACGATACGCCAATGTTTGTGATGGGTGTAAATGAAGGTTCTTATACGCCAGATATGGTGTTTGTTTCGAATGCTTCTTGTACTACAAACTGTCTAGCTCCAATTGCTAAAGTATTAAACGATAACTGGGGAATAGAGGAAGGCTTGATGACTACCGTTCATGCTACTACAGCTACTCAGAAAACTGTCGATAGTCCTTCTGCGAAGGATTGGAGAGGCGGTAGAGGAGCAGCTCAGAATATTATCCCTTCATCTACAGGTGCTGCTAAGGCAGTAGGAAAAGTAATTCCTGAATTGAATGGTAAGCTTACCGGTATGGCATTTAGAGTACCTACTCCAGATGTATCTGTTGTGGATTTGACTGTTAGATTGAAGAACCCTGCAACATACGCTGAGGTTTGTGCCAAAATGAAAGAAGCATCAGAGACTACCATGAAGGGAGTTTTGGGGTACACTGAAGACGATGTGGTTTCCACAGATTTCTTGGGCGACCCGAGAACATCAATTTTTGATGCAGGAGCTGGTATTCAGCTTTCTGATAAGTTCTTGAAAGTAGTTTCTTGGTATGATAATGAGTGGGGCTACTCCAATAAGGTGGTAGATCTCCTCAGCTACATTGCTAACAAATAAATTGAAGGCTGATTTTTTAATCGGCCTTTTTTTATTCCAACCAAATCTAGATTGGCATGTTATACCTTTAAATTAATGCGCATGTATATTCCATTTTTCCCATTAAAGCTGGTCGCTTTTCCTGATGAGGAACTTAATCTACATATTTTCGAGCCTCGATATCGAGCGCTCATTGCGGATATTGAAGAAGGCTCCAAGACCTTTGGTGTGTGTACTTTCCTTGATAAAATCACTGGTTTTGGAACCTTGGTTAGACTCGATCAAGTCTCAGAAAGGTACGAGGATGGTAGAATGGATATCAAGACGGTTGGGCTTCAACCATTTAAAATAATCTCATTTGACAATCCTAGTCCTGGGAAACTTTATGCAGGGGGAGAAGTGGAGCTACTCACAAACGACCCTATAATTGAGCGATTTCTTCACCAAGAGTATATTTTTTACTTACGAGAGATGCTTTATTTACTAAAGTATGAGCCAAGCTTTAATCCTGAAGAAATCAACGCCTATTCATTTTCCCACAAGCTAGGTCTCAGTTTGGAAGAAGAGTTAGATTTATTGAAAATGCCTTCTGAAAATGAGCGAACTCAATTTTTGATTAATCACTTTAAGCGGATGATTCCTGCAATCAAAGCTGCTGAACTGGCGCGCCAGAAAATAAGTCAAAATGGTCATTTTAAGCATTTGGATCCACTGGACTTTTAATCAATTATCAGTTCCTGAAATTTTCTGAACTCGTATGAGATCGTCGGTGCCTTGCAATATTTTATTTTTTAGAATTGGGTTAAAATCCGGGTTTTCCTTAAGAAAATTGGTTACTTGATTTGCAGCTTCTTTTGAAGTGTATTGTCCAATTGTAGAAGTAATCCATCTTTTTGGAAAGAAAATATCACCTGTTTTTTGGATCTCATCCAGAAGGGCCAAAGAAAGAGGGGTAAGCTTTATGCTTGTTTCTTGATGCAATGGGTGATGGATGTAATCACAAGCAGCCAAAACCCAGGATTCTTTTTCACGGTTTGAAGCTTCTTTGAAAGACTCAAATAATTGGTCCCGATCATTTTCATTTTGTGAAAGGGCAGGTCTTAAGAAATCGAATCGTTTCAATTTGTCCGGATTAGTCATTCTCATTCTCTCTTCATCTAGAATTTTTTCAGACTCAGCATGCCCGTAAAGCGCCAAGGTCATTGCCAAATCTGTAATGTTGTCAGGGTTCAATTTTAAGTTTTCAACCGCTAAGTCTTTATGCCAAATTCTATAAAGGTTGATTTTTCCTGATTCCGAGTAAGCGATTCCAGTGTAAAGAGAAAACAGACTTTTTTTGATATTTGAAGGTAAATCTGACTGAAGTAAATCCCATAGCTGATTTTCAAAACCCGGTAGAATGTCGGCTCTATTTTCTTTGGTCAGAAATGTCCAGAATAAACTACTAGCCTCCGAGGATAAGAGTCTAATTAATATCTCATTTTTTTCAGCGTTAATCCCTTTCCTAATAGCTTCAAAAGCTGCTTCTGCAGGCACATTCCCTAACAGTGTGTTTTCGTATAAATTAATATAGCTGTGAGCTCTCATGACCTCATTTTCGAGATTAGGATATAATTCCATTGATTTTATGTCAATTGGAAATACGCCATATCCCAAGCCATTGCTATTATAAAGGATGACCAATGGTTTTTCCAGGCCTATTGCCTTATCGATTGTTAGTTTTTCTTTTTCGATGGAAATAGAGATGTTTTTTTGATGTTCAGAATAAACTAGGGTAATGTCAAACAATTGAGGCCAAATTATTCCGGATCCATCTTCTGCTTTTTGAGAAATTGAAAATTCAGATATTTTACCGTTTTGGTCGAATGTAAGCTGTTCTGAAAAAATTGGGCGACTTGATTGATTGACCCAAACTTCACTCCATTTCTGTAAGTCTATAGGGCTCTCTTGATCCAAAATCCCAACTAGAGCATTCCAATTTGCATTCCCATTCGCAAACTTCTTTATATAGATTTGAATTCCTCTCTGAAAAGCAGCTTCTCCTATGGCTGTCTCCAGCTGCCGCATCATGATAGGAGCTTTATTGTAGATAATGCTTCCATAAAGCGAGCCGGCATCTTTTAAATTAGGTAGCGTTTGTCTGATGGGGTTTGTGCCCGCTGTTCTGTCTTCACCATAGGCAGCTGGATAGTTTGACGTTAAAAATGCGAGGTCATGGTTGATTTCAGGATAATTGGGGTTCACGATTTTTCCAGCCATAAAACCGGCAAAAACCTCCTTCATCCAGACGTCATTAAACCATTCGATGGACACTAAATCTCCAAACCACATATGGGCTGTTTCATGTCCAATTAGTTTAGCTCTGCTCAAAAGCTCTGAATCTGTGGCATTTCCATCCAAAAATAATGCTGATTCTCGATACTGAATAGCTCCTACATGTTCCATTCCACCATATTGGAAAATAGGAATTGTTGCAAAGTCCAATTTTTGAAAAGGGAAAGAATAACCAGTATAATCCTCTAAAAAGTCAACTGATTTACGATGTAGAATAAATAATTCAGGAATACTCGCTTCGATTTTTTCTGGATTTATTTCCCGATAAAGCATTTTTTGAGGGAAGTTTCCGTTGGAGTTAGCTGTTTTAAAATCTCCAGCTACGAAAGAAAAAAGATAAGAGCTCATCAGGTCAGATTTCTTGAACTCGTGTTTAGTGAAATCTCCTTCTTCAGTTGTCTTGATCTTAGGCCCTCCTGCCAGCACTTCCCAGCCTTTAGGAGCTGTAATAGTTAACGTATAATTAGCCTTCAGATCAGGTTGATCAAAGCAAGGGAATAAGGTGCTCGCGCGGTCAGGAACCAATAGGGTATAAAGAAAGTCATCATTTCGATTTAAGGATAAGTCACCGGCGATGAATTCGATTTTGAGTTGATTGGCACCTTCATTTAGGGTTTTTGCATCTATAATGATGTGTTCTTGCTCATGTCTGATTTCGGTAGGCTTTCCATTGACATGTATTGATTTTATGTTTTCTGATTTTTCATTGAAATCCAAAATGATTGGGTGTTCAAGATTGGAAACCGTTAAGTCTACTTTTAGAAAAGAATTGATCCCTTCGTTTTTATTCTTTGGGATCGAAAAGTCAAGCTTATAATGGATGTCTGAGATTTGTTGCTTTCTGAATTTGGCTAGTTCTAATGAAATGCCGGGATCATAAAGATGATCTTCGGAAACAGAAGTAGCGCAGGAAGACAAAATGAGAACTAGGAGAAATAAAGGAAGTGGATTTTTCATCCTTCAACAATCCACATAAATCCATGAATTAACAAGTGAAAATTCGTGAGCAATACTCAGAGGACCTTGGAATAGGTAAAAACAAGAAAAGCAGCCCGATTGGACTGCTCTTGTGATCCCTCTGGGGCTCGAACCCAGGACCCATACATTAAAAGTGTATTGCTCTACCAGCTGAGCTAAGGAATCGGTAAATGAAAATAAAATAAAAAGCGGAACGTAATTCCGCTTATAGGTGGTGATCCTGTCAGGACTCGAACCTGAAACCTACTGCTTAGAAGGCAGTTGCTCTATCCGGTTGAGCTACAGGACCTGGATAAAAGAAGATCGAAGTTTTAAAAACTTCGATCTTCAATAGTAATAAAGTCGGGGTGGCAGGATTCGAACCTACGACCTCCTCGTCCCAAACGAGGCGCGATACCGGGCTACGCTACACCCCGAAACTTATTTTTAACCCCTTACGAGTTAAGTTTAATTTTGATCTCGCTGGGACTTCCTGATATTGCCTTGCTTAGCTTCGACTCCATCGGGACAGGCTTCTCGCCTTATTCCCATTGTTTTCAGTAATTGTGATCCCTCTGGGGCTCGAACCCAGGACCCATACATTAAAAGTGTATTGCTCTACCAGCTGAGCTAAGGAATCATATAAATCTGAATTTTTTTTCAGAAACTTTAACCTCTTTTCAGTGGCTAAAAACCTTT
>JBLGAM010000170.1:0-5860 GCA_047612305.1 Planctomycetota bacterium | reverse complement strand
CCAAAAAACTCGGAAAATCAGTCTTAGTTGTATCTCCCGATAAGCATTTGGGAGGTCTGTCTTCTGGAGGTTTGGGCTTCACTGATACCGGAAATAAATCAGTGATAGGAGGGCTAGCGCGTGAGTTTTACCATCGAGTGTATCTTCATTACCAAACTGATTCTGCCTGGAAATGGCAAAAGAAGGAAGAATATGGAAATCGAGGTCAGGGAACCCCTGCGATGGATGGCGAAAACCGCACGATGTGGATTTTTGAACCACATGTTGCAGAGCGGATTTTTGAGGATTTTGTCCGGGAATTCAAATTAGAAATTTATCGGGACGAATGGCTCGATAGAAATTTGGAATTAAGGATGGAAGATGGTAAAATCAAATCCATTCAGATGCTTTCAGGAAAAGTATTTGAAGGAAAAGTATTTATTGATGCGACCTATGAAGGCGATTTGATGGCTGCTGCGGGAGTCAACTATCATGTAGGACGTGAATCCAATGCGACTTATGGGGAAACCTGGAATGGAGTTCAAGTTGGGGTCTATCAGCACAGACATTATTTCAAAAATCCGGTAAGTGCCTATCGAATTTCCGAAGATCCCTCGAGTGGTCTTTTGCCCGAAATTTCATCCGAACCTCCCGGAGTAAATGGGCAGGGAGATGATCGAATTCAAGCTTATACTTTTCGGCTGGCAATGAGTAGAAACTCGGCAAATCGAATTCCTTTTGAAAAACCCAAGAACTATGATCCAGCTCGGTATGAGCTTTTAGCACGAGTGTACGATACAGGATGGGAGGAAACTTTTGAAAAATATGATGAGATTCCAAATCTGAAGACTGATACCAATAATCATGGCCCATTTAGCACGGATTACATCGGTAAAAATTACACCTATCCTGAGGCGAGCTATGCTGCAAGGAATGCGATTATGAAAGACCATGAAGATTATCAAAAGGGTCTGCTTTATTTTCTTTCACATGATCCCCAAGTTCCTCAGAAAGTACGGGATCAAATGGCTCAATGGGGATTAGCGAAGGATGAATTTATGGAAAATGGAAATTGGCCTCATCAGATTTATGTTCGTGAAGCGAGACGGATGATAGGCCAATATGTGATGACTGAGCACGATGTTTTGGGGAATAAAGAAGTGCCTCAGTCCATTGGGATGGGCTCTTATTCCTTGGACTCGCATAATGTCCAGCGTTTTGTGACTGCTGAGGGCATGGCACAAAACGAGGGGGATATTGGCATTCACCCTAAAAAGCCCTATTCTATTTCCTACGGCACGCTCATTCCAAAGAAATCAGAATGTGAAAATTTGCTGGTACCGGTTTGTGTTTCTAGTTCCCATACCGCCTTTGGCTCGATCCGGATGGAGCCGGTATTTATGATTTTGGGTCAGTCAGCCGCTGCAGCTGCGGCCTTAGCGATTGATGGAGAAATTGCAGTCCAGGATATTTCCTATCCAAAACTTCAATCCATTTTGCTTAAGGAAAACCAAGTTCTGAAATTGGAGAATTGAAAATCCTTTTCAAGATCAAAGATCTCGAATCATTAAAAGCTGTGGCTCTAATTGTATACAGTCTTTACAAATCATTTTAAATTCAATAGAGCAATTCTGAAGAGGCAATTAGAATTATCAGCTTGATTTCTCACTATTCTTTTTTTAAAACCTATCCCTAATCAACTCTATTTCATCAAATTAATTTGTTTTACAAATATGTATTAAATATATTAGATTCATATTTGTAAAAGTAATATCATTAGCTATGAAAGGTTATCATTTAGGGGAATTGGAAGAACTGATTCTGCTGACCGTAGGAATCCTAAATCAAGAGGCATACGGGGTTTCTATTTTGGAGGAAATAAAAAATCAGACTGCACGAAGCGTTAATATTTCTGCGATTCATACCGTGTTAAACAGGTTGGAGGAAAAGGGTTTTCTTCAATCCAAAATGGGAGGAGCGACCGAGGAGAGAGGGGGTAGGAGAAAGCGTCTTTTTACACTTTCAGCCACTGGAAGAGCTACAATCGAGCAAGTGAAAACTGTTCGAAATAAGTTGTTTGATCAGTTGCCACCCTTGGCATTGGACTTTTCTCATGGATACTAAGCGCAGCCATCAGCCGCCAAATCTTGCAGATCGATTTTTGGGATTCTATTGCAATGCCGAAAAGCTGGAGCAAATTCAAGGAGATGCCTATGAGATTTTTTATTTGAATCTGGAAGAAAGGGGACTTCGCTATGCGCGATTCCGATTTTTCATTCACGTCCTCAGTTTTTTTAGATGGGGAAATATTAGAAGAACTAAACCAACAAATTATAGAGCTATGAATGGTGCGATGTTTAAAAACTACTTGAAAATAGGCTGGAGAAACCTGGTCAAGCAGAAAGGGACCACATTTATTTCTGTTTTTGGACTGGCCTGTGCAGTTGGATGCTGCTTGGTCGCATATCTTTTTATTGAGCAAATCTGGTTTAAGGGAATGCTCCAACCCAACAAGAATGAGATATATCAACTCACCTATACTATAGAGGAAAATGAAGGAAAAGTAACCTATGGGACAGTTGCTGAACCGATTGCGGAATTGCTAAAGGATGATTTTAGCCAAATCAAATCTCAAACTCGAGTAAAATCTGGCTTTCCGATAGTAATTCACCAGCGAGAAAGCTTTAACCAGCGGGTGATTTATGTAGATCCAGGGTTTATGGAAATGTTCAGGTTTCAAATGGAATATGGCTACCCTCAAGCATTATCAGAGCCAGATCAAGTGATTTTGACTTATGAACTTTCAGAAAAGCTATTCGGAGATACGCACCCAATAGGTCAAGAAATCACTTTGGTCACCAATGGAAAAGAGAAACAATACAAAGTAGGAGGAGTGCTCGGAAAGCTGAATGACATGGAAATGTTCAATTTTGATCTGTTGGTGAATTTTGAAACTCAGGAAATGTTGGGAGCAGCTGTTTCCGTAAAAGATTCCTGGAATTCTGAGTTGTGGACTTTTGTGCAAATTGATAGTGAAAGTAATCCCGGTGAGCTTAGCGCTGGATTGGAAGGAATTCGGAAAAGCCAAAATGAGATTAACCCTGAAAAGCCTTACCTCAATCTTGAGCTAGTTGCGTATACCGATTTGATCAGTAAATCAGAGCAGATTGAGAATGGCGTGATCAGCTTTTTAGGGATCGGCCCTCAGATATTACTTGGTGCGATCGGCATATTTGTATTGATCCTAGCAGTTTTTAATTACATCAATATTTCCATTTTGAAGGCTACGAGTCGACTAAAAGAAATTGGTGTCAGAAAAGTAATTGGAAGCCGGAGAGGGCAATTGATCGCACAGTTTCTGAGTGAGAACCTGATCGTTTGTTTTTTTGCATTGGTCATCGGATGTCTTTTGGCCGCATTTATTCTTCTTCCGGGATTTAACCAGATCGCTTCTAAAAGCCTTAAGCTTGACCTATTTCATGATCACTATATCTGGATGTTTCTAATTGGGTTAATGGGGTTTATCACGTTAGCATCCGGTATTTATCCTGCTGTTTTTGTTTCAGGTTTCAAGCCTGTGACTATCTTAAATGGCAGTCAGAAAATGGGAAGTAAAAGTTTACTGACCAGTGTTTTATTAACCTTTCAATTTACCCTAGCGATCATCAGTATAGTAGCTGGTATAGCTTTTCTCCAAACAAATTACCTCAATGAAAATCGAGATTGGGGCTATGACAATGCCGACAAGATCATCGTGAATGTCCCAGATGCGAAAACGTATTTCACCTTAAAAGACCAACTCTCAGCAATAGCTTCTGTGAAGGAGGTCAGTGGAAGTGAGAATTATGTTGGAAATGGGGCAGAGGAAAAAGAGGTGACCTATCTAGAGCAAAAGTATTTGGTGGATTACTTGGAAGGGGAGGCTAATTATGCCCAGATTCTGGATCTGAGACTGATATCTGGAAGATATCTGGATCAAAATCTAGTCTCCGACCAGCAGCAGTCCGTTTTGGTGAATGAACGATTTATGACCGAGTTGGGATTGAATTTTCCAGTGGAAGAATTCTTTGTGGTAGATTCGATGAGATTTCAAATCGTAGGCGTTGTGGAAGATTTCCATTCGACTTTCTTCCAGCGACCTATTGTGCCGATGATCATCCGGACTGGTGCGGATAGTGTGTTTAATTATTTGACACTTAAAATGACTCCCGGTTCGGCAATTTCTTCCATGGATTTGGTAAAAAAATCATGGAGAGAAAGTAATCCCAAAGGACTTTTTGAAGGCAAACTTCAGGCGGATGTCTTCGAGCGTGAGTTTAATGATGTGCAAGGTGTGCAGCATATTATCCTTTTTTCGGCAGTCTTAGCGGTTATTTTAGCGGCGATGGGATTGTTTGGACTAGTGTCTTTGAACATGAATTCAAGACTAAAAGATTTCTGCGTGCGAAAGGTGTTCGGTGCAGGGACAAGCGATCTTACCAAAAAACTATTTCGGCGCTACTTGATCAGTTGGGGGATCGCCTCAATTTTGGGGGGAGGCTTAGCTTTCGTGGTGGTGAACCAATTTTTGGACAGCTTCTTTGCGTTTCATTCGGGAGTGGGTTTGATTCCTCTGGGTACTGGATTAGTGGTTTTGCTCTTAGTAATAGGGTTGACGGTGGGTTCTCAAATTTTGAAAGTGCTCAAAGCAAATCCAGCGCATATTTTGAAATCTGAATAAAATAAACTTAAAACCAGTAAAAATGTGAGTTGACTTTGACGCTAAGGAAAGTCTGTTGGTTTATAACATTGATGGGGTAATAGATAAATCATTTATGCTTGAATTGAGGGCTTTTCAGTCAAAGTTATTGCCAAATCAGAAGCTAAGAGTTCTGGTTATTGTCCCGCAATTCGGCGGATATAGAAGTTTTGGAGCAGCAAAGTCAGCCTTTTTATTTGATTCTAAAATGCTTCACCATCTGACACATTATGTGATGGCGACTGATCTTAGATGGCTTAGATACCTTGTTAAAATTATTGGTTTATTCTTTCCGAAGATTGAATTCACAGCATTTGGCTTAAAACGAAAGGAATTTGCTTTGAAGAGGTTAAAAAAATAAAAGCCATCCGAAAAATCGAATGGCTTGTGGGCCCAACGGAATCTGCCACTATCGGGAATATCGGAGGAGTCAGTTGCCTTTATATTTCAATGCTAGATTGGCAGTAATCTCTGGATATATCTTCAAATTTTGGATATAGATTTTAGATTTCATCTTTTTGATATGCAGTTCTATCAATCTTGCTTGAGATAGATTTTCGCAAGGAATTGAATAGAATAACTCCCAATCATTCGCTTTTTGAGTGAAATTGAATTTACTGTATTTTTTAGAAATATGATTCTCAAGTCTTTCTTCCACATTAAGAGTAGTCAGACCGGTATAGAATCGATTTAGAGTTTTAGAATGAAGGATATAGACAAAAGACCTTTCCATTATTAAATATAAAAAAAGCCACCCATAAATGGATGGCTTGTGGGCCCACTTGGAATCGAACCAAGCACCTACTGATTATGAGTCAGTTGCTCTAACCGAATGAGCTATAGGCCCTTATACTTTTTGTTAGCACCTACTGTCCCGATGACTATCGGGACAGTCAGTTGCTCTAACCTGCCGATCGCTATCGGTAGAGCTATAGGCCCTTATACTTTTTGTTAGCACCTACTGTCCCGATGACTATCGGGAGAGCCAGTTGCTCTAGCCTGCCGATCGCTATCGGTAGAGCTATAGGCCCTTATACTTTTTGTTAGCACCTACTGTCCCGATGACTATCGGGAGAGCCAGTTGCTCTAGCCTGCCGATCGCTATCGATAGAGCTATAGGCCCTTATACTTTTTGTTAGCACC
>JBLGAM010000169.1:0-5867 GCA_047612305.1 Planctomycetota bacterium | reverse complement strand
ATCAAAGATTCCTTGTTTATCCTGATTGGTGTGGTGATGGCGAGTATTGGTCTTAAAGGTTTTTTGCTGCCTAATGGCTTTTTTGACGGGGGTGCAATGGGGATTTCCTTGCTACTGGAACTCCTGACCCCGATGAATCTTTCCGTTTTGATCATATTAGTCAATCTCCCATTTATCTTTCTGGGCGCAAGGCAGATTTCTTTGACCTTTGCGATCAAGAGTACGATTGCAATTTTTGGTTTGGCGCTACTGGTTCACTTTATCGAATTCCCAACTATCACTGCGGACAAACTACTAATTGCCGTTTTTGGTGGTTTTTTCTTAGGGAGTGGAATTGGATTTGCGATCAGAGGTGGAGCGGTAATTGACGGGACAGAAGTATTGGCAATTTCTGTGAGTAGAAAGTCCAGTTTGACTGTTGGTGATTTTATCACTGTATTCAATGTATTCCTATTTATAGTGGCTGCCTTTTTTGTGAATCTGGAAACTGCCATGTATTCACTGCTGACCTATTTCTCGGCTTCGAAAACCGTTGACTTCATTATCAACGGAGTGGAAGAATACCTTGGTGTGATGATCATGTCTCCTTTGGCAGAGGAGATCAAATCCATGATTTCACATGATTTAGGCAGGGGCGTAACTGTCTTGAAATCAGACGGAGGCTATGGGGAAAAAGCAAAGATTCTCCCAGATCGAAAAGTATTGTTTTGCGTCATTACCCGACTTGAAGTGACCCGGATGCTCACGGAAATCGATAAAATCGACCCTTCGGCATTTGTGATCCAATATCCGATCAAGGACACGAAAGGCGGGATGATCAAGAAAAGACCGTTGCATTAAAAAATAGTAGCTAGATACAAGTAGTAAGACATTAGATACTAGAAACAAGATAAAAAGAGCCAAGAATTTAGACTTTATGCTAAACATCTTGGCTCTCGGCTCTTGAATCTAAAATCTTGATACTGGATACTTCTAGGCTCTTGGCTCTACAATCTACGATATCGTCGATCCGCTTGCAGTTCCCTCATGTGGCTGAAGAAGTTTTAACTTGCCGTCTTTGTCTTCCGCCATCAGAATCATCCCCTCGGAGTCGATTCCCATCATCTTTCGGGGAGCGAGATTAATCAGCATAGTCACTTGTTTTCCTATCAAAAACTCCGGCTCAAAATGCTCGGCTACGCCACTCAAAACCGTACGATGACCAAGTCCTGTATCGACCTTTAGCTTGATTAGCTTTTTGGACTTCGGCATTTTCTCCGCTTCCAAAACAGTCACAACACGCATGTCTAATTTTGCAAAATCATCATAGGTGATCACATCTTTCATCACCGGAACTGGTACATTTTCAGCTTCATTCATTTTCTTGGCATCTAATAGTTTTTGAACTTGTTTTTCTACGGTTTCATCTTCGATCTTATCAAATAATAACCCCATTTCACCCAGCGCTTTTCCTCCCTTGAGTAAATCAGCAGAACCAGCATCATCCCATTTGATATGTTTCAAATCAAATAAAGACACCAATTTGGCAGCAGTAAATGGTAAAAATGGTTCTGAAACAATCGCAAGGTTTGCAGCGATATTCAAAGCGACATTTAAGATTGTTGCCGTACGCTGTTGATCTGTTTTGATTACTTTCCAAGGCTCTGTATCTGCCAGATATTTGTTACCAAGACGAGCGAGATCCATCATAATACCCAGAGCTTCCCGGAATCGATAGCGTTCAATCGACGCTGCAATTTTCTCAGGAAAGGCCTCTAACTCAGCAATCACTTCTTGGTCGTGGGTAGTCAGTGCACCTTTCACTGGAACCACTCCTTGAAAATACTTATGAGTTAACACCACCGCACGATTGACGAAATTGCCGTAGATCGCGACGAGTTCTGAATTGTTACGCGTTTGAAAATCCTTCCAAGTAAAATCATTGTCCTTGGTTTCTGGAGAATTGGCAGTCAAGACATAGCGAAGCACATCTTGTTGACCTGGGAATTCTTCGAGGTATTCATGAAGCCAAACAGCCCAATTTCGAGAAGTGGAAATCTTATCTCCTTCCAAATTCAAAAACTCATTTGCCGGCACATTCTCAGGAAGGATAAATTCACCTTGGGTCTTAAGAATCGCTGGGAAAATAATGCAGTGGAATACGATATTATCTTTTCCAATAAAGTGCACCAATTTAGTGTCCTTGTCTTTCCAGTAAGGTTCCCAATCGATTCCTTTTTCTGCTGCCCATTCTTTTGTCGAAGAGATGTAACCAATCGGAGCATCAAACCACACATAAAGTACTTTACCTTCGGCCCCATCCACTGGAACAGGAATTCCCCAATCCATATCGCGAGTCATCGATCTTGCCTGTAGTCCATCTCCGGCTTCCAACCAAGATCTACACTGTCCGAGTACATTGTTTTTCCAATCTGAGGCGTGCTCCTCCAAGATCCACTTTTTCAAAAAATCGGTGTATTTAGCCAAATCAAGAAACCAGTGCTTGGTCTCCTTCAAGATGGGAGTTCGACCGCTCAATTTTGATTTAGGATTAATTAATTCTATTGGGCTCAATGAAGAACCGCATCGCTCACATTGATCTCCGTATGCATGCTCATTACCGCATTTTGGGCAAGTACCCTCAATGTATCGATCGGCTAAAAATTGGTTGGCTTCCTCATCATAGTACTGCTCGGTTACTTGCTCAAGAAATTCACCTTTATCATACAAATTCTTAAAAAGTTCTTGGGCAGTCTCATGATGAATCTTTGCAGAAGTCCGGGAATAATGATCAAAGCTGATTCCGAATTCGCCAAAACTTGCCTTCATCATCTCATGGTATCGATCCACGATTTCCTGAGGAGTTTTATTCTCTTTTTTTGCTTTAATGGTGATCGCTACGCCATGCTCATCAGATCCGCATACATAGGCGACATCTCTTCCTCTGCTACGTAAATATCGGACGTAACTATCTGAAGGGATGTAACATCCAGCCAAATGCCCGATATGAAGTGGGCCATTAGCATAAGGAAGAGCAGAGGTGACGGTGTAACGTTTAAAATTCTTAGAACTCATAGTTTATTAATAATCAAATCGTCGGATAAAATGACGTCAGGAAAGTCTAGTATTGGAATAGTCGCAAAGATAAGGAAATCAGCCAAAAGAGGTCTCAGGCCTTGACAAATTCGCTTCTAGCTTCTTCGGTCAAGATCCCATTGTAGATTATTGTGATCGCCTGATCATAGATTTGAGAAGGGCTGAGCGTCATCTGTTTGGTAATGTCTTCCGGAAAATTGCTGATGAATTTGGGATCCAAAAGTGATTGTGCAGCCGCAGCATATAGCATCACCATCAGGCTCACATTGATTCGGGGATTTACAAGTCCTTGGTCTACACCTTGATTTATTAGCTTTTGAAATCTGATATAAGCCGATTCATTGATGTAGATCCGAAGCTCTTCCCAAATCTCCGGCGCATATTCCCGAAGGTCTTCAAAAAGTTCAGGATTAATCGGTGCGAGATGAGTGGCGATTACCGTGAGCGTAGACTTAAGCTTCAGTGGAAATGGGATATACTTATTTTCCAAAATTGCCTCCACCTTAGCAGTCAACTTTGTTTTTAAAATTTCAAAAGAGGCAGAGAGCAGTTCAAGCTTTCCCGGATAGTACTTATAGAGCGTCTTTTTGCTCATCGAAAGTGAATTCGCAATATCATCCATGGTAGTATGTCGATATCCTTTCTCCAAAAAAAGAGAGTAGGCCGACTCCAAGATACTGCGTTCAATTGCTGGTTTTTTGGTCATGGGAAGGGTATGCAAAACCAAAGATAGGTAATAGAAGCCTTTCAAAAAGTATTCATTAGCTTAACAATATCCACCACTTTTGAATTGCTCTTTGGCTTTCCAAAATGTACTTTTACGCGAATGATTTTTCCAGAATACACATGACTCACGCAGAAACTGAACTTCGAATCACCCAACTCTCTGATCAAATCAACCATCATAACGCTCTTTATTATCAAGAAAGTCGTCCCGAAATTCCTGATAATGAATTCGATACACTTTTGGAGGAATTGATTCGATTGGAAAATCAGTTTCCGGAGCTATTGAGATCGGATAGCCCAAGTCAGCGAGTTGGGGGTACAATTACAAAGGATTTTAAGACTGTCGAGCATTCTACAAAAATGCTTTCCCTTGGAAATACCTATACGATTGAAGAACTAGTTGCTTTTGATGAGCGGGTTGAAAAAGGCCTTGGAAGAACCGACTATGAATATTTCTGCGAAATGAAATTTGATGGCGTCGCCATCAGTCTAGTCTATGAAAACGGGAAATTAGCTAGAGCGGTAACCCGAGGAGATGGCTACAAGGGAGATGATGTCACAGAAAATGTGAAAACGATCCGCAATATCCCGCTTACTGTGAAAGGAACTGGAATTCCTGAGAAATTTGAAGTTCGAGGTGAAATATTTTTACCTCATACTCAGTTTCAAAAAATCAATCAACAACGCGAAGTAAACGGGGATGCCTTGCTCGCAAATCCTAGAAATGCAGCTTCTGGAACGCTGAAAATGCAGGATTCTGCAGTAGTAGCAAAGCGAAGATTAAATTGCTACTTCTACCAATTACTAGGGGTAGATGAAGTCGAGACCCACGAAGATGCCATACATCAAATTGAAAAATGGGGTTTCAATGTCTCCCCCACTTATCGAAAAACGAATTCCATTCAGGATGTAGTCCAATACATAGAAGATTGGCGTGAAAAACGTTTTACGCTTCCCTTGGATACCGATGGCGTAGTTTTGAAAGTCAATAGCTATGCCCAGCGTGAGGAACTGGGTTTCACAGCAAAAAACCCGCGTTGGGCTATTGCCTATAAATATAAAGCCGAAAGCGCAGAGACCGAATTACTTTCGATTACTTATCAAGTTGGACGTACCGGAGCAATTACACCTGTGGCGAACCTTGCGCCAGTGAGTCTTGCTGGAACTACCGTGAAGCGAGCTTCGCTTTATAATGCCAATGAAATAGAGCGTTTGGGACTTCATGATGGCGATTTTGTCTATGTTGAAAAAGGAGGTGAAATCATCCCTAAAATCACCGGAATAAATGAGGCGCTTCGAAAAGCAGAAGCAAAACTGGTGGTTTACATCTCACATTGCCCGGAATGCGGGACTGAATTGGAGCGAAAAGAAAGTGAAGCGAAGCATTACTGTCCGAATACATTGAAATGCCCTCCTCAGGTATTGGGCAGAATTGAGCATTTTGTTTCCAAAAGAGCAATGGATATTGATTCATTGGGAACTGAGCGAATCCGAGCCTTGATCGATCAGGACTTCGTAATAGATCCGGCAGACCTTTATGAGTTAGAGGCAAAAAAAGAAGAACTCCTTGGCTTGGAAATGTCTCAAGATCAATATGAACTGGAAGGTGATGGATTGCTGTACATCAAGGTAGAAAAGGCACTATTTGCTTTGACTGAGGGAATCTCTTTTAAGCAAATTCAAGATTTTCTGATTGAAAGTGCTGCCTTACCACTGTTAGAGACCTTAAAAGAATTTCAAGAACAAATTCGAGCCTGGAAGAAAAAAGTCCCCGCTAATACGGGAATGGTAGAGTTTCTGATCAATTCGCTAAAAGATCACCAGCTTCCGAAATTGGAGGATTACGTTCCAGTCGCAGTAGTCTTAGAGATCTTTCTTGGTAGAAAGGTGAGTTTTCAGGAAATTCTTGCAGCCAGCAAAAATGAAGCGACAATTCACGGGATTTTGCTTCAACTTAATTTGGATCTATCCGATGAACTCCGAGAGCGAATCAAAAAGCTAAAAGCAAATACCTTTCAAGATGGGGTCATCAAAAATATGATAGAAGGCATCAATAACTCCAAAAA
>JBLGAM010000168.1:0-6144 GCA_047612305.1 Planctomycetota bacterium | reverse complement strand
AATTCACCAACCATCAAATTTTGAAACACAGAATTTTCGAATTGATTCATATAGACAGATTGACAGTCATGCTGTCGTTTAGATACTAAAATAAAAGAAGAACCTCCCAAAAAAGAAGGTTCCTCCTAAAATGGCAAGGGCTATGCCAAACGAGGATTTAGTCAGATTGGCAGTCGCCTCCCTTTTTTCGGCTAAGATTTAAGCAACTAATCAAAATATTCCGGATCAATTCTATACACCAACTGTTTGTTTATTTTCCCAACGATCACAAGCTCTCCATTGGAAACACTCAATGAGGTAGGCTCCAATGGATAAAGTGTGGATCGCTTACTAACTTTTCTTGTCGAAAGGTCAAATTGAATGGTTTGCCCATCCATGTGATAATAAGCAAAGCCTCCCTTCACAGCTATTGAGAATTCCTTTTGAGGATTATCTTCATTACTATAAGCGTTTTCGAGTTCAAATTGTTGTTTGGATGTATTCCAAGAAAATAAACCAAACTGCAAAGCAGCGCTACCATCGAGGCCAATTCCCAAAACATATAGTTTCCCTGCATACTCAAAATCCGCATATCGGTTTACAAAAAAAGCACCTACTCCTACTTCATTCCAGGAGTTTTTGGCAAAATCATAGCTGTATCTTGAATATTGAGCTCCTCCATCATTGAAATTCTGTATATCTACAAAAAGCTCATCTTCTACTACAAATTTACCGATCAGTTGTCCTCCACCTGGAAATTTAGCCAGTTGTTTTAGGGAATTATTTTTAGGATCAAATTCATAGAAATTATCCAAATTACCATTGATGAACTCTGAAAAATGGGTAAAGTAAATTTTGTCCTTATAAGAAGAGACAAAGCCTAGTAATGTATTTGGGACTTCCGGATAGGATCGTAAGAACTTTACTTCTTTGGTATTCATATCCACAGACAGGATCTTTCCGCCTCCGACGAGATAGCTTTTGTTATCCAAGCTTGTAGCTCTTAAACGATCATCAAACGTAATCGTAGTAGGAATCAATAAGACAGGAATTACAGGATTGAGGTAATTAATAGTGAAGTAATTAGTTGAGGGTTCTCCAAAATTATTCACATTAAATTCAAATAAACGACTGGATACTGGACCAGCTAGTCCAAATGAAAAAGTGAAGCTTTCGTATGAAGTGGGAGTCGCGTTAACTACTGCCGAAGGATTAGGATTAATTATTAAATTGCCCTCCATGCTTAGCGCGTTGATGTTTTTTGCCTGGACTTCCAATGGGACATTGAATGATTTTACATCAAAAATCTGTCCCCTCAATACATCACTTTCATTAATTTTAAGCTGATCAGTAGCATACTCTTGAGTACGGATGATGACTTTAAAAACTGGATTTGGCTCTGTGAAAAAAATCGAAGGTGTAAACCTGATAGTTTCATCATCATTGTAATCCACAGGAAAAAAAACTGTTTTTCCAGCTGATTCATAACTTACAGCAGTTGGAGTAGTGAAAAGATACTTTCCTTTCAGCTCCCATGCAGCACTGTAATCTATATTTCTCTTTGCATCAAATTGCGGTTTTTCAAACTTAAGAGTATTGGGAATATTTAGAATCTGATCTCCTACCTGCACAGTAATCCGAATGTCGTTTTGCTCAAAAACCCGATACTCATATCTGAATTCCCTAGGGATTTGGATTTTAAAACCTTTCAAAGAATAATCGAAAAAGGGAACTTCCTCGTCTTCAAATTTGACTTTCAAGAGAAGTTCTGTCACCTCTTCTAGGTTCGCGCCAAGGATTTCTATCGTATCACCAAAGTAAACCGCAGGCTTAGAATTTATCTTTTCAAAAATAAAGTTTTTTGAGCCTTCACTGATGAAACTGACGGACTCAGAATAAAAAGTGGAAGAAGCCGTTTTGATAAATGTTGCTACAAAATAGGTTTGCCCTTTGCTCATTCCTTTCACCGCCTCCAAGGTAAACTCAGCTGGAGCTTGACCTTTCATTGAAATAAACCTTGAACTTTCAATAGTGGGTTTTTTGCTTAGATCATAGGCAAACCCGTATTCAATAATTGGATCGTTTCCAGCTAGGAGAATCGAAGATTTAAATTTTGCGCCATTTTCGTTAAGTTCTATAATCTCTGGAACTGTAAAACTCGGACTAGAGATGATTTCAAAATTCTCTTCTTGACAAGAGGAACACCAAATCAATAAGAGTATCAAATACTTTTTCATACCCTTAAAACTCCATGCCTATTTGAAGTGATAATCCAGTTCGACTAAAACTAGAACGCTTTGCAAGAATATTAGTGGTATAGTAATCCAGAAGCACATCAAACTGAGTTTCTGTGAAAAGTCTCATTCGATCACCAAGCGGGAAATTTACCCCCAATTTTAACCCAGGGACGAATAGTCGATCCACACCAGTGACTATTTCTCTAGTATAAATATTAGTCTTTCCTCTCCCAATAAGTTCTTCTGTAATGATACCTGAGGAAGAACTTATACTACGATACCATGCGGCTCCACTTAATCCTAGATAGACATCCGTTTCATTTTTTCGATAGACACTATAATTGAATGAGATTGGAATGAATACGCTGGTTTCTTGGAAGTTTTCTTCAGCTTGTATGATTACAACTCCTGGAGATTCAAATCTGCTTTGAAAGGTGGTATTGAGGAATTCAACTCCCAGCCGCAAATCCAAAGAAATCCTAGGGTATTTCCGAAAGTCATGTAACCTTAACCCTCCCTGAAAGCGGTAAGAAATGGTATTATCTAATCCGTTTTTTTGATTTTTTTCTACTGATCGATCTCGCAATGAAACAACGCCAATCCCCGCCATCAAAATTGGAGATACTTTCAAAAAACTGATGGAATTAATATGACTAGTATATGGCAATCCATTACACTCATGATAGGCCTCAAAGAGTCTGACGAAATCAAGCTCTTCCATTTTAGTCTTTTCAATTTGATCGTTCAGTTTAGTCCCGCAAGTTCCTGCCATTTGAATTTTAAGCGTACTGATATAGGCTTTCACATAGCGCTTGATTTTATTCCCTTCAATCTGACCTTGGGTATAAAATGCTATAAGCTCTAATAATTCGGTTCCATTGTCTAAGAAGTATCTGTTGTTATAAAAATTCAATTGCAATGCCCCTGACACCAAAATCTGAACAAATCTTGACCCCTCTTCTCCAGGAACAGATTTGGTTATGAAAAATCTAGAATTTTCTAATCCAAAAGCTTTTAGATCTTTAGGATCATAAGTAGCTGTCTCCCCATCTGCCATAAAAACAAGGGATTGATAGGTAGCTTCGTCATATTTGTTCTGGACTTTACCAAAAATCTTTTCTCATGAAGCCATCACGACAAAATCTCCGGGACTCCCGCTTACCGGGTTAATATTGTCATAAAGAATCTTATCAATAAATCCACTTTGAGGCTGAATAGTAGTGGATAAAAGAAGGAATGTAATGAGCATTCCCAAGAAAGTTTTGTTGTCCATAGATGAATTAGAAAGGAGACATAGTTAAGAAAAATATTTGAACTAATTGCGTAGAGAATAGTAAATAGTTTGGAAAAATAATCAGATTCAGAAAATGAGGTCAAAAAAAAACCGAGTCAAACTGCTCGGTTTTTTTATACTTAGGAAAGAAATTAACCTCCCGTAAAAATCTTCAGAATATCATTTCCGATCGCAAAAACCATCAAGCCAAGTAACACGACCATTCCTACTTTTTGTGCATTTTCCAGGAATCTATCAGATGGAGCTCGACCTGAGATCATTTCGTAAAGCAAGAAGATCACATGTCCACCATCCAAAGCAGGTATTGGCAGTAAATTCATAAAAGCTAAAATCATCGAAATCAAACCAGTAATCCCCCAGAATTTGGTCCAGTCCCAAGTATCTCCGTAGATCTTCGCCATTCCAATAGGCCCAGATACATTTCGGGTAGAAACTTCACCGGTAAACATTTTACCTAAGGCTTTCGCATTTAGGATTACTACGCTAAAAGCTCGGTTTGTCCCTTTTGCAACAGCTTCTCCAAATCCATATTCTCTTCGAACAGGCTCTATCAGTGGCATCACTGCAATATCGATTGTTCCTCTTTCGGTGACGGCTACCATCGTAGAAGTCGTATCCCCACCATGAAGTAGTGTGATTTCAGCTTCCTGACTTTTAAGCTTGGCCAACTCTGACTGCAACTCGTCAAAATAAGTCACCGAATTACCATTCACTGCTAGAATCTTATCTTCAAGAGCAATTCCAGCTTTAGCTGCAGCACCCCCCTCGTCGATGACTGACAACTGGAATGGATAACGAATATCCACAAAACTATTAATAGCTTCCTGACTGTTAAATGAATTGATAAAACCTCGGGGAATATCAATCTGCATTTGCTTGCCTGCCCGTTCAATAGTATAAAAACCATTTTCGCTCAATAAGGCAGAACCACTACTCAAATCATTGATAGAGGTATAAACCTCGCCGTTGATATCGATTATTTTATCTCCTGTCTGGAAACCTATTGATTGACCTATTTCACGTGCTACGATTCCATTTTCGATGACCTGATCCCGAGAAAAATAAGTTTCGCCATTCTGGTACACCAAGAAAACGAAAATGATAATACCGGTAATCACGTTGACAATAACCCCTCCCAGCATCACGATCAGGCGTTGCCATGCTGGCTTAGATCTGAATTCCCAAGGTTGAGGCTCGGCCGACATTTGATTTGAATCCATCGATTCATCGATCATCCCTGAGATCTTTACAAATCCCCCAAGTGGAATCGCTCCAATCGAATATTCAGTTTCTCCCCACTGGAATCCAGCTATTTTTGGAGGAAAGCCGATAGAAAATTTTTCTACCCGCATGCCAAACATCTTGGCGGTAAGTAAGTGACCCAACTCATGCAATCCCACCAGAATCGACAATCCCAGCAGCAATTGGCCTACCATAATTAAAGTATCCATTATTTATTTTTTTGTATAAGTTCTTGTGTTATTTCTCTTGCCCTCAAATCTGTACCAACGTAGTCTTCGAGACTTGGCTGTGCAATAAACTCAGCTTTTGCTAAAGTTTCGGCAATCAAATCTGACATTTCCAGGAATCCTACTTCTTCTCTTAGAAAAGCAGCAACGGCTATTTCATTAGAAGCGTTCAAAATGCAAGGAGCATTACCGCCCATTGCCAACGCATCAAATGCTAATTGAAGGTTCCTAAAGGTTTTTTTATCCGGTCGCTCAAAAGTCAGGTTAGGATAATTTAAGAAATCAAAACGCTCAAAATCATTTTTCAGTCGATCTGGAAAACTCAAAGCAAACTGAATCGGGATACGCATATCCGGCAAGCCAAGTTGTGCTTTCAGCGATCCATCCTCAAATTGAACGAGTGAATGGATGATGCTTTGCGGATGGACTACGACCTCGATTTGCTCAGTTTTCAATCCAAACAACCATTTTGCTTCAATTACCTCAAGGCCCTTATTCATCAGTGAGGCTGAATCTATGGTAATCTTGGCTCCCATCTCCCAGTTGGGATGTTTGAGCGCCTGAGCTTTGGTTACTGATTTCAGGAACTCCCGATCTTTCCCGCGGAAAGGTCCACCGGATGCTGTGAGGATTATTTTCTCGATTGGATTGTGAAATTCACCAATCAAACATTGAAAAATTGCAGAATGTTCTGAGTCCACCGGGAAGATATTTACCCCGTTTTCTTTAGCTAAAGCAGTGATGATTTCACCGGCAACTACCAACGTTTCTTTATTGGCCAAGGCAATTTGCTTCCCGGCTTTTATTGCGTGGATGGTAGGAATCAATCCGGAATATCCAACCAACGCAGTCAACACCACATCGATTGTTTCCATTTCTACCACCTGAGCTATGGCCTTTTGTCCTGCAAAAACTTTGATGTCTTTAGGAATTAGGGCTTCTCTTACTTTATGATAATGCGCTTCATTGCCGATGACCACAGCATTTGGAACAAATTCCAGCGCCTGCTTGATCAATAGATCTGCGTTGTTTTGAGCGGTAAGTACTTCGACTTGAAAATCAGAAGAATGTTGGCGAATCACCTCTAAAGTTTGTGTACCTATACTTCCGGTACTCCCTAGGATGGCTACGCGCTTGGGTTCTGTCATGCGTTTGGGTTTTGATC
>JBLGAM010000167.1:0-6180 GCA_047612305.1 Planctomycetota bacterium | reverse complement strand
AGATGGCTTATTCGCAAATAAATTTGATGGAGAAGGAAATATCGAACCGATATTAATCCGAAAAGGAGAATGGGTTCAAAAGGATATTGTGATCAATTACAAGGCTTATTTCTAAAAAGTAAATTAGAAATTCACTTTTTTTAATGTTCTATTTAATTGAATTTAAGATTATTACGTATTTAATCACGGGGATAAAACCACTTTATTCAAAATATTTTAACTTTTTTTCACTTCCAATGCAACCATTTTTCCAACCCTAGCATCTACTTCATTGAAAACAACAACCAATGTTCAGCAGAACTAATTTTTCAACAGAGTCAAGTTTAATACAGGGTTGCCTTAAAGGCGAACGGGCTGCACAGCGGCACCTGTATGATACCTACTCGGGGAAATTTCTAGCAATCTGCATCCGGTATTTAAAAGATCGGGAACATGCAGAGGATGTGATGATCGAGGCTTTCATGAAGATTTTTGACAAGCTTTCACAGTACCAAGGCGCGGGAAGTTTTGAAGGCTGGATGAAGCGAATCATCGTCACTCAGGCACTCATGAAGCTGAGAAGTCATCGTCATCTGATGATGGAAGTAAATCTGGAGAATGAAACTGACTTTCAAGATCATTCCTATGAACTCAATCATCTTGAAGTAGCGGATTTGCGAGAGATGGTCGCAAGCCTTCCGGTAGGATATCGGACCGTATTCAACCTCTTCGCAATTGAAGGCTATGCTCACCAAGAAATTGCGGATTTACTCGGAATCACAGAGAGTACTTCGAAGTCTCAACTTAATCGAGCTAGGAATACATTAAAAGAAAAAATTGCCAGTCAAAACATTATAAAAAAGACAATCAATGGCTAACGAAACTAATAATCTGGATCAGTTTTTCAAGGAAAAATTTGACCAAGACAGCATCAATCCAAGTAAACTAGCTTGGGAAAGACTGGAAAGCCAGCTTCCTCAGCAAGAGAAAACAAGGACTCCTTTCATCTGGTGGTCGATAGCAGCATCTGTTGCAGCGCTCTTCATAGTAGGATACTTTGGTTTCACACTTTCTTCTGACCCAGCTGAACCACAGCTATTAGCTACCACTGAGGAAAATCAGATCGAGGAAGTAATCCAGCAGTCAGAAGAAATTCAAAGCCAGACTATTGAAGAAATTCCGGCTGAAATTGAAGAAAAAACTCTTGCCCAACCAGAAAAGGAAACTAAACCAACTAATTCAACTATCAAAAAATCCGCTTCTACCAATGTCAATTCTACCTCATCCAAGTTGATCGCAGTTGCTGAAGTAAAGCCAGAGGATAGTAATTCCACTGAGCAGCTTGAAGCAACTCCAATTGTGGAAGAGCTAAACGTACCAGCGTTGGAACTTCCTAGCCTCCAGCTTAACCAAACAGTAGCGACCAAGGAAAAGTCTCAAGTAGAAGAACCAGCTTATCGAGTGAAAATCTACTCAGATGGCTTGGAAGAAGATAAAACACTGATTGCCAGTATCAGTAAAAAAGTGGGAAAAGTAGAAGGATTATTAGGTAAAGTTGATCAAGGTTTTGCAGACCTGCAGGATGCAAAAAGCAGTCTCTTTACTTCACTTCTATCCAAAAAAGAAAAATCGGCAGACTTGCCATAAACCAACCTTAACCACAAGTTTAACTTGAAATTATCATGAAAAAATACCTGCTATTGCTCTGCCTAATGGCAATCGTACAGATCGGATTCGCATCCAATGAATTGCCTGCAATTGATCATAAAATAAACTCAGATTCCGTAATTGTAGAATTCGGAAAGTCAGGAAAAGTGGTCATCATCGTCAACAACAAGGAAGATTTCGAAAAGCTGAAGTCTATGAATATCAATGAAATCATCCGTGAGCTGGACTTGAAGCAAAACGGCGAAAGCGGCGAATTAACCATTGTTCAGATTCAGAAAAAAGACGGAACTTCTAAAGATATCGTCCGAGTGAACGAGAATGGGATGGAGACTGAGGTCTATATCGGAGGAATTCGTGTATTCGTAGACGAAACTGGTGAAAACACGAAAGTCAAAATTGAATCAGGATTAAAGAAAAAATCAGACCCTCCTTTCAGAACCTATTTCAATATCGATTTGGGAGTAAACAACTATCTGGATGCGGATGGTGGCATTCCATCTTCGGACAATCCTTATGCAGTCAAAGGCTGGGGAAGCTGGAACGTGGGATTGAACTGGATGGCTGCTCAGCGAATTTCAAAAGGCTTTTATTGGGACTTCGGAATTGGATTCCAGTTCAACAACTTCAAATTCGAAAACCGCGATTTCCAAGCTGTCAGAGGCGATAATCAAATTGAGTTCGCACAAAGAAATGATGTAGAGGGGTTCAAAAGTAAGATTTCTGCTTCTTACATCACTGCCATGACGATGCTTGAATTAGACTTCGGCAAAATGAATGACAATGGGAGAAAAGGCCTTCGAATAGCAGTAGGACCTTATGCTGGATATCGCCTTGGCGGACAATCAAAATATGAGTACCGCGAACTTGATGGCTCCGGCCGCAAGAAAGACAAGCAAAACACAGGACTATATCTGCAAAATTTCCGCTACGGACTACGTGGAGAAGTCGGAGTCGGCCGCGTGACTTTCTTCTCTACTTATGACATGAATCAATTGTTTCAAGCAGGAAAAGGTCCAGAACTACATCCTATCACTTTTGGAATTGTATTCTAAACACCATGGGTGAGGCTAAACCTCACCCTATTTTGAAAACCTAAACCAACATAACATGAATCGACTAGTACTTATTGCAGCCATCTTTTTCATAAGCATTGGCTCTTTGACTGCACAAAACTCTGACAGTACCGACGTAAAGAAAAAGAAGGTCTATACCATCTTTGGCAATACCTGGTACTATGAAAAATACCAAGATGGAACCAGCTCCTTAGAAATGGAAGCCCAAGACTATACAAATTATCATTCCAGTCACAAGCAATCCAAATTCTCATCTGATATGGAGGTGGATCTTGGACTGAACCTGTGGACACCGACGGACAATGCACCTCAAGTAAAGCCTTGGGGCTCTTGGAATGTCAACCTGAATATGGTGGGAACCTACAAAGCCTCTAAAAATTTCCATTTGAAAACAGGAATCGGAGCGAGTTTCTACAATTTCAAATTGGAAGACACTGACCTGATCGCAGTAAAAAATCCAGCTGGAATCACTTTTGAAGAATTTACAGAGGGCAATGGCACAAAATCTAAAATCTCAGCATCTTATGCCAACGTATCTCTTGTTCCTACCCTACTTACAAATGATGGAAAGCTTCGCCTAGGAATCGGAGGATATGCCGGTTTGCGTCTCGGAGGGCGTGGCAAATTCGTCTATGATGATGCCAATGGAGATAAGCAAAAGATATACGAGAAATCCAATATGTATGCCTCAAACTTCAGATATGGTGGACGAGTGGAAGTTGGAGTAGATGATTTCAACTTATTTTTCAACTATGACTTTAACGAAGTATTTGAAACTGGAAAGGGCCCTAAACTTAACGCGATCAGCTTTGGCGTGATCATTAAATAACCAACACTATGAAAAACTTGACCAAAATTTTTACCCTAAGTCTAGGCTTACTCCTACTAGCGACACTGAGCTACGCACAGAATGTTATCGTCGATTCGAATAAATCTTATTCTAATATCAAGTCGATTGAAGTTAATGGTGGCTGGTTGGACGTAACCTATGAAGGAGGGTCTGGCTCAGAAGTAAAGGTAGAAGCTTACTTAGAATCCAATGAAACCAACCAAGATATTGTCTTTGTGACTCTGGGAGATGTATTGAAAATTTCTCACGAGCGAAACAACAATAATTACTCCTGGAATAGCAAAAACAAGGGCTATATCAAAATAACAGGTCCTAAAGAAGTGGCTCTTCAACTTCGAAATAGTTCGGGCTCCATAGTGGTCAACAATGTCTCCAATGACGAAACGCAATTAAAAGTTTCTTCAGGAAAAATCAGTGCATCAGCTATCGATGGAAACTTAGATATCCAAGCTACTTCCGGCTCTCTAAAAATTGAAGGAATTAAAGGTGATGTTATAGCTGGAGTCACTAGTGGCAATGCTGATATCTTTAATGTAACAGGGGATGTGAAATACAAATCAACTAGTGGATCACTTGATGCTGAGAATATAGCTGGGGAAATCAACATTTCCTTAACCTCTGGAAATGCCCGATTAAATACTATAGGGTCCTTAGGTTCATTACGATTTACTTCAGGCAATATAAGAGCCGAAAATGCAGGATTAGGAGATCACACTTCTTTCGAAGGAACTTCCGGAAATTTCAAAGTGCAGACCTCCTCAGATCTAAAAGCTTTTAATTTTTCACTCAAAGCCTCATCTGGCAATGTGAAGGTCGGTAACATTAGTACCGGAAAGTCTCTAGAAATGGACAACGGTTCTAGTTCTTGGGTGAAAGGGAGTATTTCCTCAGGAAATATTACCATAGAAAACTAACAAACCACCAGCACTATAAAGCGAAAACGACAAGTTGAATCAGCTTGCCGTTTTTTTATGAAATTTTTTATCACAAAGGATTCCAAGGTTTCGCAATGAATAACAAAATGGATAAATGAAAACTAATTAATTAAATCATAACTACGACAGACAAATCTTCGGAATTGGTTCCTTTTTTTTGTGCTTCCTATTTGTTAAAAAAAGGACTCGGCCGCATAGTAAATCTACACAAGAAAGTCACAAAGCAGTATTCCGTGTCAGACATCAGACAACGGACACCTTTCATCCATTCATTTAGTCTGGTCTGGAAGCCACCCGAATTTGCTCTTTTTGTTCCTTGTCCAATTTGAGCATTTTGCTGATTCGATCTGGAGTAGGTTTTCCAACAGAAAAGAATATTAAAGTCACTGCGAAAATAACGATGAAGATTGCATTTTCAAAAAAGAGTAATCCAACAGAACTAATCAAAGAAATAAAGAACAGTAATACATAGCGCTCTTTTGTAGCGTTGGTATAAGCTCTGAGCTTTAAAATGAGCTCATCCGTCAGAAAACTAGATTTGATTCGCTTTCGGAAAAGTAGAAACTGAACCAATAAAAGTCCAATCCCAAATCCCATCAAAATCTGCTCGACTATTGCCGGGATTTCTGGAAGATCCCAATTGAGATTACCTGAATTGTGGTATAGATAAATCATCCCGAAAATCGGTAAAACCACGGCCATCAAGACAAGAATCAATTGCTCCGTTCTCTTATATAATCGACGTAATTCTGAAGCTTCCAATATTCTTAGCTTTAATTATTGTACTTATAGTTTCATACGGCTACCGATAACTATCGGAACTGAAAACTACCCATTTATTACTCGATTCTCACCTTGACATCGCTACTCAACGGTCGAGACACACAGCAGAGCACATAACCAGCAGCAATTTCCTTTTCACTTAAACCCGCATCCTCATCCATTTTCACTTCTCCACTGATCAGCTTTCCACGACAGGCAGTACAAAGCCCGCTTTGGCAGCTATAGGGCATATTCAAATCTTGTGCAAGCCCAGATTCTAAAATTGTCTTATCAGGAGCAACTGTAATCAAATGCTCTTCTCCTTCTAACTCAACTGTAACTTCACGAGTCAATCCTCCCATATCACCACTTAGAGCAGCATCATGTGCTTTATCAGCCGCAGCGGAATAGAAACTTTCCCGATGGATTTTATCTTTGGCAACGCCGAATTGACCCAGCACTTCAAGTGCTGTATCCATAATTCCGTCAGGGCCACAGATGAAATATTCGGTTTCAAAATCGGATTCATTTTGCGCTTTTTGTACCAAAGGCTGAATAGTTTCTTTCTTCAAACGACCCCTTAATCCAGTCCAAGAATCTAAAGGCTGACTCAAATTGTGAAGAACTTGAAGTCTTTCAGGGTTTGCGCCACTCAGCTTTTCTAACTCTTTTTTGAAAATAATTTGCTCATCATTTCGGCTGCAATAAAGCAAAGTCGCTTTTGACTTTGGTTCATTGACCAAGAGGGATTTCAAAATCCCCATAATCGGGGTGATCCCACTTCCACCTGCTACCAAGAAAAAATGACGTTGATTTTTAGAATGAAAATCAGAAGTAAAATTTCCCATTGGGGCCAGCATATTGATGGTTTTCCCTGGGAAGATTTTTTCATTGAGGAAATTCGAAAACAATC
>JBLGAM010000166.1:0-6226 GCA_047612305.1 Planctomycetota bacterium | reverse complement strand
CAGTAAGTGAAGAAGCCCTTTCGGTGCAAATGGGCAAAGATCGATTGGAAGATCATATCGAACACCAAGTCGAGATTTTGACAGGAGGAGATATGTCTTGTATCATGCACCTCCAAGGGATTGCCCAGCGTCAAAAGCAATCCATCCAATTCAAACATATCGCAGAAATCCTAAACGAAGTATTGAAATGAGTCATCCGCAAGAAGCAACCGAATTTTTAAAGGATTCAGCCAAATCAAGATGGCATGACGACACCCTTTGGTTTATCCGAGACAAACGAGATAAAATGAGCCATTCCGTCCCAGAATGGGAGGATTTACGGGATTTAGCCTCCTCGATCAAGGACAATGTGCTTGGGAATCTGGCGGATTATTTAGAAGAGTTTGAGCGGAATGCGACTAAGAATGGAATCAAAGTGCATTGGGCTGCCGATGCTCAGGAACATAATGAGATCGTACTTTCTATTCTAAAAGAAAAGGAATGTAAAGCCATCGTCAAGAGCAAATCTATCTTGACCGAAGAGTGCCACCTCAATCCTTTTTTGGAGAAAAATGAGATTGAAGTGGTCGATACCGATTTGGGTGAGCGGATTGTTCAGTTTCTCGGTCAGCCGCCCAGCCATATTGTATTGCCGGCAATTCATTTGAAAAAGGGTGAAATCTCCGAACTTTTCCATGAAAAGCTGAATACTGAAAAAGGAAATGAAGATCCTTATTACCTGACTCAAGCTGCAAGACATCACCTTCGGGAAAAATTTCTAGCTGCCAAAGTGGCCATTACCGGAGTGAATTTTGGTGTGGCGGAAACTGGAGAATTTGTAGTCTGTACCAACGAAGGGAATGCCGACATGGGCGTTCATCTTGCCGATACGCATATCGCTTGTATGGGAATCGAAAAGATTATTCCAAAGCGAACCCATCTCGGGGTTTTTCTACGACTCCTTGCCCGATCAGCAACAGGTCAAAATATCACGAATTACAACTCCCATTTCAGAAGCCCAGAAAAAGGGAAAGAAATTCATATAATCTTAGTGGATAATGGTCGAACGGCTCAATTGGGTAGAGAGAATTTCAGGGACTCACTCAAATGTATCCGATGCGGTGCCTGCATGAATACTTGTCCGATCTACCGGCGAAGTGGTGGATTCAGCTACAAAAGTACGGTTCCTGGCCCTATAGGATCAATTCTTTCACCGGGTTTGGATTTGCAAAAACATAGCAGCCTGCCATTTGCCTCCACGCTTTGCGGAAGCTGTACGGATGTATGTCCAGTGAAAATCAATATCCATGAGCAGCTTTACCTTTGGCGCCAAGAGATCACCAAGGCCCAGGGCACTTCAGTGAAGGAACTTTCCATGATGTTAGGAAACGGAGTTTTCAAAAGTCCATTGGCTTACAACTATTCTGGAAAAATCATGCGTCTGGCTCTAAAAAACCTCCCGAAATCATTGATCTATAATCCTCTGAATGTATGGGGTAAGCAGCGAGATTTGCCAGCAGTTCCAAAAGAAAGTTTCAAAGAATGGTATCAAAAGAATCGATCATGAGCAGTAGAGATTCCATCCTCGGAAAAATCCGCAGTTTAAAACTAGCTCAAAAGCCTTTGCCAGAAATCCCAGATTTCAAAGGAGCAGCTGATTTATTGCAAGCATTTTGCACTTCCATCATAGGAAATAAGGGAGAAATCCTAAGCACTGAGGAATTGGTTAAAAAATTAGAATCAGGAATCTATCCTCTTGTTTATTCTACTGATGACACTTTCGAAAAATTTTCAAATCAAGCACTCCCGGTAGACGTCCATAGCTTTTCAAAATTGGATTTAGCCATTCTGAAAGGACAATTTGGGGTAGCAGAAAATGGTGCTATTTGGTTGGATGACTCTGAGTTGAGATTGCGGGCTATTCCCTTTATCACCGAGCATTTAGTGATCGTTATCAGTCGGGACTCCTTAGTCACCACTATGCATCAGGCTTACGATCGAATCGGAGATCAACATTCTGGCTTTGGACTATTTATTGCGGGTCCTTCTAAGACTGCTGATATTGAGCAGTCACTTGTTATCGGTGCCCATGGCGCAAAAAGTCTAATGGTGGTATTAATTTAATTCAACCTTTTTGTCAAGAAAAAACTGTTTTTCCCATCATCAGTTCTATAAAATCCCAATTCCATTTCCAGTTTATCCGCTATTTTCTTGCAAAGCGGAAGGCCGATTCCAGTTCCTTTCTCACGCATAGTCCCAAAAGTGGCTTTTACTTTAAAGTCAAAGAGTTTTGATTCTTCTGGCAGGGGAATCGGTTTCCCCTGATTTTTGATATTCCAAGTAATCTCTTTCGAGGAAATGACTAGGTTCAACTCGATTTCTCCTCCTACTGGAGTGAATTTGATCGCATTATCGAGGAGATTTTTTAAAATAATTCGAATTTCCGAAGCTTCTATTTCAAGAATTTGATCTTCTCCGGTTTTATCAGATTCAATAGTTTGTTTTTTGGAGACAGCCTGAATCATCATCCCCTCTCTCATTTCATCCGTAAGCTGGTAAAGGCTTAAGCTTTCCATTTCTAGCACCTTATCTTCTAATTCTGCTAGCACCCAATTCAGGGTATTATTCAACATTCCCGAAAGATGGTAGCTCTGGTTCCTGAGATTTTTGAGAATAAGTTCAAACTCGCCTTCTTCAAAAGCTCCTCTATCAACCAAGTCCAAGGTCTGCCCGAGCATACCGATCGGATTTTTCAGATCATGTGAAAGTAGTGCGATCAATTGATTCTTTTTGGTGTTTAGGGCTGCCAATTCTTGTAGAGCAAGATCCTTCTCCACCTGAATGATGGTGATCCTTTTATTTTGAGCAAGGTAATTCTTTAGGAAAATATCGATCCCCAAAAATGAAAAAAGTCCCGTCCACCAAATGGTTATAAGGTGATCCCAAAATAAATTTTCTAGACCAGTGTAATTTGATTTAGGGCTAATCAGTCCGAAAACCTCTGCATAAAAAAATAAGGAGTACAAGGTAAATGCAAATAGCATCCAGGCATATTTTGGCCAGCCTTTGATTAAAATGGCAATCCCTACCACAAAAATAAAGATGGTATAGAAAGTTGGCCCTCGGTACCCATCATTATAGATATAATTAATGGAGGCCAATATTAAGCCGATAAAGATCAAAAACTGGATCACAGGCTGATGGTATCCATATTTCCTCATAATCCAAAACCCTCCTAAATATGGGATCACAAAAAGGAATTTCATTTTGACAATAAATGGGTCCAAGCCAACCATCAAATCAGAAAATCCTAAAAAAAACATTAATACCCCTGCTAAAAATGCAAAAACTAGAGATATGTTGTTTTGCAATTGATCCAAGTTGTTTCCTTCTCCTTTGGGTCCAAAAAATTTCATTTTCATAGATTTCTAGCTGATAGAATCAAAACTAAAAATACAAAAATTCTTAGTAACAGCTATTTTGTCTCAGCAAAGCAAGGTATTTTTTTTCTCAAAATTCAGACCGTATTTGAGTACAATTAATAAGGATCAAACTCTTGTCAATTTAATTGGGTAGGTCTTTCCTGCATTCCACTGGCAGACATAGATATTTTCATCTTGATCGATGCAGACATCATGGCAATGTTTGAATACTGGCTGGGATTGAACCATCAACTGAAGTTCCCCATTGCGATATTCTGGTGCTGTCCCGCCTGGATTAGAGACTACCTTATTGTCCTTGTTCAAAATGGTAACGAAACCTGAATTATCTGTTTGTTCCAAATATTTCAACCGGGACCAGCATACTCCTGCAAACAGATTTTCTCCGTGAATCACTGGTCTACAGACAAAGGCACCGGGAAGGAAAATCGTTTCCAAATAATTACCATCTAGTGTAAATCGCTTAAATGAATTATGACCTCTTGAGGTACAGAGCAATGTAGGCGCTTGACCTCCACGTTGATCTATCGCAATTCCATGGGCCGTGCTAAACTGACTATCCCCCTGACCAGATCCACCAAATTTCCGGATAAAGTTTCCATCCTTATCGTATTGCAAAAAGTATTGAGATCCATACCCATCCGCGATGTACAAATCACCATTTGGAGCAACAGCAGTTTCTGTTGGAGTCCATCGCATTTTCTCTTCGTAAATCCCTTCTTTCAATGGAGAAACTATTTCAGAAACGACCACTCCCCCAAGCGTGGTTTTTACTACTCGCCCTCCATTATCTACAACCCAGAGGTATTCCGCATCCCCCTCATCTACGATCGAAAGGCCATGAGCTCGATCTAATCCTAATGTCCAAGTATCAAGTAATTTCCCGGATTGATCATAGATGATTACATTATTTTTGGCCTCATCGGTCACCATAATCATCCGACCTTTTCGATCCATCACCATTTCATGGCAATTGACTACGGGAACCTTGGCTGGATCTAAATTACCCCAACTCGGATCAATTTTATACTTGAAATCTCCATGACCTAGAATCTGGTCTTGGGCTTTAAAAAGAGAAAAGTCAGGTTTGATGCTCATAGCTAATCCTAATAGTGAGGAGTTTTGGATAAATTTTCTTCTTGAAGTCATTTGAGTGCGGCTTGACTTTCAATTTAACCTTTCCCAATGAATAAACGAAAGTCAAACTTCTAAAAAAGTAACTTTCATGAACCAATTTTCATAAATTTTAATCTTTTTAGCTAGATTAGATGAACTCAAAATCAACAAACGATGAAACTTAAAACTCTAATCGTCATTCTAATGCTAGTCTCCCCATTTACTAGCTCAGCCCAAGAGATTGCCTTGCAGATGTATTCACTCCGCAATGAGATGAAAGTCGATCCAGTGAAATACCTTAAAATGATTCCTGAAATGGGCATTAACAACCTAGAAGGTGGAGGGGGTTATGGTATGTCAGAGGCTGAGTACGAAAAAATCCTTGCAGAGAATAAGCTTAAGACTATCGGCGTAGGAGCAGAATATGATGAACTAAATAAAGACTTACAATCCATTATCGATAACGCTAAAAAAGCCGGTGCGAAATACGCCACATGCTATTGGATAGCCCATCCTGACGGTCCAATTTCTTTAGCCAAAATCAAAGAAGCAACAGCCCTTTTTAACAAAGCTGGAGCTGAACTCCAAAAAGAAGGCATAACCTTACTTTATCATCCACATGGTTATGAATTCGTCAAAGATGCAGGAATGGTACCCATGGATTATATGCTAAAAAATTCCAAGAATTTTGCTTTCAACATGGATGTGTTTTGGGTAAAAATGGGAGGTGGAGATCCGCTAAAAATCATGAAATCTTACCCAGGGAAATTCCCAATGCTGCATCTAAAGGACCGTGCTAAAGGAACACCTGGATCTAAAGATGGTCACGGCGATGTAGAAGCCAATGTGGTACTTGGTACCGGAGATATTGATATCGCAGGGCTTATCAAAGAGGCTCAAAAACAAGGAACTGCCTACCTGACTATCGAAGATGAAAGTTCAAGATCCGTAGAACAGATTCCACAGAGTGTGAAATTCATTCAGTCAATTTTGAAATAACGTTTTTGCCAAAAAAATAGCTTGGTGAAAAAGTATGTATCAAATACAAATAGCTAGCATTCCATTCTACTTCAACAATCAATTAGTTTGGGTTTTAATCTCGGTAGGGACCGTCTATTTTCTTGTTGGTAGGCTAATGAAGAACCATCACCCTCCAGACATTAATGGTTTAGCTGGATATCGTACATCCCGATCCATGAAGAATCAGGAATGTTGGGACTTTGCCCAATTAATAGCAGGTAAAAAAATGAGTCAATTTGGGAAAACAGGAATCCTTATTGGTCTAATCAGTATAATAATCCCAATACCTGATCCTTGGGATTTTTGCCTTGGCATAATTTGGGTGCTTCTTTCCTGTAGTATATTGATCTATTCCGTAGAAAAGTCTTTAAAACGAAAATTTGGAAAATAAGTGGCTAAAACTGATGGCAAACCAGATAAGGACTTAGATTACCAAACTGCCTTTAGATTTTTTTGGCTAGCTTTCCATCAAAATAACTTTAAACTCAAATGAAAAACACCAAAACTTTATTCTTTGCTTTAGCCTTTTTTATGGCAGCGACATTTTCTGCTTTTGCACAAATTCAAGCTCCTGCTCCTAGTCCAGCAGCTACAGTTTCACAAGTAGTCGGATTCACCAAAATCTCAATAGATTATTCTTCTCCTGCTGTCAAGAGTCGTAAAATTTTCGG
>JBLGAM010000165.1:0-6302 GCA_047612305.1 Planctomycetota bacterium | reverse complement strand
ATTGCTTTTAGTATGGCATTAGTCATTGAACTGCCTAGAAGGGCTATTTCGCAAGTAGTCATGCCGGTAGTTTCAGATCACTTTGCAAATGATAATCTAACTGAAATAAATGTATTGTATAAGCAGGTTTCAAATCGGCAATTATATGTTTGCATCTTACTTTTCATAGGAATTTGGTCAAATATAGATGCAGTTTATTCCTTTATTCCAAATCGGGAAATCTATATGGCAGGGAAATCAGTTGTTTTTCTGATTGGATTGGGCAAGCTTTTCGACGTTGCCTTTTCCATCAATAGCGAGATTCTTGTATTCTCTAAGTTTTACAGGTTTAACTTAATCCTGACTATAGCGATGAGCGCGCTGATAATTTTATTGAACTTGATTATGATTCCTATCTACGGAATCGAGGGAGCAGCAGGAGCTTCTGCCATTGTTATGCTACTTTTTAACTTGGTAAAATATATATTTTTGAAAATCAGATTGGATTTAGAGCCATTTTCTAAAGAAACACTAAAAATTTTAGGCGTTGGAATTTTAACTTTCAATTCAGCCAGACTCATAAGTTTGGATGGCTCTTCTATTTCTCAGCTGATTTTAAATTCATTTTTTGTTTTTGTAATCTTCCTCCTGTGGTCTCTGATTTTCAGAGCTGGCAGAGAAGAGTGGCTCTGGATAAAGAATCAAATAAAAAAGTCCGGATCTTAGAGTGTTGCAAACCTCCTATAAGACAAGATTTGAGCTGCCTTAGGACCGCAAACTTCCACTGTTATCCTGCTTTTTGAGCGAGGCCTTGATTGCTCAAGGTGAGGCCTGTTTTTGGAAAGGGCTGTACTCGGTAAAATTGATAATTGTGAAGTTTGAACATGTCGACGACCCGGACATCACAAATATACGATTTATTAGAAATCAGGTTGGTTTTTAGCGAATGGATTCCGAATATGTATTGAAATAATATAGAATATCAATTACCTGACAGGTGTTGATTCAAAATTTTATTTCAATTAATTAAGATTCACCATTGTTTCATCTCAATTAATTGACTTGAATAAGTGTTTTCAAAATTTTATTTCTTAAAAAAGAAAAAATGTATCTTGGAATAAGCCTTAACTTTGCCTTTATAAAACTCTAGGAGGAATATGTATTTGATTAAGAAATTGATTGTTTGTCTAGATCAGACTTCCCTGGATCAAACCCTGATAAAATATGCAGCTTTCATAGCACAGGTAAATCAGACTAAGAAAATCTACTTTGTAAATGTAATTAGGAACCTAAGTGTTCCTAAGGAGGTATTGGCGGAATTTCCAAATCTAGTAGAAAACATGATCTCTGAGCGACAACAACAGATGGAATCTGTAGTCAATGACTATTTTCCAAAAATCAAAGGTATATCTCTTAACTACATTGTAAAAGAAGGATCACTCTCGAAGAAAATCCTCAAACTATCTGAGGAAAAATCAGCCGATATGATTCTGATTGGCAGAAAAGTAACTCTTCAAGGAACCGGGATTGCTTCGATGAGATTAGCTCGGAGAGCAAGTTGCTCACTTTTAATTGTACCAGAGGGAAGCAAACCAAAATTAAAAAAACTCCTAGTTCCTAGTGATTTTTCCGACTACTCTAAAGATGCGCTTGAAGAAGCGATTATGATTGCTAACAAGCATGGTAATGTTGAGATCATTTGTCAAAATGTTTTTGCGGTGCCATCAGGCTACCATTTTACAGGTAAAACTTATGAAGAGTTTACTGCGATTATGGAGATGCATGCAGTGATTTCTTACAAAAAATTTATTCGAAAAATTGATACTAAGGGGGTTAAAATCACTCCTATTTATACTCAAGATGATGATGATGATCCCGTTCAAGAGATTGTCTCAAAAGCTTTAGAAACTGAGGCGGACGGAATCATTATTGGTGCAAAAGGCAGGACTGCTGCTACAGCCCTATTTATAGGAAGCATTGCTGAACGACTAATTCAGTTTAATGATAGTCTCCCTTTATTGGTTACCCGACCAAAAGGTAAAAATGCAGGCATCTTGGATTATATCCTCGAGATCTAAAAAATCAAAGAATTGTCGATCGATATTACATTTTTACCTTTTTTTGGGGGTTGAGGCTAAACCATCAAGAAAAAGTTTGGTCTAAAGCAAGAATGAAGGAAATCGATGAACAAGAAATCTTAGCACTGATCCAAAATCCCATTTCGATGGAATTCGGATATCGGCAATTGATTTTGGTTTATCAGAAGCGGGTTTATCACATCATTCGGCGTATGGTCTTGATTCATGAAGATGCGGATGATATAACTCAAAACACCTTTATCAAAGCCTACCGTTATATCCATAAATTTAATGGCAATTCCAGTCTGTTTACTTGGCTTTACAGAATCGCTACCAACGAAGCACTCAGCTTTCTAGAAAAAAAGAAAAAACGATTCTTTTTTTCCATTGATGATCATCAAGAGAAAATGGAATCGTACCTAGATCAGCCAGGAAATCTAAGTGGAGATGAGATTCAAAATATCCTACAAAAAGCAATTCTAAAACTCCCGGATAAACAGCGTCTAGTCTTTCACTTGAAATATCAAGAGGATCTGAGCTATCAGGAAATGAGTGAAATTACCGGCACCAGTGTTGGAGCCCTAAAGGCCAGCTATCATCACGCAGTCAAAAAAATTGAGGAATATATAAAGACAGAATAAACTATTGAAGTTAAAATCAGTCTAAACAGCGCATGAAAAAACTACCTAAAATAGAAGAGTTTAAAACACCGGAGGGCTATTTTGAGCTGTTACCGGACCAAATCATTGGTTCGATCAAGCCACACCAAAGTAATACGTGGATTCGCTATGCGGCTACAATTACGTTGATTTTAAGTGCGGGAACTTGGTTTTTGTTTTCTCCTGAAATCAAACCTAAAGAACTTTCATTGGAGGAAGAGGTCAATCTCTATATCGATAGTCAATATTGGACAGCTGAAGATGTCTTGAGTATGGCAGATAACCCTGATGAGATTTTAGATCAAATAATTAATGAAGAATTCCCTGATGCCATTGAGCTATGGGGAGAAGAAGAACAAACTTGGTTTTAACTATGAAAAAATACATTCTAACATTCACGATTTTCCTTTTTGTCATAGGAATAGGCATTGCTCAGCGTACTGGCGAACGATATGATCCTGAAAAGCTTCAAGCAGCACGGATTGCATTTATCACCTCCAGATTGGATCTGAAACCCGGACAGGCAGAAAAATTCTGGCCGGTTTACAATCAATTTAATGATAATCGAGAAGGTAATTTAAAAGAGATGAGCAAGCTAAGTGATTTACGAAGCGGAGAGGTTTCTGAATCAGAAGCAAAAAAAAGAATTGAACAACGATTTGAAATTCAGCGAAGAATGCTAGCTGAAGAAGAGAAATATATGGCCGAAATGAGCAAAATCATAAGTTATAATCAAATTCTGAAGCTCCATGGAATAGCCAGAGATTTTACCCGAACCGTCTATCAAAGACAGCGAGGAGGAAACTAAAAAAGGTGCAGATTTTTCAACCTGCACCTACACATTTTAAGATGTCACTTTTTCAGTAAATCTCGAATTTCCTCCAGTAACACCTCTGACTTAGGAGGGGCAGCAAGTGCCGCAGGTGCCGCCGCCTCTTTTTTGTTTAAATTATTAATTCCTTTGATCGCAAGGAAAATCACAAATGCTACAATAATAAAATCTACTACGTTCTGCAAGAACATCCCTTAATTCATGGTCACTGCTGCAATTGTTTCCCCCGCAGCATCTAGCTTCTCTGGTTTAAGAATTAGATTCAATTTCTTGAAATCCACTCCGCCAAGTAGTATACTAATTGGCGGCATTAAAATATCATTGACAAATGAAGCAACGATTTTACCGAAAGCTACACCAATAATCAAACCGATAGCAAGGTCGATTACATTACCTTTCACTGCAAATTCTTTAAACTCTTTTCGCATTCCCATAAGATTTAGGTTATTTGGGTGGAGATAATTTAATTAGGCTGAGGTTTTTAAAATTTGAATACTTCAATAATTATCGTCTAAAACAAATACCTGATAAAATCTTTTCTTTAGCTAAGACATCAAGGTTTTAATGTCATTTAGGTTTTTAATTAGTCCAAAATCAAAACCCCAAGCTGGAATTTGATTAACATTGTCTCCTCAAATAGATTATAATAATGAAACCACCTATCGCAAAAAAAATAGCCGAGAAACTAGAAATTCACGATCATGAGCGCATCGATAATTACTATTGGATGAATCATCGTGAAAATCCTGAAGTGATCGACTACCTCAATCAAGAAAATCAATACCTAGCGCAAACTCTAGAGGCAACAAAAGATTTTCAAACTTCACTTTTCGAAGAAATGAAGGGTAGAATAAAGGAAGACGATCAGAGTGTCCCCTTCTTCAAATCCGGTTATTTCTGGTATTCTCGTTATGAAAAAGGAAGCGAATATCCAATCTACTGCAGAAAGAAAGAGTCTCTGTCCTCACCTGAAGAAGTCATCTTAAATGTAAACTTACTTGCAGAAGGAAAAAACTACTATCAAGTCGGAGGAACGTCAGTTTCCACTAATCAAAAACTCTTAGCATTTGCAGCAGATGAAGTGGGTAGAAGAATCTATAAGATTTGCTTCAAAGATTTGGAATCAGGGGAAATCCTTGAAGATCAAATCCCTACAGTGACAGGGAATTTCAGCTGGGCAGCCGATAATCTGACCATATTTTACTCGAAACAAGACCCAGAAACTCTTCGATCCTATCAAATCTATTCTCACCAATTGGGAACTGATTCATCGAAAGATCAGCTTATTTTTGAGGAAAAGGATGAAGAATTTAGCTGCATCATCCATAAAACCAAGTCTGAAAGATTTCTTCTCATTCATTCAGAGAGTACTAGCTCTTCTGAAATATGGTTTTTGGAAACCGAAAACCCAAAAGGTGATTTTCGATTGATTCAAGAACGAGTTTCGCATTTGGAATACGCTGCAGATCATTATGAAGATCATTTTTGGATCAGAACTAATCATGAAGCACAGAATTTTAAATTAATAAAAACTCCTATCAAAAACCCTGGAATCGAGAATTGGGAAGATGTAATTGGACATCGAAAAGAAAGTCTCCTGGAGGACTTCGATATTTTTGCAGATTTCTTGGTCGTGCAAGAACGAACAAATGGATTGGTTCAGATTCAGATCAAGCCTTGGGATAATTCTGAAGCTCATTACCTAGCTTTCGATGAGGAAACCTATACTTCTTGGATAGGAACTAACCCAGAATTCAATACTTCTATTCTTCGATTCGGATACAATTCTTTGGTCCTACCTGCCAGTACCTATGACTATCACATGGTGCTTCATACCAAAACCTTACTTAAACAGCAAGAAATAGTCGGAGGTCACGAATCATCTGCCTACCAATCTTCAAGAATTTGGGCAAAAGCTGCAGATAATGTGATGGTACCAATCTCACTGATTTACCGGATTGATACTTTTAATCCTGATGGCTCAAACCCCTTACTATTATATTCTTATGGCTCCTATGGCTACAGCTCTGAAGCATATTTTTCAAGCACTAGACTGAGCCTTTTGGATCGGGGTTTTGTATTTGCTATTGCTCATATCCGTGGTGGAGAGGACTTAGGAAGACATTGGTATGAGGATGGTAAAATGCTTCGAAAACGAAATACTTTTTCTGATTTCATCGCCTGTGCAGAACATTTAATAGCAGAAAAATATACCTCTCCCTCGCATCTTTATGGAATGGGAGGTAGTGCTGGTGGACTGTTGATGGGAGCTGTGATGAATATGAAGCCAGAATTATTTAACGGTATGATCGCTGCAGTCCCCTTTGTAGATGTGGTGACGACTATGCTGGATGAGAGCATCCCTCTTACTACTGGCGAATTTCAAGAATGGGGAAATCCGAAAATTAAGGAATACTACGACTACATGCTCTCCTACTCACCCTATGATAACGTGACTGCGAAAGATTACCCAAATCTACTTGTCACTTCTGGATTGCATGATAGCCAAGTCCAATACTGGGAACCAACCAAATGGGTGGCCAAATTACGCGAGCTCAAAACAGATCAAAACCTTCTTTTACTACATACCAACATGGATGCTGGACATGGTGGCGCATCTGGAAGATTCAATGCGCTAAAAGAATTAGCTTTAGAATACACCTTTCTTCTTTATTTAGAGGGAAAATGTAATTCGTAAAGAAATTATTCTTAAGCCTTATTCGAATTAATCTGTCTTAGATTCCAACGGTATTC
>JBLGAM010000164.1:0-6458 GCA_047612305.1 Planctomycetota bacterium | reverse complement strand
ACATATTGCTTCGGGTTTTTCTGCTAGGGATTTAGTCTTGCCAAAATCTCTTTTGCCTCATGCCATTGCAGTCGAGGACCAAATTGACTGACGATCTTCGAACTGGCCATGGAGGCAAGCTTCCCACTGGATGCATAACTATGATCATTAGTGATCCCATACATAAAAGCTCCAGCAAACATATCGCCTGCTCCATTACTATCGATTGCCGTAGTCTGATAGGGTTCGATGTCAATAAAAGTATCTCCATCAAAAATCATAGCTCCATTTTTACCCTGAGTGATTACAAATCGTTTGGCTACTTTTTTCAACTCCTCTCGAGCTTCCAACAAATTATCCTTTCCTGTAAACAGCATCGCTTCTTCCTCATTTGCAAATAGCAAATCCACGCTCGCCCCAATCACCTCTGACATTGGCTCTTTGAAATACTTTACCATGGCAGGATCTGAAAAAGTCAACGCTACTTTCACCCCATTATCCTCGGCTACTTTCTTCGCATGAATCATTGCTTGCTTGCCATTCTCAGAAGTAATCAGATATCCTTCGATGTACAAATACTTTGAATCTTTGATTGCAGCTTCGTTCACATCATTGTTGGAATAAGTTTGAGTGATTCCCAAAAACGTATTCATAGTACGCTCAGCATCTTCGGTGACCATTACCAGACATTTCCCAGTAATTCCTTCTGCAAGATTAGTTTCATTTAGATTATGCGTGACACCTGCATCTTTCATGTCATTCATGTAGAAATGGCCTAATTCATCATCTGCCACTTTGCAGGAATAATAAGATTTACCCCCAAACTGACTTATGGCGATCACGGTATTACCTGCTGATCCTCCACATTGCTTTTTGGCTGAGGCGGTATTGATCACTTTCATCAGCTCATTTTGCCTTTCTTCATCAACCAAAGTCATGAGTCCCTTTTCCACACCGTTATCGGTGAAGAATTGATTCGTGACTTTAAATTCGATATCTACTAAGGCATTTCCGATTCCTGCTACGTCGTATTTTTTCATTTTATAAAATTGTAAAATTGAAATGTTCTAAAATTGTAAAATTGGGGTGAGTTGAAAATCTCAAATCAAAAATCAATCAAAAACCCGGTGTCTTTCAAATGGCTTCTCCCGATCAAATAAGAATCGATAGGTGTGATGAGTTTTGTAAATGTCTGCCAAAAGCTGCTCACACACCCGCATCATTTTCGGATTGAAATCTCCAATCCAGTTCATCTCAATGGTCTTGTATTGGAAATCGCTTTTTCCGCTCATTTTGTCATACTCCACTACCATGGCACTTTCTACGCCTTTTCCCTGATGCTCTGGCACCACTCCAAAGACTAAACCCAGCATTTTGTTGGGAGGGGAAAAGGTCTTGTACCAAAGGAACTTAAGCTTTCCGATTAGATCCAGTTTCCCATTGACATGCTTGAAAATCTGATTGATTTCGGGGATCTGAATAAACATGGAGATAGGCTCTCCTTTGTAAAAACCAAAATAGATCAGCTTTGGATCTATTATCGGCTTCATCTTCCCAAACATCAACTGCGCTTCTTTCAAGGAAAGTGTTTTCCCCATATGTCTAGACCAGGCCTTATTATAGGTGGTCATAAAGTACTCCGGAGCTTTTTCTTTTAACTCTGCACCCTTGATGTAGCGAAAGGTATAATCTGGGTTTGCCAAAATCACATTTGCTCGCGCAATCAACTTATCATCGAATCCTACATTTTGCACATTTCTGGCATAAGTGAATTGTTTGAAATAAATCTCAAAACCGTAATTTTCGAAGAATTTTTGATAATAGCCGAAGTTCCACGGCATGTTGTAATTCGGTTCGGAAAATCCATCCACGAGAAGTCCCCACCACTTGTCCCGCTCACCAAAGTTGATCGGACCATCCATGGCTTCCATCCCTTCGCTTTCCAGCCAGGCTTTTCCAGTATCAAAAAGCAAAAAAGCAGCTTTCTGATCATCAATACATTCAAAGAATCCCAATCCGCCAGTCGGCTGCTTTTCCTTCATCTTGGGATTAACGAAAGCCGCGATTCGGCCGATGGTTTGACCATTATCACCTTCTAAAAGCCAACGCTTGGCCTTTGCTCCATTGCGGAAAAGCTTATTGGTCTCTGCATGAAAAAGTCCTTCAATATCCTTATCCAGCGGGCGAATCCAGTTTTTTTCATTTTGATAAAGCCTAACGGCCATCTCAATAAATTCCTTCTCCTGAGCAGGAGTACTGACTTCGATTAATTTCATTCGGGTGATTTTGATCGGCTAAATTAGGGAAATGGAGGCAAAGGGACAAAAATTACCGTCTCGGAGCTAGATTCGGATAATCTGTGATAATTCCATCCACGCCCATTTCGAGAAGCTTTTCCATCTGAGAGGTAGTATTCACGGTCCAAGGAATGATTTTCATCCCTTTTTCATGTAGCGTCTGGATGATTTCAGGAGTTAAACCCACAAAGTATGGAGAGAAAATCTCGGGTTGAAAATCCAACTCCTCCAAATCGGCTTTGTAAGTTGCCGCATTCTCTACCAGCATGGCTAGCGGTACTTCAGGGTAAGTAGCATGGATGTATTTCAGCACTCTGAAGTCGAAAGACTGAATATTCACCCGCTCCCAGCCAATCGATTCGGAAATCAACTTGACCACTTGATCGGAAAAATCAGCTACTTCAGGATGATATATCCCATCTCCGGCTGGACTGCTTTTGATCTCAATATTGTAGCGTGGCGCAGGAAGATTCATATCCTTGGCGTATTTCTCAGCCACCCCAAAAACGTCTTTTAATAGTGGCTTGGCAGCAAAAAACTTGACTTGCTGCGGAAATCCTGAATGAACTTTCGTCCCACAATCAAATCCCAAAATCTCACGATAGGTCATTTCATACAGATTATAAGAATGATCTTTCGCATCAATAGCGGCTCCATCTGGAGTCAGGCAAATCACCGGGTTCATAAATGGCTCATGCGAAAGAATCACTTCCCCGTCTTTGGTGATCGCCAGATCCATTTCCAGCGTCGTCGCACCCAGATCCATCGCTTTGATCATGGCAGGAATGGTATTCTCAGGCATCAGCCCTCTGCTGCCCCGATGGCCTTGGAGATCGTAAGTGAATTGAGCTAAAACAGTCATGGGTAAAAGTGCGAGCAGTGAAAGGAGAATTTTCTTCATAGCCTAAAAATAAAGCCATTTCCATGAATTGTCAGAAAAGATTGGTTAAGAAATGATGAATAATATCCTCTAGCTATTTCTAGCTTTCCTGCTTCTCCATTTTATTCTGCTGCTAGAGAAGCAGGACTTTGTCGTCCTATTATATGCTGCTTTTTGAAAAGCAGTTTAAACAAAAATGCTGCTTCCGGAGAAGCAGCATAACTATGTTAGATTTAAGAAGGGACGTTAAAGTACCTCTCCATACAAATCAAATTCCGTCGCATCGGTGATTCGAGCTTCGACAAAGTCACCTACTCTACAATAATGCTTGGCTGCATCAATCAACACCTCATTATCTACTTCTATCGAGTCAAACTCCGTTCGGCCGACGAAGTGTCCACCCTCTTTCTTATCGATTAGCACTTTAAAGGTTTTGCCAATTTTTTCCCGATTCAGATCATAGGAGATTTGCTCCTGAATTTCCATTAGATGATTTGCCCGCTCTTGCTTTACTTCCTGAGGAGTAATGTCGTCCATGGTATGCGCATGGGTATTTTCCTCGTGAGAATACGTAAACACACCTAATCGCTCAAATTTCATTCGCTCCACAAAGTCCACCATCTCCTGGAATTCCTTTTCTCCTTCTCCCGGGTGTCCCGCAATCATGGTCGTACGTATCGCAATCTCTGGCAAAATATCACGGATACTATGAATCAGTTCTTCCTGCTTTTCGCGGGTCGTTCCTCTTCGCATCGCCTTGAGTACATCGCTTGATCCGTGCTGCAATGGAATATCCAAATAATTACAAATGTTTGGACGCTCTTTCATTACTTCGATCACTTCCATCGGAAATCCAGTCGGATAGGCATAATGCAAGCGAATCCAATCTATTCCCTCCACATCAGAAAGGTTTCTCATAAGTTCAGCCAGATTTCGCTTTTTGTACAGATCCAGGCCGTAATAGGTAGAATCCTGAGCAATGAGTAATAACTCTTTGGTTCCTCCAGCTGCCTTGTGTTGAGCTTCTTTCACTAGTTCTTCAATCGGTCGGGAGATATGTCCTCCACGCATCAAAGGAATCGCACAAAAAGAGCAAGGTCTATCGCAACCTTCTGAAATCTTCATATAGGCATAGTGTGCAGAGTGCGTCAATAATCGCTCGCCCACCAACTCATGCTTGTAATCTGCTTTGAATTTCTTCAAAATCGCAGGCAAGTCCCGCGTTCCAAAAAATGCATCGACCTGAGGAATTTCTTTTTCCAAATCGTCTTTGTAACGCTGCGAAAGGCAACCTGTCACATAAAGTTTGTCCACCAATCCTTGCTCCTTGGCTTCGACATATTGTAAAATAGTGTCGATCGATTCTTGCTTTGCATTATCGATAAAGCCACAGGTATTAATGATTACAATATTGTTATCATCCGAATTGGACTCATGACTGGCGTCAATGCCGTTTCCACGAAGTTGGGTGAGGAGCACTTCGGAATCCACAAGATTCTTGGAGCAGCCCATGGTGATGATATTGACTTTGTCTTTTTTTAAGGTTCTCGCTTTCACAGAATATCGACGTTTTGAGGGGGCAAAGGTAAGGAAAAGTCACAGTTATTTTTTCTTTACCGCAAAGGAGCAGCGAACGCTAAGTAATACGCTAAGTCTTTTTCCAATGTCTCCCTAATGGCAGATGATCTTAAGAGAGCTGTAAACAACCTTTAGAACAAAGCATATTAATCTTTGCGATTCTTCGCTGCGAACTTGGCGGCTCTGCGGTGAAAAAAATATTTTTCTTCATTTACCGCAAAGGCGCAGGGAGCGCAAAGTAAAACGCTAGTTCTTTTTTCAATGTCTCCATAATAACAGCTGGCCTTAAGAGAATGGCAAACAACCTTTAGAACAAGTCAATCCCTTTTCATCTTCCAAATTTTCATCCTGCCCAAAATAAAAAAGTCCTGAGATGGACACCGTCCCCAATCAATCTGCTTCATTAACTTAAAATTATGTGAAAAAGTAACCAAAACTTATCAAAAATCAGATGAGACAAGTCGGTTTTCCCTTTATCAAAATCAGTGTTATCATTTCATTAAATGAAAAGATTTTTATTAAACTAAGCTTAATCGAAAAGAGTCGTGAGATGCGCTTACTATGGCTACTTTTGAAAAATACAGCAAAACTTTTTAACTCCTTGCATTTATTTTTCACCCCGGCCTAGGTCGGGGTTTTGCATTTTATAGCTTTAAATTGACTAAACCCACTTTTTAAGGCTAACACCTTCTAAACTGACAGAAGGCTTGATTATTGGCTTTGTAAAGCCTAAAACCTCGTTTAACTTAGTGCCCAAATCCCATCCTAATGGCCGAACTTACCCAATCCACTTTATTGAATTTCGATCGAAAAAATTATTCAGACGAAACCCTCCTTTCGCTCTATGAATCCTTAATCATGCCCCGAAGGATCGAGGAAAAAATGTTGATTCTATTGCGTCAGGGTCGGATTTCTAAATGGTTTAGTGGCTGGGGTCAAGAAGCAATTTCCATCGGGGCTGTAAATGCCTTGGCTCAAGATGAATACATCCTTCCGATGCATCGGAACTTAGGGATTTTCACCGGTAGAAAGATGCCGATGGAAAAGCTTTTTGCTCAGTTTCAGGGAAAAGCTTCCGGTTTCACCAAAGGTCGTGATCGCTCATTTCACTTTGGAAGCAATGATCATCATATCGTGGGAATGATTTCTCATCTCGGGCCACAGCTGGCTATTGCCGATGGGATTGCTTTGGCTGATACGCTTTCGAAAGAAAAGAAAGTAACCTTAGTTTTTTCCGGAGATGGTGCAAGTTCTGAAGGTGACTTTCACGAAGGATTGAATGTCGCTGCAGTATGGAAGCTCCCGGTGATCTTTGTGGTGGAGCATAACGGCTACGGACTTTCCACCCCAAGCGAGGAGCAGTTTGCTTTCAAATACTTTACTGAAAAAGGTCCAGGATACGGAATGGAGACGCTTCGGATCCAAGGAAATAATGTCTTGGAAGTCTATGATGCTATTAAGAATCTAGCAGAGGATATCCGTAAAAACCCTAGACCAGTGCTTGTAGAAGCCATCACGTTCCGAATGCGCGGACATGAGGAAGCCTCTGGAACTAAGTATGTACCCAAACAATTGATGGAAGATTGGGCAAAACTCGATCCGGTCGATACCTATGAAGCCTACTTAGAATCCATTGATGTCTTAGATGAAAAGTCAAAAGAACGAATTAATAAGAAAGTCAAAAAAGCCATCAACGATGGACTAGAGATTGCATTTGCTGAAGA
>JBLGAM010000163.1:0-6570 GCA_047612305.1 Planctomycetota bacterium | reverse complement strand
TATTGGAAGTACTCTTTTGAAGTAATCCATTTCTAAAAAAAGAGGTTTAAGCTAATGATATTTTCATCTTTGTAACGTGATTGTAGAATTTAAGAATAAGTCTATTCGCCTACCAGATGTCTTGATACCGGGAGCGGCAAAGAGTGGGACCACTTCTCTTTATCAAATGCTTTCCCAGCACCCTCAGGTGTACTTTCCTCCTTCGGAGAAGGAGCCCTTTTTCTTTTGTTTTGGAAATCAGAAGCCTCTTCATCTCGATCAACCGATCATCGATCGCGTGACTTATGATGAAGCAGAGTATTTCGAGCTTTACCAAAACGCTGGTAAAGAGCAACTACTTTTTGACGGATCTACGGCTTACCTATACCGCTACGAGGAGGCCATAGCCAATATGAAACTCTATTATGGCGAAAGGATTAAAGAAGTCAAAGTAATTATCGTCCTAAGAAATCCCATAGAAAGAGCTTGGTCTCATTACAATTTCCTCATCAGAAATGGCTTGGAAAACCTTCCATTTGAAGAGGCCATCCAAGCAGACATCATGAAAAGCCGGTCGCAGAAAAGATGGGGATTTGACTACTTAGGATTTGGAAAGTATGCCGATCAGGTAAAAGCGTATCAAGACACCTTTCCCAATACGAAAGTTTTCCTTCTCGAAGACTTGAAAAAGCCCAATGCGCTGTGCAATGAAATATTTAACTTCCTTGGAATTGGGCCACTGGAAATCGAGAAAGCGGCGAAGGCAAATCCTTCAGGAATTCCAAAAAGCAAGGTATTGGTTAATCTTTTGAGGAAAAATCAACTCCTGAAAAAGGCCGTCAATTTACTTCCCGAAAGCATCAAACACAAGTTACTAGCCAAGCGAGACAAGGCTATGACATCTTTGATGAAGAAGGAAAATTTGAATTCCGAAACTCGGTCAGACTTGATCTCGTTTTACAAAGAAGACATTAATCAACTTGAGAAAATCATAGGCCGAGACTTGAGCTCTTGGAAAGAACGCCCCGAATGAATAAACCCAACTTTTTGTTTGTAGGAACTGCCAAGGCAGGCACAACTTCTATATACCACTACTTGAGTCAGCACCCTGATATCTCAATCCCTGTAAAAGAGACCTTTTATTTCCTTAGGGACATCTACGAAAACAATCACTTAGATTACCCCAAGCAGCGACCGATAAAAGACTTAGTCCTGACAGAAGATCAATACAGTGGTATCTACGAAAATGAAACCCCTGAGAAACGCGTAGGAGAAATTGGCACAGGGTATCTTTATCACCACGATGTGGCTATCCCGAGAATAAAGGAGACTTTAGGCGATCCCAAAATTCTGATCATACTTAGAAATCCAGTTACCCGCTGTTTTTCAAGCCACATGCATTTTGTAAAAGACCTTCATGAAAAACTTAGTTTTTCCGAAGCATTGGAGCAAGAGAAACAAAGAATGGATCAAGGCTGGGACTTTATGTGGCACCACAAGGCTCTTGGTTTATACGCCGATCAAGTCAAAGCGTATTTGGAATCATTTTCAAATGTGAAAGTTTTGATCTCAGAAGAGTTCTCGTCCAATCGGGAAGAAACGATCACCGATATATTCAATTTTCTAGGACTTGTCGATATGGAGGGATTTCAAAATTTGAAAACACACAACCCATCAGGAGTTCCCAAGAATGCGCGTATTCAAAAATTCATTACCCACGAAAACCCTTTGAAATCATTGGTGCGACCAGTTTTCAGAATGGTTTTCTCGCAAGAGAAAAGAGACAAAATTCGGAAAACAGCAAAAGCCAAGAATTTAGATAAAGGACAGCAAATACCTTCTGACCTAGCAAATCAACTAAAGGAGTTTTACCGACCTGATATCGAAAAGTTAGAGAAACTACTCAACAAAGACCTTAGTATTTGGAAGAAGGCAGATTACAATCCAGAGTCTGCTATCGCTTCAGAAGAGAAAGAGGATTAAAAAATGTCATGATGGCATATTTTCTATAAATGAAAATAGCGCCAATGATATTCCACAAGACAATACTGAACATGCTTGCCCATGCGGCTCCTTCCATGCCGTATCTGGGTATCAAAAACCAGTTTAATACAATATTCAGGGTAGTGGATACGGCAACTAGCTTGGTAAAAAAGACTTGGTTTCCCGTCATGTTCAGAAATACGGCGACCATGCCCGAAGCAGCGTTTATTAGCTGAGTCAAAGCAAAAATTCTCAAGGTTGTGGCTCCTGCTATAAACTCTTCTTTAATGAGGCCTAGAATGAACTCTGGAAAAATGAGCAGCACGAGAGACACTGGTCCCGCGAATGCAAAAATCATTTGGGTTGATTTCTGAATCACCTGATTGAGTTCTGTCATCTTCTCCTCCCAAAAAAGTTCAGATATTTTGGGCATGGCAATCGTTTTTAGTGCCCCTATGGCAAAATTTGTAATAACAGAAAGTTTGAAGGCCACACTGAATATCCCTACGATAGCAGTTGTTTCAAAAATACCAATCATCAGCGTATCAACCTTTCCATTTATCAGTTGAATAAATGATGTCAGAATCATTGGCAAAGAGATTAGCAAATGGCTCTTCAGAACAAATTTCGGCTCATCCACCTGGGGATCTCTCTTACTCCTTTTTAAGAATCTGTATACAAATGCGGATGTAAAACTCATGGAGATGAAAAATCCTACTCCGTAAAATAATATTGGATACTCATCTTCCAAACCATAAAACCAGGCTAACGCAAGGCCTAAGAGTGTAACAATCTGCAAACTGAGGTTTCGGAAAAGCTCACTGATATGTACCTTTTTTAACCCCCTGATGAACTCTACATTGACAGTAGCCAAAATGCCAAAAGGGAGTGTAAATGCGACAATTCTAAAAGGAAGCTCCAATTTCGGATCTTCATAAACCACTTGAGCCAAATATGGGGCTAAGAAGAAAAGGATGACACCTAAGAGCAAGGCCAGTGGCAAAATAACACGTATAATCGACGAGTAGAGGGATCTGATGGAACTTAACCAGCCCTTTGCATTGTATTGAGAAACGAAACGGATGACTGAAGTATTAAACCCTAAGCACCCAATCATGATCAGCACACCCAGAATAGCTAAGGACAAATTGTAAATTCCTATTCCCTCCTCGCCTAGCTCTCTTGATATGAAGATCATCAACAAATAGCTGATACCCATCGTAATTATTCGATAGATAAAGGCGATGCTCCCACCCCGAAGAACTTCACTGAAATCCCCTTTCCCCAGCTTCTTTTTAATCTTCTTTAGCAGGTTACCCAATTGTATATTTTTAGTTGTTAATCAAATGAAGTGGGCAATATCTGAAAGGATAGAATATATTTGGCAGCAAACATCAATATTTCTTCAGATGATCATAAGTGATAAGTATCGCTACGTATTTATTGAATTGCCCTTAACCGCAAGTACTGCGGTAGCTAAAGAGCTAATCGAAAATTACGATGGGCGCCAAATAATTAATAAGCACGCCAATTACAGAAAGTTCCTAAAGGTAGCATCTGAAGATCAAAAAAAATATTTCTCTTTTGCTGGAGTTCGAAATCCATTAGATAAGGCGGTTAGTCATTATTTCAAGTACGTTTCGGATCACAAAAATAAATACTCAGAACCCCCGAAAAAACCCGGTGCCGTCAATCCCTTAAAATACTTTATTGACCATAGCGTGCATCAAAAGAAGTTCAAGTTCGTTCAGGAAAACGATGCTTCCTTTTCCGAGTTCTTTATGCAGTTCTACAACATCCCTTACAGTGACTGGAGCTTACTAGATCACAAAAAAATGGACTCTGTTATTTTCTTTGAAGACGTAGCGAACGGTTTTGAAAAGACAATTAACAAGATGGGAATAACGCCAGTAAGACCCCTTCCTCAAAACAACAGGACTTCACTGAAGGAGAAAGTCTTTTGGGACTACTTTGATACAAGCGAATCACAAATCAAAGCTGCTCAAATTTTCGGGCCCTATATGAAATACTGGGATTACAAATTCCCAAGTGAATGGACAGTTGACGACCATGTCAATGACAAAGAGTCCAGCTATGCTTTCTACAATTTTATCAAACAAATTTACTGGAGTCTTTAATAGATTTAAACATGATTATCAGTCATAAACATAAATACCTTTTCATTGAGTTTCCACAAACGGGTTGTTCTGCTGTAGGCAGGGAACTGATGGAGAATTATGATGGGAAAAGGATACTCTTTAAACATGCCCAATTGCATGAATTCCTGAAATCAGCCACAAAAGAAGAAAAGGAGTACTATACTTTTTCTACCATTCGAAATCCTATGGATGTAATTGTAAGTAAGTATTTCAAATTCAAAACAAACCATGAGAATTATGCCAATAAGAAGGTGAAGCATGGTAAAGTTCGGAAATTAGTAATGCCTGGATATGAAGGGAAGAGGAGGGATTATATCGTCAATTCCAATGCTGAATTTGAAGATTACTTCCTCAAATTCTACCGCTGGCCATACAGTGCTTGGAGCATCCTGAGCCATCATAAGCTTGATTATCTGATGCGGTTTGAAAATCTCACTAATGACTTCGCAGACGTGCTAGCTGCCATTAAAGTAGATGCCGTGAGACCATTGCCCGTGTTCAATAAGACAGGAGAAAAACGAAAAGCATTTTACGAGTATTATTCAACCTCGGAAGCCAAAATCAGAGCTATAGAAGTTCTTGGACCTTATATGCAAAAATGGAGCTACGGATTTCCAGAAGAATGGAAAGACGAGCTTAAACAGGCAAGTCCAAAACAAGGAGCGTATGATTTTGTAAATCTCTTTCGAAAACTGTATTGGAAGAAGTTGCGTTAGAATTAAGCCCCAGTATTCTTGTTCGAGAGCATATTCCAAACCGTCATAAAAACGATTTTAATATCGAATAAAAAAGACCAATTCTGGATATAGAAAACATCCATTTTGACGCGTTGGTACATTTGTCTTACTTCTTTTGTTTCGCCTCGAAATCCTTTGGCCTGAGCCAGGCCAGTAATGCCTGGCTTTACCCAGTGACGAACCATAAACGGTGCAATCAGTTTCGCATACATTTTAGTATGAGACAACATGTGAGGTCGTGGTCCAACAACCGCCATTTCACCTTTCAAAACGTTAATAAATTGGGGGAGCTCGTCCAGACTTGATTTTCTGAGGAAGTTGCCGACCTTAGTTATCCTGCTATCGCCCTCCGTGGCCTGTTTATTATCGGATTCATCATTGACCTTCATCGTTCTGAATTTGTAACAGTAAAAAGCACTGTTATCAATACCGGTTCGCTTCTGCTTAAAAAATACTGGCCCTGGCGAGCTGATCTTGATGATGATAGCAAGAATCGGAAATAACCAAGAAAAGACAAAGACGATAAGACCCAATGCAAAAAGAAGGTCAAAAGTCCGCTTCAGAAATTTATTCGTTGTCAATTCGAGTGGTTCTTTTGCTACCGCAACAATAGGAGTTGGGCCATTGTAATCCAAATCTACTTGAATAGTTTTCTTATTCAATAAGTGAATGAACTCATTCAAAAAGTTGACATTTATATAATTGAGGTGACAAAACTTTATCAGCTCCTTTATTCTGTAATCAGGATTGGAAGGAAGAGAAATGTAAACATCATCAATATCAAACTCCAATAAGAATTTGTGTATTTCTTCAAAGTCTTGAATTTCTACATTCTGCTCTTCGACCTGATTGTATCCAAAAAAGCCTAAAAACTTAAACCCATATTCCGGATGTCGAATGACCTCATTAACAAAATTAATTGAAAATTTATTTACTCCAACGACAACCATCCTTCTGAAGTTGTACCCTTTCGTTCTATATACCTTGAGATACCAGTTAAAAAACAAACGAGACAACCCTCCCATAAAAAAGAAAGAGGCGTAAAACTTGAAGATAAATTTCTGGCTATATTCTTCCTGTATTAAGGCAATAAAGGCCAAAGAAAGCACCAGGTTAATAAATAGCGCCTTGATAAAATCGAAGTATACCTGAATTGTTTTCTTCCTTCGATTATCTAAATTTGTGTTCCGGTATTTTGAAACCAAAAGCCAAACAAAATTTACAAATACGTAAAGAATAAGGTATTTAGACATCAATAATTTATTGATGCTCTGATACTTAGCTGTAAATGTTAATATGAATGCTATATTTAATGTTAGCACGTCTAGCAACAAATACAGTAGCTTCTCATGATCGGACAGCTTAACTTTCATTCTAGCAAGTTATTAGGGGTAATTGTTGGATAGTACGCCTTGATAGAGGTCAAAGTTACCTTCATCTGATGAATTTCTTAATACACCTTCCTATTTTTCATAAACAACGTCGAAAGTGGCGAATTTTGAAACATTTAATAATTCCTAGAGTATGATTCTGAATGTCTGGTAAGTTTGACTAAGTATTATTACTTTCGCGCTTTCGATTTTATGAAGGAGCTTTCAAATTATTATGAAAGAAAGAGATAACAACATTTTCACCATTTACGACGAAGTCGTACAGCGTGGTGAAAAAGAAGGATTGCTAAAGCAAAACGCAGTGTCCATTTGGATGACTGG
>JBLGAM010000162.1:0-6661 GCA_047612305.1 Planctomycetota bacterium | reverse complement strand
ACAGTTGACTATTGTCCAGTCTAGCATGTTGAAATTGACCTTCAACCTGAACTTGCAATTTTTCCAGCTTGTATTGATAGCCCAATTCCAATTCCTGAGTCAGGTATTTACTTCCAAAGGAATTACTCAGCGCGGTATCTAATTCCACTTTGCTCAGATCTTCACTTTGAATATTAAATGTCAACTGATCCGAGTCATCCAAGCGATTTCCGATTTCATATTCAAGTTCTAACTGGCCATTTTTTCCCACAGGCTCGGTGTAGGAAATCCCAGTTTCCCAAGAATCCCCATTTCGGTTTCGGGTGATTTGCTGATTGATGATTTCTTCGCGTTCCGTAGGTTGGAAATAGGTGTTTTCGGCTCTTCGAATGGCATTGTCTCGGTTCCAGCTATTTGAAGTGCTCAGTCTTAGGGTTAAACTACGGCCTTCCTTGTCAAACTTATGGCCATAATAAATTCGATTGAAAATGTCGTAATCCTTATTGTTTGCTGTTCGTGTGTTTGCTGTTTGGTTTAAAGGGCCATCCAGGTTGACACTCTCTCCGATAAAAGATGAGTTTTCCTTGTCAAAAGCAGCTGAGAACCTTGGTCTAAATATGATTCTGTTTTTCTCATCAATTTGATATTCTAGTCGCATGTCAAACCGATGATCCTGATTTGTACGGGTCTCCCGGCTATTTTCAACATAGGTTTGACCTTCTTGGGAGCTAGTGACAAATTCCCGATAGAGCGACTCGACTCCGACATTTTTGCGATTTCTGAAAAGATAGCTACTTGAAATCTTCACTTTTTCTCCCCACTCATCTGAAAAATTCAATCCTAGAATATTGGTATCAACCACTCCATTTTGTGGGTTAGAGTTGTCTTGGGCATTTGGATCGCTTGAGAAGTCTAGCAAGTTGATATTATTCGTCAAGCCGGTGAAAGTGATTCGTTGGTCTTCGTTGAATGCATTGATACTCGCCCCGGCTAGGTAGCGTTCATCAGATCCGTAGCCACCCGTTATTCTCCCAAATTGACCTTTTCTACGATTGGGCTTGGTGATGATATTAATCGTTTTTTGGCGGTTACCATCATCAAACCCACTCAATAAGGCTTGATCACTTTTTTGATCGAAAATCTCTATGCTAAGGATCACTTCAGCTGGTAGGTTTTGCAAAGCGGTTTTTACATCTCCTCCAAAGAAAGGTTTGCCATCCACTAAAATCTGAGTAATATTTTCTCCTTGAGCCTGAAGTGCTCCATCCACCATTAATACTCCTGGGAGTTTTTCTACCAAAACCTGCGCACTTGCATCTTTCATAGTCTTGAAAGCATCGGCATTATAGAGGGTGGTATCACTTTTCTGTGTACCAGTGGATCTTCTTGCGCTGATGGTCACCTCACCGAGAGCTGTGGCAGTCTCACGAATCATCAGATTTCCAAGATCAAGGTCCGCCTGCAGCTGAATGTTTCGAAAGAGATTTTCAAATCCTAAATACTGTACTTTCATCAGGTATTCCCCTTCTTTAATATTATCTAGGGTAAAATTTCCATCAAGATCTGAAATCATCCCATCGACCTGAATCGAATCAGAAAAATTCAACAATAAGATAGTTGTATTCGGGATACTTTCCTTTGACCTTGCATCAATGACTTTACCTTTGATAGAATAGTTTTGACTCAATCCGGTAACAAAAGAACTAAAGAAAAGAAAAAATATAAGACTGTATTTCATTTTAATTATTAGATCTTATGATCTTTAGGTTTGAGGTAAACTATCGTAATTTCTTCTTTCGAATAGGATAAAGGAACGGGTAATTACCTTCGATTAGAAAAGGAATTGGCTAAGCGGTCGATAGGGGCATTGAAAAGGAGTTATGCTATTTTAAGCGATTTGCGATTAAATCAGGTCGAAGTATGCCGCTTGTACTACTAGAAATCCTTTTTTCAAAAGCGTGATATTCTGGATTGAAGCTTATTTTTTTATTTTCTGACAAATTCTGTCAGTAGTATTGTTAATTTTTAGCACTAGGCAATGTTTATTAAAACAACATTTATATCTTAGCTCACGTAATAAGAACGGATATGGAAACTCAAGAGAAAATCAGCATCACAACCAAGACTTTGGCTTCAGGAAATTGTCAAGTCAAATTTTTTATTGAAGATGAAGCAAAACCTCAGTATGGTTATTTGCTGGTCAATGAGCCCAAACCGGTTGGAGAGATTATCGAAGAGATTAAGAATCGTATGGAGCGAAGAAAGCAGACTTCGTTGAATTTGAATCCTTTCTTTCCGATCCCATCAACATCAGAGGATCATAACTTCTATTTGTTTTCAGCATGAACTACCTCGCTTCAAACCTTCGATTTTTGCGCAAGCAAAAAGCCATTACCCAAAATGATCTTGCGGATCAATTGGATGTACAGCGAACGATGATCTCTGCCTATGAGGATGCCCGCTCCGAACCCAAACTCGCCACCTTGCAAAAGCTTTGTGAGATTTTTGAAGTTGGTCTGGAAGAATTAATGGAGTATGATATTGAAAATAAGGGCAGGCGCGCAATACAAAAACGTGGGATCAATATTCTCACTATAGCTACGAATCAAGATGATAAGGAGAATATTACGCTAGTTGGTCAAAAAGCCTCAGCAGGCTATCTCAATGGATTTGCTGACCCGGAGTACATGGAGCAGTTACCGCAATTTCACTTGCCAAATCTCTCCCAACAATCTACTTATCGTGCTTTTGAGCTTGCTGGCGATTCGATGTTGCCTTTGATTCCTGGTACTATCGTGATTGGTTCCTATGTCGATCAACCGAATCAAATCAAAAGCGGAAGAACTTATGTCTTGGTCACTCAGACAGAAGGAGTAGTCTACAAGCGTGTTTTTAATTATTTAGCAGATAACGGAAAGCTATTTTTGGTTTCTGACAATGAACATTACAAGCCCTATGAGGTCAAGGGAGAAGATGTCCTAGAAGTATGGGAAGCCAAAGCTTTTATTAGCACTGATTTTCCAAACCCAGGGGATAAGAAAAAAGCCTTAACCTTAGATGACTTGGGCGATATGATTAAAGATATTCAGGCTGATTTGAGGAGGATTAAGGGTTAATTTCTTCGTAGAGAGACATTATTTGAAGCCCCATTTGCTGGGAAGTTGATCCTTCCTTCCCATGTTCGTCCATTATTTTTTGTAGTAAGGAAAATTTCAGCATTCATATTCAACACCGAATTGTAATAATCAAAATATATTTCACTATTCTCTATATAACCCACTCCTGATCCAATGTTGGCGTTATAGATATTATATTCTAAAAATTCAATTTGTTCGGGGTATTGACTCATAACAAATGTACTTCCAACTTCCCCTTCCAAATAAAGAACCCAATTTACCCTAAAATCTATTTCAGTTGTGTTTTCAGATTACTCATAGACTTCGCCAGACATACCGATTTGGCCTGTTACTGGCTCTACATAGTCATCTACGAAAACTTCATCTGGCCATGATCCAATAATGATCAAGACTACAAAAATCCCCAAAACCCAAAGGTAATTTTTAGCCCACCAGCCTTTAGCTGGGGGAGGAATGATTTTTCTATTTCCCCCCTCTTTTTTAATTGGTGTGATTATTTTTTCAAGCGAAGAAATTAGCTTTTCTACATCATTTCTCCATCTAGGGATAGTTAGCTCCGCCCATTGGTAATCAGCAAGAGATTTGATATTATCAGGAAGTTCATCTGAGGAAAGTTTTTTTGCATCCTTGACCAATACAGGAATAACTCTTGTACCTACCATCGAGAGCGCCATTGACACCTCTTTCCGTACCCAATCATCTTCTTTGAATAAGCTGAGATTTCTTTGATCATCCCTTACATTAGTCCAAGAATCCCCAATCAAAACGATTACACTTTGTCTGATAGGTTTTTCAATTACTTTTTGAAAAGTTTAACCTAGGCTCCAGAGTTTCGATATCGAAAAAAACGTTTTCTGAACCAAAGATATCTTCAAGATCTTCGTTGACTCGGCTCGCCTCACTATGAGTATCACTCTGGCGATAATTAATAAAATTCCCATTCTTTTTTAGCCTAAAAGATCTTCGAATCCGGAACGAATCTTTCCAACCGCATCAAAAGAATCATCCATATTTTCCACGCCTTTGCCTAGCTCATGCCAATAGCCATCTCCACAATTGATATAACCGCCACGCTTCTTTCCAGGCTCCTCTCTAGCGATATCATAATTATAATCCGGCATAAAAATCACTTTCATCAATTGAATCGTATAGTCCCAATTTAAATTTCGGGTTTCCGACCCTTCAGTAAACAGGACTTCCCTATTACTAAACTTCACCGTGATGGAGCAATCCTTAGCGGAATCATTTTCGACCAGTCGGTATTTAATGGTCAGCGGTAATTCTTTTTTATTGGTTTCGTAAATGGCCTGAATCAGATCTTGAGCTAATATGAGCCAAGCTTCTTGATCAGCAGGAACTTTTACTTTACCCATTTTCCCATCTTCGATTGGAGTTAGGGTGATCCCAGCTTCAGTCAATGATTTTCCACTCCATTTTGCAGCTTGATAAGCTTTGAAAAAAACACCACTCCAAACAGTATCGATTTCTCCTTTGAAGGTATAATCATCATTTAAAGTGAAACCCTCATCAAAGATTTCATCTTCAGTCAGATCCTCCCGATCGGTATAATGCATGTCCAACGACACTAGGAAAGGGTTAGAATCAAGGTCTAGTTGGAGGCGAAAAACGTGACTGTGAGGTGCAGGGACGAGGCCCGAATCGTACTCGATCACTAATCCAGTGAGCGCATTGCTGTTGGTATTCATTTGATTTACTTTGCGTAAAAGTAGTTTTTTTGCTTCAATTAATCTGCAAATCGAATTTTGACTGGATAGAAAAGCAATTACTTCAGGATGATTTCTACCAAGACGGGCTTATTATTTACCTCTACTTTACATTTTGAAAAGCTAGGCGGACCAAAGAATAAAGATGGGTTATTCGAAAAACCATAGCTGTCTTTAGGCAATCCGAAGCTGTTTTTTTTGAATAAGCCATCTTCATCTTCATCATGAAATACTGAGATAGCATAGGTTCCGGATGGTAAACCTCTGATGGTAGTTTGTGCTGAAGAGTTTTTGACAGGGATACTGAGTGCCTTTAAGGCTTTTTTAGGCTCTTCTGGAAACCCTTCAGCTTGATTGAAAATCAAAATCCGGATGATTCCAGAATCGGTTTTGGTATCGTTTATGATCAATTTGATTTCACCACTTTCTGTTTGAGCTAGACTTGAAAATGCAAAAAGGAAGAGTAAACAGATGATTTTCATAATTCATTTATTGTTTTTAATCGATCAAGTTTACCATTTGAAGTGCGCTCAAATCTTTTTTTGAAGACGATTTCTTTTGGAACTTCAAATCGATCTAAAGTCGATCTCAAACTTACCTTCAAATCTTTTGCCTTTTTTTCATTTGAGGATTCTGTTTCTAAAAAAAGTGTTAATTTTTGTCCGAGGCTATCGTCTGGAAGGCTGCCGAAAAAGAAAGGAACTTCAGGGAAAAAATGATGAATTTGTATTTCTGCTTTTTGCTCGATGAGTTCAGGATGGAGCTTGACGCCCCCGGAATTGATGACAAAATCTGATCTTCCCAACCATCTGAATCTATTTTCTGAGACGAGATCTACTACATCGTTGGTTTGAATAGGATCTGGCCCGGACATCGCAGAACTGACCCAAAGTAATTTATGTGAATTGACCCCTATCTGGACGCCTGGTAGCGCTTGATAAATTAATTCCTTTTCGGTGATTCCTGCGAGTGCAAAATGCGAGGCTGTCTCAGTCATCCCAAATGTCTGGAAAGCATTTATATTTTTAATAACTAGTTGTTTCTGAAGTTTTTGGCTTATTGGGGCACCACCAATGATTAGATTTTCGATAGTCTTGAGCAATTCAGCAGAGCTTGAATCCTCCAATATAGTTTCCACTTGCAATGGGACCATGGCGACAAAATCAAATTCAGTTTTAAAAAATGATTCTTTAAAAGGATTGGTACGAGGAGCAACTAATTCAATTTCACAGTTCCAAACCATTGCGCGAACCAACATCATCTTTCCGGCGATGTATGCTGGATTGAGGCAACAAAGCAATTTCCAATTAGCCGAAGCCTTGAGAAAGCTCCCCGTAGCTTCAGCACTGGCGATCATCTGATTTCTATGGATGCTCAGCTTTTTGGGGCTGCCAGTCGATCCTGAAGTTTCCTGAATATAAATCTCCTCTCCCGAAAGCCAAGCTTCGCAAAATGAAAAAGCTGCCTGGACAAAATCAGTCATAGTTTCTTCAGGCTTTTGAAAATCCTGAGCGTGAGAATAAATACGATTTTGGTAATGAAGCTGGAACATCCGAGTGCTAAAGTCTAAATCATTTTTCAAAGGTACTAGTAGATCAACAAATTTCAGGCAAGGCTGTTATCTTGTCAAAAATTACAAATTGTCCTCAAATCAAGAATTATGAACTGGATAACTGCCAAGGAATACGAAGATATTACCTATAAAAAATGTAATGGAGTTGCTCGAATAGCTTTCAATCGACCAGAAATCAGAAATGCTTTTCGCCCAAAAACCACTTCAGAACTCTATGATGCATTCTATAATGCCCAAGAAGACACTTC
>JBLGAM010000161.1:0-6798 GCA_047612305.1 Planctomycetota bacterium | reverse complement strand
CAGATGGTTTTTCAGATATGGCACTGACGGAAGAAAGCCGCACAAAATTCATTAACAGCGCAGCAGAATTCATCAAAAAATATCAGTTAGACGGAATGGATATGGACTGGGAGTATCCAGGAATATCAGGTGCAGGCACTATGGCACGTCCTGAGGACACTCAAAATTTCACTGCTCTGATGAAAGGCTTACGTGAGATGTTAGACACATTTGATTCCCCCAAAGTTCTGACCTTCGCTTCAGCTGGCTGGAAGCGTTATTATGATTTCATTGATATGGATGAGGTAATGAAATATGCCGATTATACCAATGTAATGACCTATGATCAGGTATCTGGAGTATCTATTTATACTGGGCATCATACACCTTTGGGTGACGTAACCAGCGAGGATATTGCGGGGACGCCATTTCATGACCACCTAGACAGCTTATATAAAAGTGGAAAAAGCCCTGATCCCAATCCACGTTCAGCTCAAAAAATCGTGGACTTCCTCATCAAAGAAGGTGTTAATCCCAAGCAGATAGTAATCGGAAGTGCTTTCTACGGTAGAGTCTGGAAAGGTGTGCCTCCAGCAAATAACGGATTATACCAGCTCAGCGGTGGACTTCAGATTGGATGGATGTCTTATCAAAGAATTCGAGAATTGTATGAACAGGATTCCAATTTTCATCGCTTTTGGGATGAGAAGGCAGAAGCACCTTACATGTATAATTCCAAAGACAGTTTAATGGTATCCTATGATGACACAGTTTCAGTTGCTCTGAAAACCAAATACACTATGGAAAAAGGATTGGGAGGCATTATGTTCTGGGAACTAGGCAATGACACAAAGGAGGAAGGAAGTCTGCTTGATGCAATTTATAAAGCTGCAAACAAGTAAAGTAAGTAATATTGAATGTGTTCTGATTTGAAAAGACGCATGAATATATTATTAACTTAGAAAGCTCCATTAGGATCAGGTTCCAAATAGATTACCCACCCTTAGCAACAATTAAATCAAAAAGATGACCAAGAAGAAACAACTATCTGTACTCCTCTTATTTCTAATAAGTTTAATCGTAGTCTCCTGTTCATCTGATCAAACAAAAATTGTTGATCGTACGATAGGATCTCTAAAAATCACCATCAATGACAAAGGGTCATTTGTAAATCTGATTGATGTAAATACTGGAAAAGATTACATTCTAAAAGATACTCTGGCTCCCCTGATGTCTGTGAGGATCAACAATGAAATGATCTATCCGAAATCTGCAACTATAAAAGATGACATCATAAGCTTGGCTTTTGATAATGATGTGGTTGCAGAAGTTAAAATTGAAGAAAAAGAAACTCACTTCACCTTCGAATTAATTTCAATCTCAAACAATGACATTGTTGAATTAATTGTTTGGGGCCCCTATCCCACTTCCATTCAAAAAACCATCTCAGAAACTGTTGGTGTGGTTCGGGATGATGATTTTGCCATTGGTATTCAAGCCTTGAATATCAAAACTCTTGGAGGATATCCTTGGAATGAAAGTGATCGAATGCCTGAATTTGACTTCGTACGAGAGGCCGAAGCAGACAATATGCATCCAAAATCGGACGGCAGTGTATTGTACCGAATTGAAGCTGCAGCTCCTCTACAAAATGGCAGTACGCTGCAAGCCTACACTAGAAATAGAACCAAAGAAAGAATATACTCAGATGTTGCCCATGATATGATCGTTGCCCCACCTTATGAGGACGGTGGAGTGATTGGTTCCAAAATAGCACTATTTGGAAGTCCTGAACCAAAAACATTGGAGACGATCGGTGCCATTGAAATCGCAGAAGGACTGCCTCATCCGATGATTGATGGCGAATGGGTGAAGACAAACCGTAATGCGGCAGCTGCTTATCTCATTACTAATTTTACCGAATCAACCGTAGATGATGCTATCGCATTAACCAAAAAGGCGGGATTGAAATACCTCTATCATTATGGAAAGACCTTTGAAACTTGGGGTCAATTCGAATTGTATAAAGGTGAATTTCCAAACGGGATCGAAGGTCTGAAAGCAGCTGTTGATAAGGCTGGTGCAGAAGGAGTTCTAATGGGTACTCATTTCTTATCGAATTTTATCGCAACAGACGATGCATACGTTACTCCAATTCCAGACGAAAGACTTGCCAAAGTCGGAAGTTCAACCATTGTAGATGATATAGATGAGAATGCTTCTGTTATCACGATCGAATCCCCTGAATTCTTCAATCAAATGAAGAATAATAATTTAAAAACAGTAATGATTGGTGAAGAACTGATCCGCTATGGTAGTGTTTCGGAAGAATCACCTTGGCAATTATTGGATTGTCAGCGAGGAGCCTTTGACACAAAAGCTAGTAGCCACCAATTAGGAGAGAAGATTTCCAAGCTATTGGATCACGGCTATAAGGTATTCTTAAGCGATGCTGACTTGACCAAAGAGATGTCGGTGACTATGGCAAACTTATACAACCAGACAGGGCTACGACAAATTTCCTTTGATGGTCTTGAGGGAAACAGATCGACGGGGTTAGGTTCCTATGGCGAAAGTTTAATGCCTTATACCTGGTACAATAACTTATCGGATGATCTGAAGGAGCATTTGATTATCGACGCCAGTCGTACCACTCACTTTTTCTGGCATATCTACAGTCGAATGAACTGGGGCGAACCTTGGTATGCAGGATTCCGCGAGAGTCAAACCGAATACCGATTTAACAATCAGGCCTATTTCCAAAGAAATTTCATGCCTGGTATGTTAGGCTGGTTTAAAATGACTCCTGAAACCAGTGTGGAAGACATGGAATGGATGCTGGCGAAATCAGCGGGTTATGATGCAGGATATGCACTTGTAGCCGACCTACCGACTGTCGATCAAAATGGAAATTCAGACAAAATCTTAGAATTGATAGGAGACTGGGAAAAATTGAGAATATCTAACTCGTTTAGCGATGCTCAAAAAGAAGTTATGCGAGATAGCGAGAAAGAATTTACGCTTAAAAAGATCAATGATTCTGAATGGAACCTGCAGGAAGTATATTCAGAGATTTACAGCCATGAGAAAAAAGTAAGACAACCGGGAGAACCTTTATATTCCACCTTAGAATTCAATAATCCTGGGGATGAGCAAGTGGTGAATTTCACTATGACCGCAATGAACTGTGATGTAAGCAACATTACACTTGAAATTAATGGCTACAAGAAAGTAGAGCTTCCAGTAAGCATCCAAGAAGGCCAAACCCTAAAATATACTGGCGGTAACGAAGTGGTTTTATTTGATTCTAAATGGCAGGTAATTCGCAAATATGCTATAGACCTTTCTGATCTTACAATCAAAAAAGGGGATAATGTGATTACTGTGGACAGCAATTTTGATAGAGCGGATAAGGAAGCAAGTATCAAAGTAGAAATCAGAACTTATGGAGAAGATCAAAAAGTGTTTTTGAAAAGCTAACACTTTCAATTTATTTCTCAAAAAGCCTTTCCGGGATTCAGAAAGGCTTTTTTTAGTTTAAACAGGTGCTTTTTATTTTCCTACACTATGTCCGAAAACTCAATTCTTTTTCTTGTCTCCTTTATCAAATCAGGGATTATTTGAAGTAATCTCCATACAGTTTAAACCCTGTTTCTATTCTCATTTAAACACAGTAGCTTTCATAAAAAGAATCACAAGATGCTCAGAATTGTAACCCGAGTAGCATATGATATAGTACGATTACTCATGGCTATCAATATCTGGTGGCTGGGAGTAAAACTTTACAAAAATCCACTAACAGCCTTCAAAGTTATAAAGCGTCTCATTTCAGATTTCCAAGAGCTGATTGGAAATAAAAAGCTAGTTCGCGCTTTTAAAATTGATGGTAGGTATGCTCCATCTAGGCGTAGTCCATGTGAGTCATCGGGAGCAAAATGCCTTTCTATCCTGATCAATTTACAAGTGGACAAATCATCCAAACCACTTTCTATTTGAACCTACTAGTTGAGTAAAGTTGAATTCCGCTAATCCATCACTGGGCGCAGGAAATACTCGATGTATTTGGGCTTTCAAATTGTCGAAACTGGCAGTTTTTCGCAAGCCAACCAGATTACCTTATCTTTAATGACCTCAAAAAAAGTCATCATGAAAGCTATTCATATCACAAAATCTGGTGGACCGGAAGTATTGCAAGTACAGGAAACTCTAAAACCAAGTCTGGGAAAAACCCAAGTTTTAATCAAAGTGAAAGCTGCAGGCGTAAATCGCAGCGACGTGATCACCAGACAAAATATAGATATTTACAGCAAAGGATCTCCCCAAAGCTTGATTCCCGGTTTGGAAGTTTCCGGAGAAATCACAGAAATCGGTGAACAGGTAAGCGATAAAAAAATTGGAGCTAAAGTCTGTGCGTTGATCGCAAGCGGAGGGTATGCCGAATATGTTGCGGTGGACAGTTCTCATTGTCTTGCCGTACCTGAAGGAATCAGTTTGACAGATGCCGCTGGAATTCCAGAAACTGTTTTTACAGTTTGGTTCAACGTATTTCATTTGGGCAAACTCCAGCCTGGTGAGAAATTATTGATCCACGGCGGCACAAGCGGCATTGGAACGATGGGTTTGCAGATGGCTAAAGCTTGGGGTTGCAGCGTATACAGCACGGCCGGAAGTGATGAGAAGATTGATTTCCTAACTAGAATGAATCTCGGAACGGTCCTCAACTACAAAAAAGAAGCGTTCGAAGCGGTCTGGAAGGATGAGAAAATAGATGTAATCTTAGATATGGTCGGCGGAGATTACACCCAAAAGAATCTCGAAATCCTGACTAATAAAGGTCGTCTGATATATATCAATGGAATGAAAAGCACTGAAGTAACCATTGATCTTCGCACCATTATGAGTAAGAATCTGGTATTAACAGGAAGTTTTCTAAAGCCACAATCTGCCGAAGTAAAAACTCAAATTGCGCAAGAGGTGGAAAAAAACATTTGGCCCCTATTCCATTCAAAACAGATTCATCCTGTTATTTACAAAACATTCCCACTAGAAGAAGCAGGTGAAGCACATCGTTTGATGGAAAGCAGCGATCATATTGGGAAAATTTTATTGACCATGGATTAACAATGGAAATGCTGGAGCGATTTTTCTGCAAGTCCAAAAGCTAAAAAACTGTAGTTCATCGAGAGCCTGCAAACCATCAAAATCATCCCCCACCTTCCTATCAATCCAACCTAGATTTTTGGCCTATAGCCAAAAACGAAATTTTGAATATTAATGGCACCATTGTTCAGCGGGCTTTTGGCTGATGTTTGAATCCTATAAAGTCAATCCGACCCATCATGCGATGGTTTTAATTTGATGATAAGAATCTTTCTGTATTTCTAATTTTCTTCCAAAAAGCTTTATCTAAGCGATCTAAATTTAATCTCGGTACGCTCAAACAAGTGTATTATAATTTGGTTGTCAATTCATTAGATAATTATTCAACTAGGGAGGTTAGTTTTCATATGCTAGATTTCATTAAATCTTATCCACTTTATATTCCATTTATAATTATAAATGTTTTTATTATTTATAAAGTCGTCAAAGATGTTCTAAATAATGATAAGGGGCAAAACGATGAGGACAATGATGAAGGAGGTGTGTCAGAAATTGATAATCCTGTTTTGGATTTACCTCCTGGAGTAACACTTCCCACTTCACCTAAAGTGCTTGTTTTAAATTGATGCAGACATTTTGCTCTGGAAGACAGTAAAAAAGCCCACTACTTGAAAAAATACTTGGGTTCCTGGTACTGGGCTGTTATTTCTGGTTAGCAGGCGGACTCAGGATAAGCTTTATAGTCAGCTAAAATTTGTTTTAAGAAAAATACCTAAGGAGTTACACCAATTTTTCCGACGAACAAAAAATCAAGACTAGCTAAAATGTGGAATGAAGCTTTAATTCGAATTAGTTGTTTCTAAAAACTAATACATGAATACACTTCAACTTCTCCACTACTCCTTGATTGATCACGAATGGATAGACATCTGGGACGCTCATTGCACGATTTATGCTATTGATCGCATAGGAGAGTGGAACGCAAGTATGGACGATAGCTTGGAAATCACTTATCGTGCAGGGGTCGAAACTCACATTGGCTTCCATACCTTTCAAGGTCGCTGAAGGATCCACCTTTACTCCGAAAAAATGAGCGGTCTCTACCATATCCACAATGTGAAGGTACTTACTGTGCGCAACATTCCGCCCTATCCCCCGTCTGGGCGTAGTCAGATCGTTTGTCTAAGCGTAGTTTGTAACTACGCTTAAATATCATAACTATCCCGCACAGCTGTCAGGATTAAATTGGTATAACAACACTTTTTATCAATAGTCCACATCAATCAGACCCTTCAATCCTGCGTAATTCCTAGCACTAGAATAAAGGTAATCTTCCGGCTTTTCTACAATTCCGGTCCTTACAGGATTATCGTGAATATAATTCATTCTACTCTCGATAATCTCTGGCCGATAGCATGATGGTTATATAGTTATAATTTGTTTTTTATTGGTCATATGGGATCTCGCATCATAAGTATTCCTAAAAATGAGGCTTAGCAACATGCTCGATTTCATGTATCCAAAATTGTATCCCGATAGCTATCGGGAAACCGATCCTTTTGTTGAATTCCGCATCATTTTTAACCATTCTCGCCTGCTTTCTTCCGGGTTCTCAAGAATCAGATTTACTAATTTCTTACTTGTAAATTTCTTAAAGCCCCTTACCCATTCAGACAATTTCCCATCTTTTTGCTGGACGACCAAGTGAATATGATTACT
>JBLGAM010000160.1:0-6799 GCA_047612305.1 Planctomycetota bacterium | reverse complement strand
GGCTCGAAAAACCTTCTTCTACTTTTACTTTTGAAGTACAAGTGCCTCTGTAAGAAGTTTTTTGTGGAAAGACTTCAGCAAGGTACGATGACGACCGCAGTTAATTGATTCAATATTCACTCCAAGGGAAAGCAGGCTTTCTAAGTATTCCTTCAGTCCTTCAAACTTCTCCTTGTTGGTCTGGCGGTAGAATTGTGTGAATTTAACGATTTTTTTCCGATACAAAACTAGGCTGAAATAGTTGCCGTCGATGAGTAGATTTACCTGCTCGGAGAGATAGAAGCTTAGCTTGGGCGGACGACAGAAACAGCTTGCAAAATAGCGATGTAAGGTCTGTTTACTATAGCCACCCTCCATCGCCAACTGATTCAAAGTCCTTCTTCCGTCTATCCATTTATAAAACCAGATGAACTGGTTGGAGTCTGCAACTCACGCATTAAAAAGAATACCGCGATTTTTACATTTATATCACTGCTTTCCACTCTGTTTTCCCCATTTAAATGAGTCTAAAAAGCCACATCCCTAGCAACGCTTTTTTTGAAATTTTAAAGAAACAAAAAAACCTTATTAAATCGGAGTTCAATAAAGTTCTCATGTACAATTATATACCCGTCAATTACAAGGGTTTTACTAACTATTTTTGGCTATTTATCTTTTTTATTGAATATTGGTTAGAAAATAGTACCTGATCCAATGCATTCATCACCTTGGTACCAGGCCACAAACTGACCAGAAGCGATTCCTTTTTGAGCTTTGTCGAAGATGACATAGAGTCCATTTTCTTTTTGGATCAGAATAGCTCCGCTCAAGGGCTGTCGATAGCGAATTCGGGATTGGTAGTGTGCACTTTGACCGGGAGCCAATTTCAAATCTTCCCGAATCCAATGAATCTCCTCATTTTTTACAAAAAGCGCAGTACGAAGCAAACCTGGATGATCTTCACCCAAGCCAGTATAAATTATGTTTTCCTGAGTATCTGTAGCTATGACGAAAAGAGGTTTTCCAGTACCACCAACATGCAAGCCTTTGCGCTGACCTACGGTGAAATAATGCGCTCCATTATGCTCAGCCAGTACTTTACCTTGGTTTGGAGAGTAATGAATTGGAAGCGCTAAATCATTTAAAAGGGCATCATCATAGCTCTCAGGCTCAATTCCTGCTGGAATCTGAGCACGCTGATAGATTTTTAAATCTTCCGGAATTACGATGATATTTCCTTTTTTAGGCTTCAATTGCTGCTGAAGAAATTCCGGAATACGGACTTTTCCTATAAAGCAAAGTCCCTGACTATCTTTTTTTTCTGCGGTAATCAGATCAAGTTCTTTTGCAATCCGACGCACTTCGGGCTTTTGCAAATGACCTATGGGGAAGAGTGCCTTTGCTAATTGACTTTGGTTCAGCTGGCAAAGAAAATAGCTTTGATCCTTATTTGGGTCTGCGCCAGCAAGCAATTGGTAAACTTGCTGACCGTCGATTTCCAGTTCACTTTTTTGGCAATAATGACCTGTAGCTACAAAATCAGCTTTGAGCTTTTCTGCCGCTTTTAGGAAAATATCAAACTTGATTTCCCGATTGCAAAGGATATCCGGATTGGGAGTTCGTCCAGCTTTGTATTCAGCAAACATGTAATCGACGATGCGATCCTTGTATTCTACACTGAGGTCAATTGCTTGGAAAGGGATTCCTAATTTCTCAGCGACTAACATCGCATCGGTAGAATCTTCTATCCAGGGACAATCATTGGAAATGGTGACGGATTCATCGTGCCAGTTCTTCATAAACATCCCGATGACTTCATAGCCTTGCTCGAGGAGTAGGTGAGCGGCTACTGAACTGTCAACGCCGCCTGAAAGGCCGACGATAACTCTTTTCTTTGTTTTCATGGCTTGTAATAAGTAATGGATTCAAGGTCCATTAGGTTACAGTTGGGATCAGAACAGCAATTCTAGTGGAATTGGTTCTTGAAAAGGTAAAATTACGCTTTATAAGCAGAATTAGTAAAAACTTATTGATTAACAGTCATACTCCCAACATAGAAATTCTGATCAACTTCGATGGAAGTAGTTCTATTTGAAATCTCCATCTCTTGCCATTTGGTCGAAGGGTTTAGCCAAATTTCATTTCCATCCAAATAAACCCGAACAGGCATATCAAAACTCGTGACGGTATTTTCCCATCGATAACTCATCGAATTACCTTTCATTACTAGACTCAAAATTGGAATTCTTATATCTCTTAAGTATTGGTCAAAAACTGGGGTTAAATCGATTTTTGCTTGTTGACTAATGTAGTTTTCGATTTGTTTGGTAGTAACTGTCTGATGATAAAATTCTGAATTCAATCCTCTTAAGATCGATCGCCAGTGCTCATCATTATTGATGATCTGTCGTATGGTATGGAGCAGATTAGCCCCCTTATAATACATGTCGGAAGAGCCATTTTTATTGACTCCGTAGGTTCCGATGATCGGTTTATCATTTGCAATTCGCTTTCTGGTTCCAATTACATAGGCATTGCTGGCCTCTGTTCCATAGAAATAGTCGAGAAAAAGATTTTCAGAATAAGCAGTAAAACCTTCGTGAACCCACATGTCCGCGACATCCTTATTCGTGATATTATTTGCAAACCACTCATGACCGGCTTCATGAATAATGATAAAGTCGAACTTCATTCCCCATCCTGTATCACTTAAATCCGTTCCTCGATAGCCATTTGCAAAGCCATTTCCATAGGTGACCGAACTCTGATGTTCCATCCCAAGATAAGGCGCTTCGACCAATTTGAATCCATCTTCGTAGAAAGGGTAGGGACCAAACCAATGCTCAAAGGCTTCCATCATTCGGGTTGCATCTTTGAATTGAACTTTAGCTTTGTCGAGGTTTTCTCTAAGCACATAGTAGTCCATGTCCAGCGGACCCTTTTCACCTGGATACTTTTCTTCAAAATGCACGTAGTCCCCAATATTAATATTGATGCCGTAGTTATTGATGGGATTTCTGACTTCCCAGTGGTAGGTTTTAGTTTTTGCTTTCTTATTATGATCGGTCTTGATGAGCCTTCCATTGGAGACGTCCATCAGATTTTCCGGAACTTCTACAGAGATCAAGGCTCCTTTATCTGGTTCATCAGCAGGATGATCTCGATTAGGCCACCAAATACTGGAACCGATCCCTTGGTTTGAATTGGCGATAAATGGTAAACCGTTTGAATCTTGAGTCCAAGTCAATCCGCCATCCCAAGGTGGGCGAATTGCTATCACAGGTTTTCCTGAAAAATGTAACTTGATTGAATAAGTGGAGCCGATAGATTGTAAGTCTTTCAATTCTATAAAATAGGCTGAACCGTCCTGTTCATAATTCAACTCAACTTGATTTTGAATCACTTTATCCAAAACCATAGGAGCTTGTAAATCAATCTGAAGTGGCTGCTGACTTCCAATGACTTTATAAGTCATGGTATTGGTTCCTGAAATGAATTTTTGATCTGGATCTACTTTGACCTGGAGGTGATAATGCTGTAAATCCCACCAAGCTCGCTGAGGGGTAATAGCTCCACGAAGACTGTCTTGTCTAGTAAACTGAATTGGATTAACAACTTGTGCAACACAATTTTCGGGCAATAGAAGACTGCCAAAACTCGCAAATAAAAGTAGGGTGTATAAACTTACTTTACCCACATTAAAACTTAAAATCTTCTTCCCAAAGCCGAAATCCACCTTTGAAAGCATTTTGGTTAGTGCCTAATCGGCATCCTTCAGGAATCTGAGTTAGGAGCTTGGAATTCCCTCCTCCTAAAACAATATCCTCCGGCTGGAATGCATTTGCAAAATGCTCTATGCAATTCATGACATGCTTTTCCCAGCGCGTAGATCCATTTTTAGTCAGATATTCTTTTCCCACATAGTTTTCGAATGTTCCCTTTTTGTAAGGTAAATGTCCTCCCTCCAGTGGTAAAATAGTGTTATTGATCACCATAGCGGTGCCTAAACCAGTCCCAAAACCCAAAAAAAGCAATTTTTTGCCTTCATAGCTGCCGACTGCTTGCATTGCTGCATCATTGACAATTTTAACCGGGCAGCTAAAAGATCCTTCAAAGTCATAACTTTCCCAACCCTGGCCAAGATTTATAGGTTCGGTGATGACTTTATTGTTTTTGACTACGCCTGGGAAGCCCATCGTTACTGCTTCATATTTCCAATTGGAAGCATGCTCTTTGATTAATGGAATCATTTCTTCTGGTGAAAAATCTATACCTGAAGGGATTTTAATGCGCTCAGGTTGGCCAGTTGCTAATATTTTAATGTTTGATCCACCGACGTCAATTACGAGAATATTCATGTTTTTTGTTGATCCTCAGGCTAGGGATACATTCCCTCGACTAGCTTGTAGAAATTATTTGGTTACTTGTTCGAAATGATTAGGCAATATTGAAATGAAATTAAGTGTTTTTGCCCGTAGCAAAAAAGTTAAATTGATTTTTATCCTTTAACTGCATTCAAATTAGTATTTCAATGTGATATACAAGCTTTTTTAATATTATCAGATATGATCTTATTCGGGAGGCGAAATATGAAATGGACAGAAGATTCTATTACAGATAATTTGTTTTACGGTTTATAAATTACTGAAATTCTCCTTTTAAAAATTCTGATCAAAAGATTTGCTTTAGTGGTATTAGTTTATTTGCAGCAGATCTATACCGGTCCATGTTCCTTCAGTGTGATAGGGAGAAAAATTGGCAAACAAATCTTCACTATACCAGCCAAGTTCTCTAGTCTTTCGAATTACTTTTGTATGAAGATCACTTTGATAGGCATAAGCTTTCATTGAATCCAAATCCTTCCAAAGGCTGAATGTAGCCTGCATAAACCAAGGATATTCTCCGATTCCTATCGAGAAAATGGAGCCATCTTGATTTTCTAATTTTCGACTCAGCTTGGGGATATAGTTCCAAAATTTGGGCAAATATCTCAATTTTATCTTTGCCCGAGTAATGACTGCTATTTTCCCATCTTGAATTGGGAAAGTTTGATCATAAGGATTTGCACCAGACCAAGATCCAGACGATTTTGTGGCACGCATAAAGACTGTATAAACTTCAGTAGCGCGGGACTTAAATTCATTAAAATGAGCTGACTGCTGAAAATATTTTTGAGCATCTTCCTCCGAATTCCAAACACCATGGAACACATACACGTTTGGGTTTAAGATTCTCGAAAATCCATTATTACCTCCGCTACCCATCAATTTGAAAAATTTCAATCCTTGTACTTGGGTAAATTTTGGCAACGAACGTTGCATTTGAGCAAAAATCCAAAGCATATCTATTCCTTCAAATCTAAAGAGCGTGAATGTGCAAATCTGTTGATGGGATGTACTGGTTATTGTATTTGTCATACAGGCAAGCTGTTTTTTTGATTAATATTATTTAAGTCTCAGCGGGAGTCGTTTTGAATTATTAGCAGTTTCAAAGTAATACTATTTTTAAAAAATCCATGCTAAAGATTATTCTGGATAGTTTCTTTACCAAAAACAGAAACATTGTTTCATCTTTTCAGGTGATATTAGAGGTAAAATTTCAATTTTTAATTGTCGAGCGTCTGATTTTTAGAATCAGATTAGAAAATAATTAATTAATTTTTGCTCAAGATTTAAACATAACTCCACTATGAGAAACCTGTTTTTGCCATTTTTGTTAATAAGTTTTCAGGTAATCGCGCAGCAATCCCCCTCAAAAGCCCAACGAACCAGTATTGAAACTCAAAATCGTGTGATCCGACAAGATGTGCCGATGACAAATGCGATTCGAAAGGCATTTGATGCTGGGACACGGGATTTTTCAGGAACACCAGGCCCAAATTATTGGCAATTGGAAACAGACTTTACGATCAAAGCAAGTTTAAATCCTTCCAATCAGACGATTACTGGCTCAGAAAAAATTCTAATTCACAATACCAGTCCAGATGATCTAGGTCAAATTGTGCTTCGATTAGATCACAATGTATTTCGGGGGGATGTGCCGAGAGGAACTTCAAAACCAGCTGAGAATACGGCTGGAATGATCGTTACCTCCATCAAAGTGGATGGAAAAACAGTGGATTTGAATGCTGATCAATCGAGAAGAAATGATCCTCCAACTTTGAAGGCTTCGGGGCTTAAAAGTACCATTGCTACCATTTCACTTTTGGATCCCATCAAAGCAGGAAGTACAGCTGAATTGGAAATCGAATGGAACACCAAGCTCCCGGGTGGAGATAATGGTCGTGGGCATCGCATGACCCAGCGCTTCGATAGCACCTTATTTCAGCCCACGCAGTGGTTTCCAAGATTGGCCAAATATGATGATTTAAGAGGTTGGGAGACTAGTTTGTACCTCGGTCCAGCGGAGTTTTTCAATAATTTCGGAAAGTTTGATGTTTCTATTACGGTACCGGCGGGCTGGATAGTGAGTGGCACGGGAGTTTTGCAAAACCCCAAAGAGGTGCTCACGCCAACAGCTATTCAGCGGCTATCCACTATTTTGATTTCTGATGAGGAAGTTACGATCGTATCAGAAGCAGAGAAAGGTCCAGGCAAAGCAACTTTGGATGGTAAAATCTTGACTTGGCGCTTTGTCGCAGACAAAGTAAATGACTTTGCATGGGCGACTTCGGATCGGTTTATTTGGAAAGCCACTCGAGCTATGATTCCTGGAAAAGGTCCTATTCCCATCTACGAAGTTTATATCCCAGAGCGAGCTCGTTTTTTTGAAAAAGCATTAAAAAACAGCAAACATGCTTTGGAGTTCTACTCTGAACTTT